>JAYWEL010000283.1:0-2690 GCA_043779285.1 Chitinophagaceae bacterium | reverse complement strand
AACATGGTCACCGGGTTTTGCAACGGATAATGATAATATGACCATGACTGTCGATGCGACAAAAGGGAACCAGGGATTGAAGGGGTTCTCAGGAAATGTATATGTACATGTAGGGGTCATTACTAATTTAAGTACTGGTCCGGCAAACTGGAAATATGTAAAATATACCTGGGGCTCAACCGAAGCAGGTGCTTTGGCCACAGCCGATGGAACAAATAAATGGGAATACACGATCAATAATATCCGCAGTTTTTTTAATGTGCCCGTTGGAGAACAAATACAGAAAATTACTATTCTATTCAGATCCAGCGGATGTACTTCCGATTGCAGGGTTCAGCGTAATACGGATGGAAGCGACATGTATATTCCGGTGTATGATAATAACCTGGCTGTTCGTTTCAGTGTGCCTTTTAAGCAACCAAAATTTGTTCCGGTTCTTGAACCAATCACTAAAAACGTTGGTGATACTATTAGTATGATAGCCATTGCAAATAAGGTTTCAACCTTGAAGCTTTATCTGAATGGAACACAAGTGCAAACTACTTCGGGTGTAAATACAATTTCTGCAAGTTCGATAATAACTGTGCCGGGTAACCAGCAATTAATTGCAGAAGCATTTGATGGTGTAACTACAAAGTATGATACAGTTTCTTTCTTCATTGCTAATCCGGTAACCATCGCCGCTTTACCAGCAGGAGTAAGAGATGGGATTAATTATGAAGCTGGAAATACTGCGGTAACGCTGGTTTTAAATGCCCCATTGAAAAACAGGGTTACTGTAATTGGGGAATTCCAGGGGAATAACTGGACAGAGCAATCGCAATACCAGATGAACAAAACCCCGGATGGAAATTACTGGTGGTTAAAGATTACCGGCCTTACTCCCGGAACCGCTTATGTATTTCAATACCTTGTTGACGGGGTTTTGAAAATTGCAGATCCTTATGCAGAAATGATTCTCGATCCATTCAATGATCAATACATCTCATCTGCAACTTTCCCCAACCTTAAACCTTATCCTGCCGGACAAACGGGTATTGTTGCTGTACTGCAAACAGCAGCACCGGCATACAATTGGTCTGTTACTAATTTTAACCGGCCAGATAAAAGAAGCTTGTTGATATACGAGTTGTTGTTGCCAGATTTTGTAGCGGCCCATGATTGGAAAACTTTGAGAGATTCCTTGAATTACTTTAAAACCCTTGGAATAAATGCTATTGAAATTATGCCTTTCAACGAGTTTGGCGGCAATATTGGATGGGGCTACAATCCTGATTTTTATTTTGCCCCAGATAAATATTACGGTCCCCGTAATTCATTAAAAGAATTTATTGATTCCTGCCATAAAAAAGGCATTGCTGTAATTATGGACATTGCACTGAATCATGCAACCGGTCAAAATCCTTTGGCAGCATTGTATTGGGATGCTGTCAATAACCGGCCGGCAGCTAATAATCCATGGTTTAATCCTGTAGAAAAACATCCGTTCAATGTATACAATGATTTTAACCATGAAAGCTTGCAGACGAAATATTTCTTTAACCGGGTAACAGAACATTGGTTAAAAGAATATAAGATTGATGGATTCCGGTTTGATTTATCGAAAGGATTTACACAGGTCAATTCCGGATCAGATGTTTCTGCATGGAGTGCCTATGATGCTAGCCGTGTTGCCATCTGGAAAAGATATCACGATTCATTACAGGTTCATTCTCCCGGCTCATATACCATACTCGAACATTTTGCAGCCAATAACGAAGAAAAAGAACTTTCAGACTATGGTATGCTTCTATGGGGAAATATGAATTATAATTTTTCCGAGGCTTCGATGGGGTTTATTGCTACATCAAATTTTGTCGGTGGGCTTTCTACTAACAGAGGCTGGACAAACCCATATTTGATTACCTATATGGAGAGCCATGATGAAGAAAGAATGATGTATAAAAATTTACAGTTTGGAAGTTCATCGGGATCATATAATATTAAGGATTTAAATACGGCATTAAAACGTATTGAATTATCAGCTGCGTTTATGTATACCATGCCCGGCCCGAAAATGCTTTGGCAGTTTGGAGAACTGGGTTACGATTTTTCGATTAACCGATGTGTAGATGGCACTATCAATAATAATTGCAGGCTCGATCCAAAACCCATCCGATGGGATTATTTACAGAATGTACAGCGAAAGCAATTATATGATGTTCATAGTAAATTATTAAAATTAAGAGCACATCCTTTGTATAAAGATGCATACATGTCTAATAGGGTTTCAAGCAGTCTTTCGGGAGCATTTAAGTGGCTGCAGATTACAACAGATACATCAAACATTTGTGTGGTTGGAAATTTTACAGTGAATGCAATATCGGATAATGTAACATTTCAGCATGCAGGAACATGGTATGATTATTTATCTGGCACTACGATTACTGCAACTGGCTCTGCTCAGCCAATAAGTTTACAGCCCGGAGAATACAGAATATATCTTAATAGAAATATAAACAATACCATTCCTACAGCAGTCCGCAATATTCCTGATCCGGGAACTTTGCTGCTTGTAAATATTTACCCTAATCCTGTTTTAGATAATGCTGTACTAGAAATAGAAACTCCGGAGACCGGGAAACTGGAAGCAAGTATCTGGAATACCGACGGTAAAAAATTGATGAATGTCTATACTGGATTTTTACCGA
>JAYWEL010000282.1:0-15141 GCA_043779285.1 Chitinophagaceae bacterium | reverse complement strand
CAAAAGAGCATAACCCTCCGCACATCCATGTTTATTATGGGGAATATTCGGCAACTGTAAAAATTGACGATTGTGAAATAGCAGAAGGGGAATTGCCGTCTAAACAACTGAGACTGGTGGCGGCCTGGATTGAAATACACCGGGAAGAATTATTAGCAGACTGGGTATTATGCCAAAATGGTGAAAAGCCTTTTCCAATTGAACCTTTAAAATAAGCAACATGTATTTTGCTGTAACAGAAGTAACTCCTTTAGAAAATTACAAGCTCCGCCTGAAATTTAAAAATGGCGAAGAAAAGATTTTTGATATGAATCCCTATCTGGAAACTGGCATCTTTAAACAACTAAAAGATGAAGCAAAGTTTAAAACCGCTAAAGTAAGTTTTGATACGGTGGAATGGGATAACGAAGCAGATATTGACCCTGAAACTTTATACAGTGATAGTGTTGCTTTGCAACCTGTTTAGCATAAACATTTATTGGCTTTTGATTAATAAGTTTTCCCATAGTCTTTATACTCCCGGGTTCATCCACACTTGGGTGGGCTGCTGAATGGACTATAGAATTTAGTGAGTTGGAGTGGGTTTTGAAACAGAACCTGGTGTAAAAGATTTGGCCAAGGTTTTGAAATTCAAAATGGAGCTGAAATGATGCATTGGAAAACTTTGATAATTAATTTTAGATAAGAAAGACAATGTGCGGGTATTCAACAATATTTTGATGATTGACGCAAAAACTATTTAAATAAAAATGATGAAGGAAGTACAAACATTTACTCAACCCGATGAACATGGTTATTATGGTAATTATGGAGGGGCTTATATCCCCGAATTACTTTATCCAAATGTGGAAGAGCTGAAAACAAAGTATCTGGAAATAATTTATGAAGCAGCATTTCAGAAAGAATTTGCAGAACTTCTGACTGATTATGTTGGTCGGCCAACCCCATTATTTTTTGCAAAAAGGCTGAGTGAAAAATATCAAACAAAGATTTTTTTGAAACGTGAAGATCTTTGTCATACCGGCGCACATAAAATCAATAACACAATCGGACAGATTTTATTGGCATCACGATTGGGTAAAAAAAGAATTATTGCAGAGACCGGTGCAGGACAGCATGGAGTGGCAACTGCTACCGTATGTGCATTGAAGGGATTGGAATGTATTGTGTACATGGGCGAAAAAGATATGGAGAGACAAGCACCTAATGTAGCAAGGATGAAAATGCTGGGAGCAACCGTGATTCCGGCTGTTAGTGGGAGTAAAACATTGAAGGATGCAACGAATGAGGCAATCAGGGATTGGATCAATAATCCGGTTGATACGCATTATATAATTGGCAGTGTAGTTGGTCCGCATCCATACCCCGATATGGTAGCACGATTTCAATCGGTGATCAGTGAAGAAATGCGTAAACAACTTCTGGAAAAAACAGGTAATGAATTACCTACTCATGTGATTGCCTGTGTTGGTGGAGGAAGTAATGCGGCAGGTGCATTTTATCATTTTTTGGATGAGTCTTCGGTGAAATTAATTGCAGTAGAAGCAGCCGGACAAGGAATCAATAGTGGATTTAGTGCAGCTACTACTCAATTGGGTAAGCCGGGTATTTTACACGGCAGTAAAAGTTTGCTGATGCAAACAGAAGATGGACAGGTAGTAGAGCCACATAGCATTTCAGCCGGATTGGATTATCCTGGTATCGGCCCCATGCATGCGCATTTGTTTGAAAGCGGCCGTGTAAATTTTATTAGTGCAACAGATGAGGAAGCATTGGATGCGGCTTTTGAGTTGGCAGAATTGGAAGGTATAATTCCTGCATTGGAAAGTGCACATGCATTAGCGAAACTTAAAAGCCTCACCCTCGGTCTATCTCCAAAGGAGAGGGAGGCCGGATTGCAACAAAGAATCAACTTGGGATCAGACAAATCAAATTTTATAATACCTGAACACATAAAGTTTAATAAAGATTCGATCGTTGTTATTTGTTTATCAGGTAGAGGAGATAAGGATCTTTCGACTTATATGAAAAAGATGAATGATGAATAATGTAATAGAGATCATTGAGTTTGAAGAAAAATATGCTGCTGATTTCAGTCGGCTAAATATTGCCTGGCTGGAAAAATATTTTTATGTAGAACCAATTGATGCAGCACAACTGGATGACCCGGTAAAATATTTTATTGAAGAAGGGCATCTAATTTATTTTGCCAGAGTAGACAATGAAATAGCCGGCACATTTGCTTTTATCCGTCATACAGATGGCAGTTTGGAGTTTTCTAAAATGGCGGTTGATGAAAAGTTTCAAGGAAAAAAAATCGGGAATAGATTGATGGAGTTTAGTATTGAAAAAGCAAAACTACTTGCATCACCAAGAATCATACTTTATTCAAATACAATATTGGCACCGGCTATTCATTTGTATCGTAAATATGGCTTTGTAGAAATACCGATGGGCCAAGTAGATTATCAACGAAGTAATATTAAAATGGAAAAAATTATTGAATGAACAGATTGCAAAAACAAATGGCTGGAAAACGAAAAAACATTTTAAATGTTTATTGTACTGCCGGATTTCCAAAACTGGATTCTACTTTGGAAGTAATGAAAGCTTTGCAGCATAACGGCGCCGATATGATTGAATTGGGTATGCCTTATAGTGATCCACTGGCCGATGGGCCGGTTATTCAGCATAGCAGCAGCATTGCTTTGGCAAATGGAATGACTATTCACAAACTCTTTGAACAGTTAAAGGGTTTCAGAAATGAGATTACTATACCGGTAATCCTGATGGGTTATCTTAATCCCATCATGCAATATGGGGTAGAAAAATTTTGTACTCAGGCAAAAGAATTGGGTATTGATGGATTGATATTACCTGATTTGCCAATCATAGAATTTGAAACAAAATATAAATCACTCTTTTCAAAATTAGAATTGGATCTTATTTTTTTGGTTACACCGGAAACTGCCGAAGCAAGAATCCGACAATTAGATGAATTGAGCAGTGGGTTTTTATATGTTGTTTCAACTTCCTCTATTACTGGAACAGAGATTGATTTTAGTGCAACCGCTTCTTACTTTAATCGGTTGAAAAAAATGAATTTGAAAAATCCGATTTTGGCCGGTTTTGGAATAAAAGACAAAGCTTCATTTGAAGCAGTTTGCACTTATACAAACGGTGCCATTATTGGAAGTGCCTATATCCGTAAACTAGAAAATTCTATAGATATAAACCAAACAACCAAAGAGTTTATCGATTCAATACTTGGATAGCAAACAGGGGTAGTAAATAAAAATTACAACCTGTTTGGAATCCAGATCGTCGTTAACAAGTAGTTATTTTACACAAAAATGCGAAAATCATAAACCATTTTTTGTATAATTGTATGTTGAATTAGGCTTAATAAAATGAATATGATGAAAAATTTGCTTTTTCTTTTTCTTTTAGTTCCTTCGATAATGATTGCACAAAAAACTGTATCGGATACTGGCTTTGTTATATCCGGTATGATTACCGATGTACCTGATGGGATGGATATAAAAATTCTGAATACGAATGATAACAGTGTTTTAGTATCTACCAATATTTCCAAAGGAAAGTTTACTCTTAAAGGAAGAGTTGATGAACCAACATTACATTTTTTATCTATCGGTACCGAGCCACCTATTTATTTTTATTTGGAAAACAGCAATATGTCTGTAACCGGAGCCGGCCATGAGTTAGCGAATTTAAAAATATTCGGATCGAAGTCTAATAGTGAATTTCAACTTTTTAAAAAGATTTTTGATCCTTTGTTTGTAGAAATGAATACCAACGCAAACCAATTAAATACAACTGCTCCCGGTATCCTGAGGGATAGTTTAATGAAAAGATATACCAGTACGCTGAAGGCTCTTCAAACACAAATTGACAATTTTGTTCAAACCAATAAACAATCAATCATTTCTCCATTTCTGTTATATGTGACATCGCAGATTAATAATGATCCGTTTTTACTTGAAAGCAGATTTGATATTTTGGATACCGAAGTCAAAAATTCCAACATGGGAAAAATGTTAATGGAAAAAATTGAACTAGCTAAATTTGGTTCCATTGGAAGTAAAGCATTTGATTTTGTGCAGAAAGATACATCTGGTAAGGATGTGGCCTTGTCGTCGTTTAAAGGTAAATATGTATTACTTGATTTTTGGGCAAGCTGGTGCGGACCTTGCCGAAATGAAAACCCGAATGTGGTAGCCAATTTTCAAAAATTTAAAAATAAAAATTTCACCGTGTTGGGTGTTTCTTTGGAAAGAGAGGGTCAGAAAGAGAAATGGCTACAAGCAATTTATGATGATAACCTAACTTGGACACATGTCAGTGATTTAAAATTCTGGAATAACGAAGCGGCTGTTTTATATAAAGTTTCCAGTATACCCCAAAATTATTTGATTGACCCGTCTGGCAGAATTGTTGGCAAAAACTTGCGAGGTGCTGACCTGGAAAATAAATTATGTGAATTGCTTGGCTGCGAGTAAATATTATTTCAATTGTCTTTTATATAATTGGATACTATTTTCAAAACCTAAGTAAATAGCATCACAGATGAGTGCATGACCAATACTTACTTCATTCAAAAAAGGAATTTTCTGTTTCAGGTATTTCAAATTATTCAAATCAAGATCATGGCCTGCATTTAAACCAATACCCAATTCATTAGCTCTCAAAGCAGCATCTACAAAGGGTTTTACTCCCATTTCCTTATTCCCTTTTGCAAACTCCTTTGCATAACTTTCAGTATATAATTCAATCCGGTCTGCTCCGGTTTCTGCTGCAGCTTCCACCATTTCAATTATCGGGTCGCAAAAAATAGATGTACGAATTCCTGCTGTTTTAAAAACGGTAATCATGTCGATCAGATAAGATTTATGTTTAATGATATCCCATCCATGATCGGATGTAAGCTGACCCAATGCATCGGGAACCAAGGTAACCTGATGAGGTTTTACTTCAAGTACCAGGTCAACAAATTTTTGCTCAGTTGGGTTTCCTTCAATATTGAATTCGGTATTGATGATTAGTTTAATAGCTCTTACATCTTCATATCGGATATGCCGTTCATCGGGGCGTGGATGTATTGTAATTCCGTCTGCACCAAAAAGCTGCGCATCTATTGCGGCTTTTACAACATCGGGGTTATTGCCATTCCGACTATTTCGAAGAGTAGCAATTTTATTAATGTTTACAGAAAGCTTGGTCAAATGATTCATTATTCAAAAATAACAATCAAATCAAAAATGAAGGGTAATTATTTTTATAAAATTATAAATTGAACCAATACGTGAACTTGGCTATAATAGCCCGGTTCTTATTTTGAAAGCCTTGAACAGCTCTGTTGTTTACAAATGTTTTGGCATCATCAAAAGCAAAATAATTATCTGTATAAACCAGGAAGAAATCACTCACTGGTTTAAAACGCCATTGCAATCTTGCATTTAAATTAAAATTATTTACCTGATTATTGTATTGGAGGAATGCATTGAAAAATACCGATTTACTGAAAGATAATTCTGCTTTAGGACCAATTAGCCAAAGTGTAGCATCATTGTAAGGAGCTGGTAAATTGATTTTTGTATAATTTACATCTAAGCTAAAAATACCTAATGGTTGCACCCGGTAACTTAAACTGGTTTGATGTTGCGAAATCTGGCCATTAAAATATTCTCCAAGCCTGGTTGTAACATTAAAGAATAGTTTTTTTCGTTGATTACTTCTGAAACTTATGCGGGTACTCTTATATGTGAAACTGGAGCCTGCAGGCAATTTTGCACCACCTGTATTTGTCGGATCAAAAGCATCGAAAAGAAAGGTGTAATCAAAACGTAAAAGAGAAGCAGACAATTCTGCACTGTTTTGAAATCCTATTCTGAATGTTGCACCTGCATCCCAGTCAGTAGTTCGTTTGTTATTTTTTCCGTAAAATAAATCAAAGTCAGGACCGAATCGAATACTGTTGATCTTGTTTTTTAGTTTCCCTTTTGGAAAGAAAATAAAACTCATATTTCCTTCATGCCTATAATATCCATTACGAGGTACAAAACCAGCATCTGATTTGTAATTAGTGCCAATATTTAAATAGGTATAGTCCAGATTATATTTCAAGCCATTGTATCTCATACCTGTCCCCATGGCATACTGTCCTTTCAGACTAAGCGGCGTAAAAGTTTTATGAATAAAAGTCTTACCACTTAATTTACCCGATTTGTCAGCCAAATTAAAATCTAAACCGGCAACTCGATTGAATCTTGTTTTAGAAGTAGGATTGTTCAATTCGTCTTTATTTACAAAAATAAATCCGAGGTTATTTCTTAAACCTATGCGTCGTTGAACAGCGGCAACTGTAAAATTTGTTGAAGGCAAACCAAAGTCTTCACTTTTAGCAGTTTGCATATTCAATAAGCCAATTCTCCAGTCTTTATTCAATCGGCCACTTAGTCGCATACCAGCAATAATGGGGACCTTTACATTTTGACCATTATTCATATTTCTGCCAAGGCCAATTCTTCTAGAAAAAAACGGGTTTACACTTCCTGTTCCAAAGCTTCCAAAAAGATCTCGGTTTTCAAGAAAAAATTGCCTTCTCTCCGGAAAAGAAATTTCGAACCTGCTTAAGTTGGTTACCTGTTGGTCAACTTCTACTTGTGCAAAATCCGGATTTACGGTAACATCCAAGTTTAGTGAAGTTGTTAGAGCAAACTTTGCGTCAAAGCCTGCGGCTATTTCTTTTTTAACTGGAGTATTGGTAATAAAATTCTTGCTGCTTCCTGTTGTAAGAAATGGAATGATGGAAGTATTTGAACCCGGTTTTGGTGGTGCATCTTCCCATTTCATTGTACCATTAAAATTGATGTCGATCATCCGGAAGTTTCTGCCGATAGGGGCCCAACTGCTGCGTTCATTTATCAATAAATTATTGCGGCAGAAATTAATATTCCATTCGTTTAAATCTTTAGTATTCAGTTTATAGCGTAGTGTTTTAAAGGGTATAGCTATTTCTACAATGTATTTATCTTCATGCTGAGTGGCTTCGCTGAACCATTTATTATCCCAATCTACGCTCATATCAGTGCCATTGAAAATAAGGCCTTCTTTTTGCACGCCGTAAGGGGTGACTGCAAAATAGAATCCATTCAATTTGTCTTTAAACGGATCAATCAAAATAAAAAATATATCGGATGATCCATTTCCAAAATCTCTTTTTAAACTTTGAACAACATACTTTTTAGGTTGATAGCAAATGGCAGCAATATATAAATTGTCATCATCAAATGTGGAGTAGACCTCCGTTTGCATGAGGGCTTTTGAACTATCGTACGGAAAGTTTTGATGGAAATTAGTTTTTACTTCAAGGTTCTTCCAGATATCTTCCTTGAGTATGCCATCAATTTTTATTTCACTGGTAGTCCGGTTGATATTAAGTTGAAAATTTTTGTTATTATCCGCATTTTTCATTTGCAGGGGAGTGCTATGACTATTATCTGCCATTAACTGTGCAGAGGAAATAAATGCAAATGAAAATAAAAAGAAAAATATAAAGGGTATCTTTTTCGAAAACATTCTGCAAGTTACTAATCAGTTAGGTTTTCATTTTGTTTTTTGATATGTGGAAATAAATATGTTTAAATGGGAAATAGCAGATCTATTCAGTATCGAATAGCCTTTCAATAAAAGATGTTTTATTATTTCATATTACGGAAAAATAAAATATTGGCTTTGCCTGATTTCCCTTCATTGGAAATATACAGATCGCCATTTGTTGAAAAAGCTAATCCTTCCGGTTGTTTAAATTGGGGATGCTTCAAATCATTTTCAAATAGAATCGTTCCTGATGAATTGAATTCGATGACCTTGTTTTTTGAAGCGGATAAAATAAAAATATGTTTTGTTAAAGGATGAATAGCGATTGCAGAAGGTCCAAAATGTTTCAGAGAAAATATCAATGCCGGCTCTGTTGAAAGCTTATTGGTTGTAAGGTCGAATGCGTAAACAGCTTTGTCATATTTGCCGGAATTTTTTAGTCCTGTTTGATTTTTACATGCAATAAGTAAGCTATTGGTTGAACTGTCAAAACATATTCCTTCCGGATCATTCTTAAGTGCTAAACCGGTCTTATAGATAACGGGCTCCGTTATATTATTTTTGTCTCCAATTGCATAGATCCATCCATTTGATCTTAAGATGAAAATAGCATTATCGGCAATGGTGATATCTTCATAGTCGGCATCAGAGTCAAATCTGATTTTTTGTTCAACTTGCTTGCTTTTCAGATTATAAAAATACAAATAGCCTTCTTCATCTTGTTGGCATAACATTATTGAATCATTCAATAATGTTATGCCGGATATTTCTTTTAACGTATTTGGAAGTTCCCAAATGTTGTCGGGTTCATTAAAATGATAATCCGGATTTTCAGGATAAATATTTTTTGTAGATTGGGGTTGATCAATACAACTGGATAAAAGAGTAGTTGCAAAAATAAGGGTTGCTATTTTTTTTAAATTGGTATACAAAAGCAAAGATTAAATGTATTGATTAATGAAATGCAAAAGCCAAAATGAAAGCGATGATGGAAACGATAAAGCCAATTAGGAAAACATTATAAGAGATGCTGATGTATTTATATTTCCAAACTAATATCTTACCCTGGTAATAAATGTCTTTGGATAAACTTTCATAAAGCAGTTCCCTGTTATTGTACGTTTTTTTCAAGGCCAATTCAAATTCATCAAGTGACATTTTGGTAAAATGGCCAAAAAATAAAATGTTTCTTTCCTGCGTATTGGCATGTTTCTGATCATGGTTGTTGGTGTCTTTCAATATCCTTGGACGTGTAGTTGTAATGGCAATTACGATAGTTGTAACACAGGTTAATATCAATGATAACGTTGGAAAAATAAGGTACGAGTGTTCATCTAGTTTAACAACAAGTACGGAAAGGATAATTGAAAAAATAATTGCATTAATGCTGATAATGAGATTTGCTTTGTCATGGGCCATCGTAGCCAGTTCCATGTGTCGTCTGGCAGTGATTCTAAAAAGTGTTTCAACACCACGTTCCAACTTCATGTCGCCTTCATGATTAGGCAGGTTGTCATTTAGATTTGGAACCGTATTTAATGGATTATTTATTTCGGTCTGAAATTTATGTAAAATATTATATTGATCATTCAGTTTTTGCTTTATTTTTTCCTTGTCTTTTTCAAATAATTTTCTTGCACTGGAAGTAAAATAAAAATGATTGTTCAGTTTGTTTATATTTTCTAAAAGCCATTCTTCATCCGTGTATTTGGTATTATATAAACTCAATAATTCCAGTCGAAGTTTTTCGATTTTGGATAAAAAATTTTTATCTGCCAGATAATACATATTGGCATCACATAGAACCTGGGCAATAAGTGAAACGGGCTGTTGTGGGCTTCGGGTAGACAAGATGCATTCTGTAATTGTATTTATAGTCTCTTCGTCTAATCCTTTTTCTTTAAAATAATCTCTGGCAATATTTGCGGAAACTTCTTCTTGGTTTTGAGGATTGGAACAAAAACCGGTTTCCTGGAACCACGCAGCAAGATGAAGTGTCATTAGGTCCTGCTTTCCCAAATCCATATTCAACCCGAGAGCATCGCAGTAACGTACAATGTTTTCAGTATGTTCATAATTGTGAAATGAACATTTATCAGTTAAGTTTTCATGTAGGTATTGTTTTACAAAAAGTGCGGTTTCTCTAAGTAGTTCAGTATTTATTTTCATCTATGGTTGTTAATGTTTATTTATGTAAAATCGTTGCTGGATAAATAGTTGATCATAGTTTTTATCCACTTCGGGCGTTATCTATAAATACTTTTTGCAACAGTTTTTTATTTTTTAGTGTGTTGAAAAAATCATCAAGGAAATTGTTCATTTCTTTCTTACTTGATTTTGTAAATTGGGGAAAGTTCTCAAGCATAGCATAAATTGTTTTTTCTTTTTCTAAAAAAACAGATGCAGTTTCTTCAATTTCCGCAATGGTTCTTGGAAAACCACGGTATAACCGTTCTGTTACACTGGAAAGATTTAATTCTGCAGCAGGGACGGCATACGCTGCATTTACAAAACCTGTTACATCAAAATCATAAGGTATTACAAAAGGGAGCTTCGTGGTATCTTCTTTGGGCACTATTAATTTTATATTATGATAATAGGTAATCGACCAATCAGTATTGCCGATCATATATTGAAACATAGAAACTAATGTGGTAAGTTTTCTTTGCGTCCGTTCTGGATGGTAATTAACATTTTCTTTCTCCTGGCAATTATTGCGTTTGGCCATATCATCTATGTCTTCAATTAAAAATCCATATTGTGTATAAGGTTTATTTCTTTTTTCACTATCAATGTATTCTATTTTTAATAAACGAACTCTTAAACTCATATCTGTAAAAAGGTTATACATTTTATAAATAATATACTCTTTCAAAACTAATTGCTCATCACTAGCCGTTTTGCCACAGCCGCCAACCATTTTTAATTTTTTAAGGGAAGAAAGGAGTGGGGCTTCCTCATTTTTAAATTCAAATAATAACGATGCCATATCGCAATTATTTTTTCTGAAAATGCCTCGGGGTTTTATAGTAATTTTTTCATTAATGATACTGCTATCCGGAAATTTTAAAGAAACGCTTGCATTCACTGGATTAAGGCTTTTTTTCTCGATTATCAATTGTCTGATATCTGTAGTTAATTTCATTTCTAGGACTCGTTCATCTTTAAAAAAGTCTTCCCGGTCTACTTTTTTCTTTTGTGCATCAATAAAAATTGGGCTGATAGAAATTACTAACAAGATTAAATACCTGATGTGTTTCATAAAACATTTATTAATGATTGTTAATTCAAACAGTTTCAATCAGGTAAGGTTAGTGAAATTTAGAATATGTTTTGGTAAGAAAGAAATAAATTCTATTTCAAAAGTTCAGTAATTACGTTTCCAATTGATCCGTTGGGTTCCTGAATTTTTAAAAGTGCAGCTAATGTGGGTGCAATATCTGTCATATAAGTTTTCCGGTTAACTGCCCCATTTTTTATATTCCATCCATACCATATCAACGGAATATGTGCATCATAAGGATTCCAAACAGCATGTGTTGTTCCACCTTTTTCAAAATTTTCAATCCACTGTGGTTTGAAAATGATTTGAATATGGCCAGATCTTGCCGGGTAATAGCCGTTAGCAATCATGGATTTTAAAGTACTGTTAAGTGTTGTGTTTTGTAAGTCATCCAATAAAAATGTACGGTAGACTGATTTTTCATTAGCCAAATAATGTAAGATTATTTTAGTGACATCCTCTATTCTTACTTTATTATTTGCCTCAATCAAAGGCAAGTTGATAACAACCTGGGAATTAATAATATCCTGGATGAGGTTGACTTTTCCAAATTTGTCTTTGAGCTGTTTATTTAAAGTATCTACCAAAAACTGTATGTTGATATTTCCTGCAGGAATTTTTTTGTCTTTCAGAAAGGCAGGTACATGAGCTGCACCATGATCGGCCGATAAAAATAAAAGATATTGATCCTTGCCCACCGTTGCATCAAAAAAGTCGAGAAGTTCCCCAAGCTCTTTATCAAGGCGCAGATAGGTATCTTCTGTTTCTATCGAGTTTGGTCCAAAAGAATGGCCCACATAATCGGGTGATGAATAGCTAATTGCTAAGAAGTCAGTAATCGAATCAGCTCCAAGTTTTTCATTTTTAATAGCATTTTTTGCAAATTCCGTTGTCAAGGTATTGCCATAAGGTGTGGCAAGTATTGCATTATAATTTTTGCCAACCAAAGGTCTTAAGTCATAAGGAAATCCGCCTGGCCCTAAAGCTTTTACCTCATATTCGTTTTCATCATTTGTACTTTGCAAATAGGATTCTTTGGGATACATTGTACTCCATCCTTTCTGATAATATTTATCAATGTTTTTTTCATTATTAAAAGCAGTTACCCAAGTAGGTAATTCATTCATATAATACGTTGATGTTATCCAATTGCCAGATTTACTGTCATACCAGTAAGCCGCATCTGCACTATGTCCTGCCGGTAAAATGCCGCCCCGATCTTTTAAAGCAATACCGATTACTTTACTTCTAAAATTTGTTGCCAATTTCAATTCATCACAAATGCTGTTGGACAACATATTTACCGGACTCATTTTCCCGGCAACACTCGTTGTTCCAACAGGCGAAACTGTTGAATCGTCTGTACAATACACATATTGTTGATTTACATTATCAAACCAGGAGTTTCCGGTAATTCCATTAATTGCAGGAATCGAACCGCTGTAAATGGAGGCATGGCCCGAAGCGGTAACCGTAGGGGTATATGGTATCAACGTATTCTCACAACTAAAACCTTTATTCAATAAGCGTTTAAATCCACCATTTGAAGCAAATCTGTTTTCATACCGGTATAGATAATCCCAACGCATCTGATCAATCGTGATGCCGATTACCAATTTTGGTTTATGAATGATTTGAGATTGACCAAAGTAAAACCCCAAAAGGAACAAAAGAAATGTACATGACTTTTTCATATTATAGTTTTGTGCAATTCTAAGATAGGATGATTTTTTCTGACATTTCGTTGTTTGATACGTTGTTTTCAATTTTATTTTGAATCCCGATAAATGGTTATTGCTATGGTTTAGACAGATGTTTGGAAAATGTTTTTTTTAAAGCCATTAATTGAGTAACTTATAGTATCAAAAAAATCATTATGAAACAAAAATTAATATCTCGAATTTCAATTTCATTATTGGCTATTGTCTTGATTGTTTTTGGTATTTATCATTTTCAAGAACCGCAAAGCCTTTTAGTTTGGGTACCTACTTATTTACCGGGAGGCATTTACTGGGTGTATCTTGTTGGTGTTGCCTTTATCATTGCCGGTGTTTCATTCATTATCAACTGGAAAGTGCGATATGCAGGCTATTTCCTTGCATTTTTATTAGTAATTTTTATTCTTACTATTCACTTGCCAAATTATTTGAATGGGAGTAGCTTGGAAGTTCAACATGAAGCATTTGTTAATCTGTTAAAGGATACTGCTATAGCTGGTTTTGCAATTCATATTGCCAGTAATGCCGAACGATGATTTTGAATTCAAGTTCGGGTTAAAAATTAATATTCATTTTGTGAAAAGATTTTGTAGTCACAAAATGAAAAAGAGTTCAACAAATGCTGAACTCTTTTTTAATGAAGAAATGCTCAAGGTTTAATCCTTCATATAAAATTAAGGAATAATAAGTAAATATTAAAATTTTTGAATCTTGTTAATGGCCATTAATACTAATACACTGATGATGTAGGCCCAATTCATTACGAGGCTAATCTCTAGCTTCCTGAGTTTGTTCATAGGTTGGATATTTTAGAATGGAAAATTAAATTATTTATTTGAATTTACAATTAGTAAAACAACTTCGTGTTTTTACGATAAGTATAAATATTTTCGGGTATAAAAAAAGCACTCAATTTTGTGGAGTGCTTTTTTTATAAGTTGATGCTTCGATACATCCTTATTCAGGATTTCAAAATTAGTATCGGTACATTTCCGGTTTGAATGGCCCTTCTTTCGGAATACCCAAATATGCTGATTGAGTAGTAGTTAATTCTTCCAATACAACACCAATTTTTGCAAGATGCAAACGGGCTACTTTTTCATCTAAATGTTTTGGTAACACATAAACTTTGTTTTCATATTTATCTGTATTGATCCATAACTCAAGCTGAGCAAGGGTTTGGTTTGTAAATGAATTACTCATTACAAAACTAGGATGGCCGGTTGCACAACCCAGGTTTACTAATCTTCCTTCTGCCAAAACAATGACATCTTTTCCTTCAATATTATATAAATCTACTTGTGGTTTGATAGTATCTTTTGTATGACCATAATTTGTATTCAACCAAGCCATGTCTATTTCTATATCAAAGTGCCCGATATTACAAACGATTGCTTTGTCTTTCATATTGCGGAAATGAGATTCCGTAATCAAATCACGGCAACCACTAGCGGTAACAACAATATCCGCTTCTTTAACGGCTTCCAACATAGGCTTTACTTCAAAACCATCCATGGCTGCCTGTAAAGCACAGATCGGATCAATTTCCGTGACAATGACCCTGCAACCGGCACCTTGCAAAGAAGCTGCAGATCCCTTACCTACATCACCATAACCACCAACAACCGCTATTTTTCCAGCCATCATCACATCTGTTGCACGACGGATAGAATCCACTAACGATTCTTTGCAACCATATTTATTGTCGAATTTTGATTTGGTAACCGAATCATTGATATTTATTGCAGGAATCGGTAAAGTTCCTTTTTCCATTCTTTCATAAAGGCGGTGTACACCAGTTGTTGTTTCTTCTGAAAGCCCTTTAATGTTCTGAATTAATTCAGGGTAAACATCAAAAACCATATTGGTCAAATCACCACCGTCATCCAAAATCATATTCAATGGACGGTCTGCAGCTCCAAAGAATAAGGTTTGCTCAATACACCAGTCTGATTCTCCCTGCGTTTGTCCTTTCCAAGCAAAAACACCAATACCAGCAGCCGCAATTGCAGCAGCAGCATGATCCTGTGTAGAAAATATATTGCATGAGCTCCATTTTACTTCAGCACCAAGAGCAATTAAAGTTTCTATTAAAACTGCCGTTTGAATGGTCATGTGTAAACATCCAGCAATACGGGCACCTTTTAAAGGTTGAGTAGGACCATATTCGGTACGAAGAGACATTAATCCGGGCATTTCGGCTTCTGCAAGACGAATTTCTTTACGTCCCCAAGCAGCAAGACTGATATCGGCTACTTTATTTTTCAGGTCAAAATCGATTGTGTTTTTGGTCATTGTTGACATTTTATCTAGAATTTTAGTCGGCAAAGATAAGTTTTTACTGCTTTTATACCAATAGAAAATCATGCTTAAAGTATAAAATCAGTTTGATCTTAAATCTAATCCGGGAATTAAAACAACTAATACCGCTTATAAACAGTAAATAGTCCAATGCGCTTTTCTGCGGTATAATACCATCTAAGATTTACACATAGTCCGTTGGACTATTTAGTAAATCAA
>JAYWEL010000281.1:0-6372 GCA_043779285.1 Chitinophagaceae bacterium | reverse complement strand
GATTTACTAAATAGTCCAACGGACTATGTGTAAATCTTAGATGGTATTATACCGCAGAAAAGCGCATTGGACTATTTACTGTTTATAAGCGGTATTATCTCAATATAACACTAACAATTCAAATTTAATAACCTACACAATAATGAATTATTTTAAAGTAAATTAAAATTGAATACAAACATTTTTAGCCTCTGTAAAAAACTTTAAAGCATCCCAACCTCCTTCCCGGCCAACACCACTGTTTTTTATCCCGCCAAAGGGTGTACGCAAATCTCGCAATAACCAGCAATTGACCCAGACGATGCCACTTTCAATTTTGGAAGCCATCTGATTAGCTTTGGAAATATCCTGTGTCCAAATGGTAGAAGCCAACCCATAGCTCGATGCATTGGCCAACATCAACGCTTCTTCATTCGTTTTGAAAGATTGCAGTGTTACCACTGGTCCGAATATTTCTTCCCGATTAGTTATACAATCAGCCCCTAACCCTTCAATGATTGTTGGCTCAATAAAATATCCTTCTGCACAACGACCTTTCATCTTTATGGAATTTCCACCACAGATAATTTTACCGCCCTCTTGTTTTGCGGTTGCTAAACAAGCCAATATTTTATCAAAATGTATTTTACTTACAATAGCTCCCTGATTTGAATGCTCATCTAAAGGATCTCCTACTATTAAAGCTTTTGTACGTGCAACAAATTCATTTTTAAATTTTTCATAGATGCATTCCTCAATTAAAATACGGCTGCCACATAAACATATCTGTCCCTGATTGCTGAATGCAGATTGAATCGTTGTTTGCATCATCTTATCCCAATCACAATCGGCAAAAATAATATTCGGGTTTTTCCCTCCCAGTTCCAATGACAGTTTTTTAAACTTTGGTGCTGCAATACCTGCAATCTGTTCACCTGCTCTTGTACTACCGGTAAAGGAGATTGCTTTTATGTCCGGATGTTTTACAATGGCTTCACCGGTAATCGGGCCTGTACCATGAATGATATTTAAAACCCCATCAGGCAACCCGGCTTCTTTACAAATCTGCCCAAGAAGAAACGCAGTTAAAGGAGTAACTTCAGAAGGTTTCGCAACTACACAATTGCCGGCGGCTAGTGCCGGGGCTATTTTCCAGGTGAACAGATACAAGGGAAGGTTCCATGGAGATATACAGGCAACAACACCCAATGGTTGACGTAAAGTATAGTTAATGGCCTTGTCTTCCATAGCATGACTCTCCGATGCGAAGTGCAATATTGCCGTGGCAAAAAATCGAAAATTCGATGATGCTCTCGGAATATCCACTTTCTTACTCAACCTTAATGGTTTACCATTATCGGTTGTTTCAGCCATAGCCAATTCATCCTGGTACTCATCAATCAAACTTGCAATCCGGTTCAGTATTTCGTGTCGCTTATCCACGGAAGTTAGCGACCAGGATGGAAATGCTTTTTTTGCAGCTTCCACCGCAAGACTAACATCTTTTTCATTGCTGACCGGAACCTGACTGAATACTTCACCTGTTGCAGGATTTATATTATTCATGAATTGTCCACTCAACGGACCAATAAAATTTCCGCCAATAAAATTTTCCAGATGATATGGTATGTGCAAGTTGATTGGTTAAATGGTTAATAAGTTATACAGGTTTTTTAAAATTTTGGATTATGTGTTACCGAATTTGATACAAACTTGATAAAGGCATTTAGTTCTATTAAAATAGTATCTGCTTTTTCAAGAAGTTCATCAGCCTTATCTTCTTCTACAAAATTTCTTCTTTTACATTTTCCAATGCATGATTTTGTTTCCTAGATTGAACCTCTGGAATAAAAGTAAAACTGTTTACTCTCTTTATTATAAAATCGTTCATATCCTTCAGCAATATTTACAGAAATCGAATCAGCCGAACGTACTATTTGTTTTCCAATGGTATCTTTTTTATAACTATTCCAGTCCTTTACGATTTCCCAATTCTCATCAGAAAACAATTCTGCCAATCGGTAAACTTCCAATTTTTCTAGTGTATAGTCCATTACAGACCTTGTTTATAGATTAAGAATCTCTTACAAAAATTTCTTCTTCCAATTAACTATCCCCTATATAAACCAATTAACCTATTAACTTATTAACCTATTAACTATCCCTCCAAATTAACTAAATAGTCCCTGTTCGTCCACCATCAACTGGTATACTCACCCCATTTACATAGGATGCTGCAGGAGATGCCAGAAAGGCAGCAACAGCAGCAATTTCAGATGCTTCACCAAAACGCTTCATAGGTATTTCATTCATCATTTCATTTGCCAACACAGCCACATCCAGATTCTTTTTTTCTGCATTCTTCGAAATAATATTTTCCAATCGTTGCGTTTTGGTTGCTCCGGGCAAAACACTGTTAACGGTAATATTAAATTGCCCCAATTCATTGGCCATTGATTTTGACCAGGAAGCAACAGCACCACGAATGGTATTTGATACACCCAGGTTAGGCAAAGGCACTTTTACAGATGTAGAAATGATATTGATGATGCGTCCATATCCTTCGGCTTTCATGGAAGGGATAACGGCCTGCGTCATTATATGATTACAGATCAGGTGCCGGTTGAATGTATTGATAAATTCTTCTTCCGTTGCATCAGTAATGGGACCCGATGCCGGCCCACCGGAATTGTTGATTAATATATGAACTGGATGCAGGTTAACGAATGATTCAATTATTTTTTTCAGTTCTTCGGGCTTATTGAAATCAGCCACATAAAAATGATGCCGTTGATTGAAATTATTTGGAAGTTCCTGAATCACTTCTGCCAGGGTTTCTGCATTGCGTGCCAATAAGATGCAATGGGCACCAAGAGAAGCCAGTTCTTTGGCTATTGCCAAACCAATTCCCTGGGAACTTCCACAGATAACAGCCGTTTTATTTTTTAATGATATATCCATATTCATAAATTATACGATACTCAAACCTAAAGAAAATTGTCGTATTTTTCGTTGAATAGTAAAGCATTCATTTATTTGCAGGAATTATTGCTACAAAACTGTTTCAAACTTATTCCCGTTTTTAATTTTAAAACCCCATTTCAAATGCCCATTGCAGCCCCCTTTAATTTAAAAAAATGGATCGACGATAACCGTCATTTGTTGAAACCTCCTGTAGGCAACCAATGTGTGTACAAGGATGCCGAAAACTTTATTGTGATGGTTGTTGGTGGCCCTAATGCCCGCAAGGATTATCATTACAATGAAAGTGAAGAATTATATTTCCAGATGGAAGGGAATATCGTCTTAAAAATAATCGATAACGGTGTGCCAAGAAACATTCCCATCCATGAAGGGGATATGTTTTTGCTACCACCCATGACACCCCATTCACCGCAAAGACCGGAGAATACCGTTGGATTGGTGATTGAAAAAGTAAGAGAAGATGAGGAAAATGAAAAAGATGCCTTCATGTGGTTTTGCGAAAATTGCGGCAATAAATTATACGAAGAGTTTGTATTTGTAAAAGACATCGTAAATCAGTTGCCACCTATCATGGATCATTTTTATGCATCGGATGAAAACCGGACCTGCAAGAAATGTGGCACCCTGATGGAAGCTCCTGTTAAGAAATAAAATAAAAATCAAGACTTTTCATGTCCATTCAAAAGATAGATATTCATACGCATATCATGCCGGAACATATGCCCAACTGGGCTAAAAAATTTGGCTATGGAGAGTTCGTTCATTTGGAACACCGGAATTGTGATGCCTGCATGATGAAGGCTGATAAGCTTTTCAGGGTAGTTGAAGAAAATTGCTATAAACCCGGACCCCGATTCATTGATATGGATGAATATGCTGTATCACAACAGGTGTTGTCAACCATCCCGGTATTATTTAATTATTGGGCTAATGCAAAAGATGGGCATGAAACATCCCGCTTTTTCAATGACCATATTGCAGAAACAGTTTCCAATCATCCGGATCGATTTATTGGAATTGGAACAGTACCCATGCAGCAAACCGACCTGGCCATAAAAGAAATGGAACGTTGTGTGAAAGAATTAAAAATGCCCGGTCTGGAAATCGGTTCAAATATTTTAGGAAAAAATTTAAGCGACAATATCTTCCTTCCTTTTTATGAAGCTGCTGAAGAATTGAATTGTTCATTATTCATACACCCATGGGAAATGATGGGCGAAGACCAGATGCAAAAATATTGGTTACCCTGGCTGGTTGGGATGCCGGCGGAAACCAGTCGTGCAATCTGCTCGATGATCTTTGGAGGAATTTTTGAAAAATTCCCCAAACTGAAAGTGGCCTTTGCACATGGTGGCGGTTCTTTCCCGATTACGCTTGGTCGTATCGAACATGGATTTAATGTACGGCCCGACCTGGTTGCTGTTGACAATAAAAAAAATCCAAAAGAGTATCTTGGAAGTTTCTGGGTAGACAGCCTGGTACATGATCCCAAAGCCCTTAATTTTCTGGTTGACCTGATGGGAGAAGACAAAGTTTGTTTGGGAACGGATTATCCCTTCCCGTTGGGAGAACTGCAACCCGGCTCCTTGATTGAAAGCATGAATTATGAAAATGATTTAAAGGAAAAATTGTTATATAAAAATGCCATGGATTGGCTCGATATATCTACGAATGATTCTTCCAATTATTGATTGAATAAATTTGGATAATCTGTAATAATTCCATCCACTCCCATTTTCTTTAACCGATCAATGGTTGGTTTATCATTGACTGTCCATGGAATTATTTTCATTCCTTTATCGTGACATTTCTTTATCAACTCTTCATTTAACATGGAAAATGCAGGACTGTAATTGGTTGCTGTAAATCCAATTTCTGTTAACAATTCTTCGAAAGATCTTTTCTCCGTGTCTTCCACCAACATGGCCGTTTTTACATCCGGATAGTTTTTATGCAGGTATTGCAAAGTTCTGAAATCGAATGACTGGATGATGACCCTATTCCGAAGTTCCTTTTCATCAATGACTTTCATCAACAAATCAACAAATTCTGCCGGTTCAGGATGAAACAGATTATCACTTGCAGGCATAGACTTCGTTTCAATATTATAGAAAATCCTGGCAATATTTTTCTGATGGAGATATGCTTCCACTTCGGTAATCAAATCCTGCAATAAAGGTTTTACAGCTTTCATTTTTTGTTGTTGCGGAAACCTCGGATGAGGCTTCATGCCCACATCATATTTTATCACCTCGGCATAATTCATTTTGTAAATATTGAAAGACTTTTCTTCTGTAAATTGTATATAACTGCCATCAGGTTTGGTTGTAATCTCATTTCCAAAATAGGGCTCATGTGAAAGGATCACTTTTTTATCTTTCGTAATAACCACATCCATTTCTAATGTTGTCACTCCCAGATCAATTGCTTTCATCATGGCCGGAATCGTATTCTCTGGCATCAGCCCTCGGCAACCCCGATGGCCTTCTTTATCAAATAATGGCAAACCGGTTTTTGAATTTTGTAGATTTGCTTTACCCATTTTTTGTTGATTTGAACAAGCTAAAAAAATAAAACACACAAATAGCAAACTGAAATTTTTCATTTTTCAAAAAGTTGATTTTTACGTTTCTTCATCTCCATGGCAATTTGAATGGATTCATAATCCTGTTTTTCAAGATGGTCGATGATTCGCTGATAAGTTGCTTCATCTTTATTCTGGCTTAATTTAAAAACATTATCCAGTTCGGTTACTTCAATTTCAAATGCAACAATATGTTTTGACATAGATGCAACATATGCTGCCGGAAGATTTTCAAATAAAGAGGGAGATGACGGATCATTTTCAAAATAATCGGTGGTTCTTTTCAAAATATTTATTAATCCGGCATCATCCATGAACTTCAAAATTCCTTTAGCATGTACGGTCATATAATTCCAGGTAGAAGCCGTTTGTTGCTCGCTGTATAATCTTGCACTAACATGGCATTGCGGGCCATTGAAAATGGCTAAAACATGTTCATTTTTTTCAAATGCATTGTAATGATCTGTATTTCGCATGAAATGACCGGATAAAAATACCCTGCCATCCCGTTCATCAATAAAAAAAGGAATATGTGTTGCCACAGCTTTTGATGAATAATCCACGGCTATTAAAGTAGCAAAACAATGCTTGCGCATAAATTCTAAAACCAGATTTTTATCCTGCTCTTTGAAGTATGGAATATTGTACATGCTTTGAAGATATAAAAAAAGCATTGCCCGTGGAGCAATGCTTTATAAATGTTTGTAAGATTTATTATGCAATCACTTCAGCCACTTTTGCTGATTTAAGATTGGCATTCATCATGGCAATACTTCTCACGGCATAACTGGCAAATTCCTCAAATGCCTTTTTCGAAACGGCAT
>JAYWEL010000280.1:0-15209 GCA_043779285.1 Chitinophagaceae bacterium | reverse complement strand
TTAAGAGAGGTCAGGCATTTACAGGAGGAGAAAGTAGGTAAACTGGCATATTTAAGCATTTATGCCCCTGTACGGGATTCCCAGGGACAGGTATACGCTTATTTAAACATCCCTTACTTTACTTCACAAAATGATTTGAACCAGGAGATCTCTAATTTTTTAGTGACCATCATCAATCTGAATGCATTTATATTTTTGATTGCCGGTTTGTTGGCTTTACTGATAACGAATCGGATCACCAGTTCATTTTCTATTATCAGCAATAAAATGAAGGGAATAAATTTAGGCAGTTTGAATGAAGAAGTAGAATGGAATAGGGATGATGAGATTGGTGATTTGGTTAAGGAATATAATAAAATGGTTCGCAAATTAGAAGTTAGTGCAACTGAGCTTGCAAAAAGTGAACGGGAATCTGCCTGGAGAGAAATGGCCAGACAGGTTGCACACGAAATTAAAAATCCACTAACACCCATGAAATTGAGCATTCAATATCTGCAGAAAGCCATGGCAGAAGATCAGTTGAATGTAAAGGAGTTGACAAAAAATGTTTCTAAAACCATGGTAGAACAAATAGATCATTTATCTAAAATTGCATCCGACTTTTCTCAGTTTGCAAATATCAGTATTGTAAAAAAAGAACGTTTTGATTTGGTGAAAATTATTGATTCATTAAAAGAGTTGTATGGTTCTAATCCTAAAGTTGACATACACTGGCAACCAGTAGCAGAAAGCATTATGTTGAATGCGGATAAAACACAGATAAACCGCTTGGTTACAAATTTGCTGAGTAATGCAGTGGAAGCATGCCGGTATAAAAGCCGCTGTGACATTTTTATTAAAACTGAAATAGTAAATGAAAAAGTATTGATAACGGTTGCTGATAATGGAGAGGGTATAGATACAGACATGAAAGAAAAGATATTTACGCCAAACTTCACAACTAAATCTTCAGGCACCGGCTTGGGCTTGGCCATGTGTAAAACCATTGCCGAACAGGCTCAGGGAAAAATCTGGTTTGATAGTAATGCAGATGAAGGAGCAACATTTTATGTTGAACTACCGTTGCCCGATTAAATATTTTTGATTGATTTTATGTTGAGTAAATAGGCTTCAAATTCTTCCAGGCTGAAACTGCTTAGATTCTGATTTTTTGTTAATCCAGCTTTTTGGGCAACTAAAACGCCATACTTTACATCCTCAAACCCACTCAGGGCATGTGCATCGGGATCAATGGAGATGATTACATTCTTCTCTAAAGCATATGCAATATGTCGCCAATCCATATCCAGTCTTCTGGGATGAGCATTTAATTCAATCACCACTTTTTTCTCGGCGCATAAGTCAATGATTTTTTTATGATCAATCGGATATCCGTTTCGGCTTAATAACAACCGGCCGGTCATATGTCCAAGAATTGTTGTAAAAGGATTAGCAATGGCATTTTGCAGACGCATCATGGCTTTTTCTTCCGGCATTTTCAGGTTACTGTGAACGGAAGCGATGACTAAATCAAATGTGGAAAGAATATGATCGGGATAATCCAATGACCCGTCATGAAGAATATCACTTTCAATACTTTTAAAGATTTTAAAAGGTTTCAGCTTGTCATTTAGTTCATCCACATATTTGTGTTGCTGTAGTATCCGTTCTTCTGATAAACCGTTTGCATAAAAAGCAGATTTTGAGTGGTCCGAAATGACTAAATATTCCAGTCCAGAGTGAATGGCATGATTTGCCATTTCTTCAATCGTATTCGATCCGTCGCTCCAGTTACTATGACTGTGAATGATGGCTTTGATATCTTCTTTTCGAATGACGTTTGGCAATGAATCATCAGCAGATAATTGAATCATTTTTTCATCTTCTCTCAGGTAGGATGGTATGATATGAATGCCGGCATTTTCGAAAATATGTTCTTCGGTTTGGAATGCAGAATTTTCATTCCACGGAAATTTATTTTTCCAAGCTGTTAAAAAAGATTCACTGCAACTGGTTTCAAATAATTTTTTGAAAAACAAATCCGTGTTGGTTAAATAAAAATTTAATTTTATTTTTTCAGGCCCGATAAAATTTAATTGACTTTCAGTTTCTGTGATGATTTGATATGAATTTTCATCAAAAAATAATTTTAACTGATTTGCTGAAATGGTCGTACAAATCGCCAATTCTTCAATAATTTCAATCTGACGTCGGAAAGCTCCGGTCAGTTCAGTTTTATTTTTTGGGTAAAGGGTATGTAGTTTGTCTGTCAAAGTTTTTGCAAAACTTTCTACTTGTGCATATAAAAAGCTTCCCTGGTTTTGTAAATAAAATTCAATGGAGTCTCGAATATTATTTTGTGTTTTCTCGCCAAAACCTTTGTAAAGTAGCAAGCGGTTTTCTTCACATGCATAAAGTAACTCGCCAATAGTTTCTATTTCAAGTTCTTTCCAGATGGTATTGATTTTTTTTGGACCGATACCTTTTATGCTCAACATATCAATGATACCCGCTGGAGTTTGTTGGATGATATCCATCAATACTTTGAGTTCACCGGTCTCGAGCAACTCTATTATTTTTTTAGCCGAACTATCGCCAACACCTTTTAATGAAGCAATTTTTTCTTTTGGTAATTCTTTTAGTTGTGTTGGTAGCTTATCTATATTGAAAGCCGCTGCAGCATAGGATTTCGACTTAAATGAATTTTCTCCGTGAATGTCCATCAGTTTCGATAGAAGCGAAAATTGATTAGCAATTGCATTGTTATCCATGCATGCAATGTAAAAAAAATATATGGCCTGAACGAGAATTTTAGGAATAAAAAAAAGTCCCGGAGAACCAGGACTTGTTATAACTTTTCTAAAATAGAATTTACTTCTTTTTAGGAGCAGCTTTCTTCGCAGCAGCTTTTTTAGGAGCCGCTTTCTTTGGAGCCGCTTTTTTAGGAGCCGCTTTTTTTGCAGCAGCTTTTTTAGGAGCCGCTTTCTTTGGAGCAGCTTTTTTAGGAGCCGCTTTTTTTGCAGCAGCTTTTTTAGGAGCAGCTTTTTTAGGAGCCGCTTTTTTTGCAGCCGCTTTTTTAGGAGCCGCTTTTTTTGCAGTAGCCATGTTTTAGAATTTAAATGGTTAGTAAAAAAAAAAATTTCAGTAGTAAAAATAAAAATATATTTTAAACCACCAAAACTATTTTTTAAACTAAGCCGTTATTTCTATATGACTAAGCAGATACTTCTATCGGAGAAACAGAAACAAATGATCTGTCTTTTCTTCCTTTTTTAAATTCAACTACACCATCTGTTAATGCAAAAATTGTAAAATCTTTTCCAAGACCAACATTTTTACCCGGATGATAAACTGTTCCACGTTGACGTAAAATAATATTGCCAGAAGTAACTGCCTGACCGCCAAATATTTTTACACCTAAGCGTTTGCTTTGTGAATCACGATTATTTTTTACACTTCCTTCACCTTTTTTATGTGCCATGTCAATTAGATTTTCTTTAAAAGAATATATTGAATTGTTTTGTTTTTTTTCAAAAAAAACAATTAGTTAATACCGGTTACTAAAATTTTAGTGTAGTGAGTACGGTGACCTAATTTTTTACGGAAACCTTTTCTTCTTTTCATTTTAAAAGAGATCACTTTATCACCCTGGATCTGGTTAATGATTTCTGCACTAACGGTTGATTTTACTTCGCTTCCAATTGAAGTTTTTCCTTCAGCTTCTACCAATAATACGTCTGCAAATTCTAACTTATCTCCTGCTTTTCCTTCTAAACAGGGAACATACAAAGTCTGGTCTTTTGCTACCTTGAATTGTTGACCGGCTATTTTAACTACTGCGAACATGTTTTACGCTTTAACTGTTAAATTATATTAAGTTGTCTTTTCCTTAATTAAAATGGTCTTTAAGACCGGTTTAGGATTAAGGGATGCAAAGGTATGGTTAAAAATCAAACTCACAAATTCAAAATCAAAGTTTTAAAGAGTAATTTATTCTATCCATGATTTGCATTTTTTTATATTTGTAACCCTAATGGTGATCATATTAAATAAATAAATGAAATTCAAGTCGATACTAGCAAAGCCTTTTGCTTCTTATATATATAATAAGATACAAAAAAGTTCACAGTCAGCAATTGAGGATCAGGATCTTATACTGAAACAATTAATTAAAACCGGACGGTTAACCATTTTTGGAAACGATCATAGTATGAAAAATGTGAATAACTATGAGGAGTTTAAACAGGCGGTTATCATCCGGGATTATGAAATGTTGAGACCTTATATTGATAAAATTAAAGAAGGAAAGCACAATGTATTATGGAAAGGAGTTCCTGTTTACTTTGCCAAAACTTCGGGTACCACCAGTGGTGTAAAATATATTCCCATATCCAAGGATTCGGTTTCAAATCATTTAAATACAGCCCGTAATGCCTTATTATGTTATATGGCTGAAACGGGAAATACGGCTTTTGCGGATGGGAAAATGATATTTCTATCCGGTTCACCGGTATTGGAAAGAATTGGAGGCATTCCAACAGGCAGGTTAAGTGGTATTGTAAACCACCATATTCCCAGTTATTTAAGAAAAAATCAACTTCCTTCCTTTGAAACGAATTGTATTGAAGAATGGGAAACCAAATTGGGTAAAATTGTTGAAGAAACCGTAAATCAGAATATGACTTTGATTAGCGGAATTCCACCCTGGATGCAGATGTATTTTGACCGTTTGAATGAAGTAAGCGGTAAAAAGATAAAAGATATTTTTGCTAACCTTTCAGTGCTGGTTCATGGTGGTGTAAATTTTGAACCTTATAAAGCCAAACTTTTTGAAAGTATCGGAAAGAAAATCGATTCGATAGAAACTTTTCCCGCATCGGAAGGATTCTTTGCTTTCCAGGATTCACAAAATCAGGAAGGCCTTTTATTAAATACCAATAGTGGAATCTTTTTTGAATTTGTACCTGCTGCTGAAATTTTTAATGAAAACCCAACCCGACTATCGTTAAAAGATGTAAAACTGGGAGAGAACTATGCGTTGATTATAAACAGCAATGCCGGTTTATGGGGGTATAATATTGGAGATACGGTAAAATTTGTTTCAATCGATCCTTATCGTATCATTGTCTCCGGCCGCATCAAACATTTTATATCTGCATTTGGAGAGCATGTAATTGGGGAAGAAGTAGAGTATAGTTTGATGAAAGCCGCAAAAGAACAAAATGTTCACATTACAGAGTTTACGGTTGCACCATTGATAAACCAGGGCGATGGAAAATCTTTTCATGAATGGTTTATTGAATTTGAAAACAAACCCGGTGACATGGATGCTTTTTCTTTAGCCGTTGATAATAACCTGCGGCAAAAAAATATATATTATGATGACCTGATAAAAGGGAATATTTTGAGCCCTTTAAAAATAAATGCCGTTCAAAAAAATGGTTTCATTGATTATATGAGATCAGTCGGTAAATTGGGTGGACAAAACAAAGTGCCCCGATTAAGTAACGACAGGAAATTGGTTGATGATTTAATAAAATGGACAGAAACCTGAATAAAATGATTTTTATTAATGAATAATGAATCTGTAAAAAAGCGAATTGCTTTATTTGGATCTACCGGATCAATTGGCGAACAAGCTTTAGAAGTCATTGCAGCAAACCCGGAAAAATTTTCGGCAGAAATTTTAACGGCACATAGTAATGACGAATTGCTTATTCAGCAAGCGTTGAAGTTCAATCCGAACCTAGTTGTAATCGGGGATGAAAAAAAATATCTTATAGTAAAAGATGCTCTTGCCTCAACGGATATAAAAGTATTTGCCGGCGAAAAGGCATTGGAAGAAGTAGCTGCTATGGATTGTTACGATATGATGATTGCAGCTATTGTAGGATTTGCCGGTCTTAAACCAACGTTGAATGCTATCAGGGCCGGAAAGTCGATTGCCCTTGCCAATAAGGAAACATTGGTTGTTGCAGGAGATATCATCATGCAGGAAGCTATAAAAAACAGAGTGCCAATTATCCCGGTTGATTCCGAACATTCAGCCATTTTTCAATGCCTGGTTGGAGAATCAAGAAATAAAATTGAAAAAATAATCTTAACTGCTTCCGGAGGTCCGTTTCTTGGACGCAAACCCAACTACCTGGTTAATGTAAAAAGAGAACATGCACTGCAACACCCCAATTGGACCATGGGTGCAAAAATTTCAATAGACTCTGCAACCCTGATGAATAAAGGTTTGGAAATGATTGAAGCCAAGTGGTTGTTTAATCTGGAACCCGAACAGATTCAGGTAGTCATTCATCCGCAGAGCATTATTCATTCCATGGTTCAGTTTGAAGATGGAAGTTTGAAAGCACAGATGGGTTTGCCCGATATGAAATTGCCAATCCAATATGCATTGGCTTTTCCTCAGCGAATTAAAAATGATTTCCCCCGGTATAATTTCAAAAAAATAAGTATGCTCAATTTTGAAGAACCAGATTATAAGACGTTCAGAAATCTTAGCCTGGCAATGGAAGCTATGAATAAGGGAGGTAATTTACCCTGTATATTAAATGCAGCCAATGAAATTGTCGTTTATGCTTTTCTTAAAAACAGAGTTGGGTTTTTAGATATGACCGATGTGATAGAACGGACCATGGAAAAAATTCCATTCATCGAAAAACCAACACTGGAAGAATATTTTGAAAGCGATGGAGAGGCACGTAGTTTTGCTGCCGATATTATAAAATTATAAAATCTGTTTACATACCTTTTCAAAAAATCTTCATAAAGCTATCTTCAAATTCAATAATGAATCGCAGATAGCAGATATTCGCATAATTATTTTTATACCATGATTTTATTAGCTATTAACTGGTCTGCTGCATTGTCCAATATTGGGCAGTTTATTCTGTCTTTTTCTATTCTTGTCGTGTTACACGAACTGGGTCATTTTATTCCGGCCAAATGGTTCGGTTGCCGGGTAGAAAAATTTTATTTGTTTTTTGATCCGTGGTTTTCCATTTTTAAAAAGAAAAAAGGTGAAACAGAATATGGTATCGGTTGGATACCATTGGGTGGGTATGTAAAAATATCCGGGATGGTAGATGAAAGCATGGATAAGGAACAAATGAAATTACCACCACAACCATGGGAGTTTAGAAGTAAGCCGGCATGGCAACGTTTGATTATCATGATTGGAGGAGTTGTTGTAAATTTTTTATTGGCATTTATCATTTTTGCAGGCATCTTATTTACCTGGGGAGAAGAAAGATTGCCAGTTAAGAATTTAACCTATGGTTTGGCTGCCGACTCATTGGCATTATCTATTGGTATGAAGGATGGTGATATCATCAAACAAGTAAATGATAAGCCATTAGTATATATAAATACACTTCCAAAAGATATGATGTTGGCAGAAAAAGCAACATTAATTATTGCAAGAGATGGGGGAGATACATCCATTGTTTTACCCGAAGGATTTATTAGTAAATTGACAAAAAGTCAATTAAAAGGTTTTGTATCACCAAGAATGCCGGTTATCGTTGATAGCTTAAGTAGTGAAATCGAATTTACTTCAGGCAGTTTCCAAAAAGGTGACCAACTGATTAGCTTAGGCGAAAAGCCATTTACATATTATAATGAATTTGAAAAAATAAAAAGAGAATTTAAAGGACAAATTGTTCCGGTTCAATTCATCAGAAATAATATGGATACGATGACTGCTTCTGTGAAATTAAGAGCAGATGGCGGTGTTGGGTTTTTTGCAAAAACCATGGATAAATTTTTTGTAACTGAAAAAGTGAATTATACTTTATTGGAATCTATCCCTGCCGGTATGACCTATGGTGTGGAGCGGCTGAAAGATTATGTAACCGGTATCCGTTTATTATTTACTTCGAAAGAACATAAGGTGAATGAAAACCTGGGAAGTGTGGTGAGTATCGGAAAAATGTTTGGTGGCTTTTGGGATTGGCAGCGTTTCTGGATGATGACAGCCTTGTTCTCCATTATCCTTGCATTCATGAATATATTGCCTATTCCAGCACTGGATGGTGGTCATGCACTGTTTACCATTGTAGAAATGCTGACAGGCCGTAAACCGGGAGATAAGTTCATGGAATATGCTCAAATGTTTGGGATGTTCTTATTGCTTGGTTTGATGGCTTATGCATTGGGACTGGATATTTTACGATTATTTAAATAATCGGTTTAGCATAAAGAATTAATTTTGCAGAAGGGATTGATTTAGAATTTTTTAATCGATTTGCAAAAAAATAAAACCCGTTTTTATTTTGGGGACGTTTGGTTTTGACAGCGTAGATCTTTGATAGTGTAAGCATGCCCTGCGTTGCGTAATTAGCAGGATAATCTGAATACGAAAAACTCAACTGGCAATACTCAGTATGCCATGGCCGCTTAATCAGTGATTAAGTAGTCATTTGGGCCGTGTGAACGGGTAGACCTGTTACCAAGTTCCACCGCCGACTCAAAAAGAAAACAGGTTGCCGCAGGCAAAGGCTGTGATGACTGCGAAAGACTATTCAGCTAAGGAAATAATTGGTGTGTCCGGTTCCTGTTATTTCCCGACAATTAATGCCGGAATAAGCATGTAGAAAGCTATTGGGGAATATGTTTGGACAGGGGTTCGACTCCCCTCGTCTCCACTAATAACGAAAAAGACCTGTTGAATATTCAACAGGTCTTTTTTTATAGGGATGATTTTTTTCAGCAAGGATCAATGGGTAATATAATGTTCCAGTCTTTCAATAATGAATTTCTGATTATCGATAATGTTCTTAACTACATCACCAATTGAAATAAATCCAACCAATTCACCTTCTTCTAATACGGGAAGGTGTCGGATAAATTTATTGGTCATCAACTTCATACAATCTTCTATGTCGGAATCTATTGAAATGGTAATTAAGTTTGACGTCATTATTTCTTCCACTTTGATTTCTTTGGAAGCCTTACCTTTTAAAATTACTTTTCGGGCATAATCCCGTTCTGTAAAAATTCCCACCAGTTTTTCATTCTGTAAAACTAGTAACGCACTGACGTTTTTTTCAAACATTATTTCTAATGCATCATAAACAATACAATCGGGTGCAACTGAATAAATTTCTTTGCTTTTTGATTTTAAGATGTTTCTAACAGTACACATATTGCATTAAAATTAAAATTTATTGAATATGGTTTGCGCAGAGATGAGGATTTTCTTTTTCAATATAGTTACAAAATTTTAGTTGGCAAAATGCTGTTTTAATTTTTGATTATTTTGGTTTTGTCGGATTGCAGTTATGATTAAACTATAATCTGTATGGTTTGGACTGTCTATTAAAAAAATAACTCCCAAATGGATATGTAGAATAAAATCTGTGTACAGATTTTGAGTTATGACTTAAAAAGTATCAAATAAGGGAAGGAAACAGTTTTTGGGTTTTATTTAGGCCTGAACCTGTTCAAAAAGATCTTTTATTGAAATGGACAAATGGGATTCATCATAAATACAATCATTATTTACAATCATTAATACTTGGGGAGATTCATGATGTACCTTAAAAACGTCAGCAACAGTATTAGAAAGAGATCGATGTTCGATAAGATCTAATAAATAAAAATCAATATTATCCGGGTTGTCAACATTTTTGAAACGATTAAGAGCAACACTGCTGATTGAACAACGGGTACTATGTTTAAAAATTACTTGTGCCTTGACATGAGAATTTTTAAGAATATCAGTTAATTGATTTACATCAGTTAATTGGTTCCATTTCATTATATAAATTGATGAGTATTATCCTCTAAATTTTGAGCTATAGGTAGGATTTCCGGGACATCCGCTTTTTCTGGTAGAATAACATGATGATATTGCTACTGTCAACAGTATCAGCAATAATGCATTAAAAACCTTATTTCTCATAGTAGTAGATATTTTTTACATTAACGAAGAAATGCCCAGATTATTTTGCAAATATATTCAGTTTTTAAAATATACTCCAGTTTTCATTAAAATTCAACTAATTAAGTCTGCATATTAATTGTGTTTTAATTATTTTTACCATCATTCACGATTATTAAGAAGTAGAAATACCACACATGTTACAATTAAATAAGCCTTTAGCAGTCATAGACCTGGAAACCACTGGAGTAAATATTGGGATTGACCGTATTCTCGAAATTGCAGTTGTTAAAATGTTGCCAGATGGCACAAGAAATGTAAAAAGAAAATTAATTAATCCAGGAATTCCAATTCCACCTTCTTCATCCGAAATTCACGGAATCACTGATGAGATGGTTAAAGATGCTCCTACTTTTAAACAGGTGGCTCAGGAGTTTAAGCAGTTTTTAGACAATTGTGATATGGCCGGTTATAATTCGAACCGTTTCGATATTCCATTATTGATGGAAGAATTTATGCGGTCGGAAGTAGAATTTGATTTAAGAGGAAGACGTTTGCTGGATGTACAAAACATTTTTCATCAAATGGAACAACGGACACTAAGTGCAGCATATAAATTTTATTGTAGTAAGACTTTGGAAAATGCGCATAGTGCTGAAGCAGATGCCATCGCAACAGCAGAAATACTGGAAGCCCAGTTAAGTCATTATCCTATATTGGGTAATTCTATTGACTCTATTTTGAAAGTAATAGGTGAAGAAGAAATAGTAGATTTTGCCCGAAGAATGGTGATGGAAAAAGGGGTTGAGGTTTTTAATTTTGGAAAATACAAAGGAAGATCAGTTGCTGAAGTGTTGAAATCGGAACCTCAATATTACAACTGGATGATGAAAGGTGATTTTCCGATGCATACCAAACAGAAGCTAACAGAAATATATACCCGTGCCATGTTGAAAAAGAATTAACAGATTCATTTGTCGGAAAGTTTGATATAATAGTACATTCATTTTTCAATTAAGATATATACGTTGGAGAAGCTGGTCATTATACCCACATTTAATGAAAAAGAAAATATCGAAAATATACTGAAAGCAGTTTTTGAGCTTCAGGATAATTTTCATGTATTAGTTATTGATGATGGTTCTCCCGATGGAACTGCAGATATTGTACGAAACCAACAGGTACACTTTCCCGGTCAATTATTCCTGGAAGAAAGAAAAGGGAAACTGGGTTTGGGAACAGCATATATTCATGGATTTAAGTGGGCTTTAAAAAACAAGTATGCATTTATTTTTGAAATGGATGCCGATTTTTCGCATAACCCAAATGACTTGCCCCGATTATACGATGCTTGTAAACAAAGTGGAGCAGATGTAGCCATTGGCTCGAGATATGTGAAAGGAGGTGGAGTAATAAACTGGCCATGGGACAGGATAGCCCTTTCTAAAGGTGCATCTGTGTATACCCGTTTAATAACATGGATGCCAGTAAATGATCCGACTGCAGGTTTTATGTGCTATAGCAACGAAGTATTAAATACCATTAATTTCGACCAAATTCATTTTGTCGGTTATGCATTCCAGATTGAGATGAAATTTGCTTCCTGGAAACTGGGGTTCAAAATAAAAGAAGTACCTATTGTTTTTCAGGACCGAACAAAAGGTTCTTCCAAAATGAATAAGGGAATTGTAAAAGAAGGCATTCTTGGTGTGTTGAAATTACGTTGGTATAGCCTCATTACCGATTACAGAAGAAAGCTGAAAAATGCAGAAAATAAACTTGCTTCTAAAACCGAATTTATTGCAAATGGCAAATAGCCGAAAGATCATTTTCAATTTTTACAACTAGCTTTTTGCCTAAATGAAAAAAGCACTTTTTCAATTACATATTGCCGTTTTTCTGGCCGGGTTTACCGGTTTGCTAGGAGCATTAATTCAATTAAATGAAGGTCTGTTGGTTTGGTACCGGATGTTAATGGCTGTATTTATTTTGGGCATTATATTGTGGTATAAAAAAGAATTTAAATCGGTTTCTAAAAAGGATGGGTTAAAAATTATGGTGGTCGGCGCAATCGTCGCTTTGCATTGGGTAAGTTTTTATGGCAGTATAAAATATGCGAATGTATCCATTGCATTAATTTGTTTTTCATCCATTGGTTTGTTCACTGCACTACTGGAGCCATTGTTTTTTAAACGCCGAATTGATCGCATTGAATTATTATTGGGCCTCATGGCAATTGCCGGTATCTACCTGATATTTAGTTTTAATCCCAATTTTTTAACCGGTATTTTATTAGGTATTATTTCTGCTTTGCTGGCTGTAATATTCAGTATTTTAAATAAGCAATTTGTAGAACGGATACCCCCTAAAACACTTACCTTTTTTGAACTGGGTGGAGGGTGGTTGTTTTTATCATTGATTCTTCCTTTTTATATTTATTTATTCCCTTCCGAAAAATTAACGCCTTCCTTAATCGATTGGTTTTGGTTGTTGATTTTAGCCGCTGTTTGTACTGTTTGGGCTTTTGAATTGCAATTGAAAGCATTAAAAAAACTTTCACCATTTACCAATAACCTGATCTATAATCTGGAACCGGTTTATGGAATAGCTCTGGCATTTATTTTTTTAAAAGAAAACAAGGAGTTTGGTTCCACATTTTATTGGGGTTTGGCAATCATCATGCTGGCAGTTTTATTTCAGATGTTGCGTATGTTGAAACATAAGAAAATTCATTAATACCACTCATAAAATAATTCTCTTCTAATGTTCAGGCATTACTGCTTTGGTTTAATTTAGTCAATCAATTAACTGCTCATGAAAAAAATATTATTTTCCCTGCTATTGTCAGGGATAACCCTTTTTACTTTTTCTCAGAAAAAAGTATTGGATCATTCAGTTTATGATAGCTGGCAAAGTATTGGTGAACGAGCTGTCAGCAATGATGGTAACTGGGTTGTTTACTCTGTGAATGTACAGGAAGGCGATAACGAACTCATTATTCAATCTACAAAAACAGGAAGCAAAACGAGTATCCATCGTGGATATAATGCGACGATCAGCGAAGACAATAAATTTGCTATTTTCCGTATCAGACCTTTTTTCAAGGACATACGTGACGCGAAAATAAAAAAGAAAAAACCGGAGGACAGTCCGAAAGATTCTTTAGCCATCGTCAGATTAGGTACGGAGGAAGTGTTGAAATTCCCGGCTGTTAAAGCCTATAAAACCGCACAAAAAGGATTTGGATGGGTAGCCTATCATCTGGAGAAAAAGCCCGTAGTAGAAAAGCCAAAAACAACTCCAGTTGATCCTAGTAAAAAAATAATAGACAATTTAAAAGTCAGCATTGATTCTTTAATTCAATTAGTAAATCAGCAAACGGTTATTCCGAAAAAAGGAAAAAGGGATGAGGATAATGAGGGTTATGAATTCACCAATTTTTCGGATGCAGAAGGAGATGAGCCAGTAGGAGCTGCAGCTGCAAATGAAGGTACAGACCTGGTATTACGTAATCTGGAAACCGGAAAGGAAATCATTTATAAGTTTGTATCCGAATTTTATTTCAATAAAAATGGGCAAAAACTGTTGATTGAAACAACCAAAAATTCCAAAGATTCTGCAAGCTTTGCTGCAGTTTCTTTAATTGATCTTAAAACACAAAAAGCAGAAACATTAAGCCGTTCAGGAAATGATTTTAAAAACTTTGTTTTAAATGATGATGGCACCAAGCTGGCTTATCTGGCTGAAAGAGATGCCAAGCCAAAAGATCTACAAAAATTTTATAAAGTTTGGTTTTTCAAATCGGGTATGGATAGTGCTCAATTGCTGGCAGACAAAAATTCGGTTGGCATGAAACTGGGTATGGTTATCAGTGAAAATGGAAATTTGAGTTTCAGTAAAAATGAAAGCCGATTATTTTTTGGAACAGCTCCATTACAGGCTACCAAAGACACTACATTGATCGAGATGGATTTTTCTAAATTAGATATCTGGCATTATAAAGACGATTATTTGCAAACAGTACAGTTATTTAATCTGCAAAACGAGTTACGCCGTAGTTACCTGGCTTATTATGATCTAACAAATAAATATGTTGTTCAATTAGCCACAAGAGAAATACCCCAAGTTATTCAGGCCAATGAAGGAGATGCAAATGTGTTTGTAGGTATCACCGATTTTGGAAAACGAATTGAAGGGCAATGGTTAGGTGGAACCCGGAAAGATATTTATGCAATCAATGTAAAAGATGGTTCTGCAAAGTTGGTTACAAAAAATTTACAAGGCCAGGCAACTCCTTCATCAACTGGTAAATATATTTTGTGGTATGATCGGGTTGCTAAAAATTATTTTGCATGGGATGGTGACTCAACCCGCAACATCAGTAAGAAAGTTAATAAACCTTTATGGGACGTGGAATATGATATGCCAGATGAACCTCCGTCATATGGTATCATGAGTTGGTCAGACAGTGATGCGGATGTGTATGTTTATGACCGGTACGATATCTGGAAATTGGATCCAACCGGAAAAAATAATCCGTTAAATGTATTATTCAAAAATTCTGGCAGGGTCAATAAAATTTCAACCAGATATATTTCAACAGACCCCGAAAAAAGAGCAATCAAATTCGAGGATGAGTTACTGGTTAGAAGATTTAATGAGGTTACCAAAGAAGCCGGTTTTGCATTTTTCAAATGGAATAATACCAATTCGACGTTGACTGGAAAAATGGAAAATAAATTATTGAGTAATCCACAAAAAGCGAAGGATGCCAATGTTTACATCTATCTGAAAGAGTCATTTAAAGAGCCAGGCGACATACATGTATCCGTTAATTTGCAAAACGAATCCAAGCTTTCAGCAATTAATCCCCAACAAAAAGAGTATAACTGGGGAAGTGCTGAACTGGTTTACTGGACTACGTTTACGGGTAAAAAGGCAAAGGGCATTTTGTATAAGCCCGAAGATTTTGATGCGAATAAAAAGTATCCGATGATTGCTTATTTCTACGAAGATTTATCGGATGGATTAAATCGGTATATCGCTCCTGCGCCTATTCGCAGTGCCATGAATATTTCATTTTTTGTAAGCCGGGGTTACCTGGTATTTCTGCCCGATATTAAATACACAACCGGTTATCCTGCAAAAGGGGCTTATGATTATATAGTAAGCGGAACACAAGCTTTGGCAAAAAATAAATGGGTGGATAGTAAAAACCTTGCCATTCAGGGACATAGTTGGGGGGGTATTCAGGTGGCACAATTAGTGACCATGACTAATATCTATAAAGCTGCATGGTCGGGGGCACCGGTTGCAAATATGACCAGTGCCTATGGGG
>JAYWEL010000279.1:0-6381 GCA_043779285.1 Chitinophagaceae bacterium | reverse complement strand
TGAAGTACCGGCCAAACTGCTAGGAACACTGAGTTATACCTATGGAAACAATCTTGAATTTTATCCTTCAACTGCTTACTCCTTTAGTGTAGATCTGGAAGGAGGTGTTGTATCCACAACAAAAATTAAAATTGATGCTATCGATTTGAATAATCCGGTGAATAATTGTGGGGATGATAACGGTTCTTCAAAAAGTCTGATCGGTATTTTTTTGCTGGGCTTGTTAGGTGGATTTATCGGTTTACTTACGCCATGTGTATTTCCATTAATACCATTAACGGTATCATTTTTTACCAAGCGTTCGCAAACTAAAAAATCGGGAATTGGCAATGCCGTTTTATATGGTGTTTTCATTTTTGTTATTTATGTTTTACTGAGTTTGCCATTTCATATTCTCGATCAAACTAATCCCGAGATATTGAATAATATATCCACCAATTTCTGGCTCAATATTGTATTCTTTGTCATTTTTGTGGTCTTTGCAATTTCATTTTTTGGCTATTTTGAAATATCACTTCCTTCTGGTATTGCCGGTAAGGCCGATTCGAAATCAGGCATTGGTAATACCGCCGGAATATTTTTTATGGCACTTACACTAGCCATCGTTTCGTTTTCTTGTACTGGCCCTATTTTGGGATCCTTATTGGCAGGTGCTTTAAGCAATGACGGCGGTGCCATGCAATTGACATTTGGCATGGGCGGGTTTGGTTTGGGATTAGCTTTGCCATTTGCATTGTTTGCTATGTTTCCCGGTTGGTTGCAATCCATGCCAAAATCTGGTGGATGGTTGACCAATGTTAAAGTAGTTTTAGGATTCCTGGAACTTGCTTTGGCAGTCAAGTTTCTTTCCAATGCCGACCTGGTGAAGCAATGGGGATTTTTAAGAAGAGAAACATTTATTGCTATCTGGATTATTATTGGCATTGCAATAGTTATGTACTTGATTGGAAAGATTAGGTTTCCGCATGATTCTCCGATCAAAAAATACTCGAAGGTTCGTATTGGATTTATTGTTGTTTTTTCATTATTCACTTTATATCTAATGCCCGGAGTAACGAATTCAAAGTATGCCAATCTAACCCTCATCAGCGGCTTCCCACCACCGTTATGCTATAGTGTTTTTGAACATCCAGTCAATTGCGAAAAAGATATGGAGCCTCTCCGGGATTATGATGAAGCATTGGCATTGGCCAGAAAAGAGAACAAACCATTATTGATTGATTTTACCGGATGGGCATGTGTCAATTGCCGTAGGATGGAAGAAAAAATCTGGATCGATCCAAACGTTGCACGAATGATGAAAAAGGATTTTGTATTGGTTTCATTATATGTTGATGAACGGATTGTTTTACCTGCATCCAAACAATTGGAGTATACCACCAAGACTGGCGCAATCAAACAAATAATTACTGTTGGAGATAAATGGGCAACATTTCAATCAGAGAATTTTAATGCAGTATCTCAACCGCAATATGCCATTATCGGAACCAATGAAAAAGCAATGACCAAGACAAAAGGATATACCAGTAATGCAAAAGAATTTGCAGCTTGGTTGAAATGTGGTTTGAATGCATTTGAAAAATCAGGCAAATAATAAAAGTATAGGCATAAAAAAAACAACCCACATAAAGCGGGTTGTTTTTAATTAGCTGTCATTTCGAAGCAGCCTATCTGCCGGCAAGCAATGGCAAATGATTCTCTAAAGAAATATTTGCAGAAGGGAGCTTTGAAATGACAAGAACTTTTAAAGTGCTATTTGTTTTTCAACCATCATTTTTCTCAGGTTGATCAAGCCATAACGCATACGACCAAGGGCAGTATTGATACTGCAATTAGTCATCACGGCAATCTCTTTAAAACTCATGTCAGCATAATGTCTCAGAATGATTACTTCACGTTGGTCTTCTGGAAGTTCATCAAGCATAATGCGAACACGATCATAACTCTGACGCTTCATCATCACCACATCAGCGCTGTCAGCATTGAAGTTTAACACTTCAAAAATATCATTGTCCTCGCTGGTTTTTACAATCGGTGTTCTTTTTACTTTTCTGAAATGATCTACACACAGGTTGTGTGCAATACGCATGATCCAGGGCAAGAATTTTCCTTCATCGGTATATCTACCGCTACGGATGGTATCAATAGCACGGATAAATACATCCTGGAAAATATCTTCTGCCAGGTATTTGTCTTTTACTAAAAAAAGGATCGATGTAAAAAGCTTGTCCTTATGTCTTAAGACTAAAGTTTCAAAAGCTTCCATTTTTCCTTCACTGAATAAAGTTATCAGTTCGTGGTCGCTGTGTTTCGCATAAAGTTTCATAATTGGTTTGGTTTTTATAGTGTTTGGTTATTGGATGAATGGTTGCTAAAAATGGTTACGTGTAGATGTTTTAGCGATAGGCGAGAATGTTTGGTTTTTATTTAATTGAATTATGAATTAAAAGTATAACATTTATTGTATGGGCAAATACAAAATAATTATTATTTCTATTGAGAAGGTCATAAAAATTGTTAATTTAACGTGAAACTCATTGATAACTAAAGGGTTTACATTTGCAGACACAGAATGAGCGAAATGAAAAAAAGAGAAAAAACGCAAACCGAAACCGTATTTTCCACAAGGGATATTTTTGTAAAAGGGGCCCGAACACATAACCTGAAAAACGTGGATGTGGTATTTCCACGAAATAAATTCATTGTTGTAACAGGAGTTTCGGGTTCTGGAAAGTCTTCATTGACCATTGATACCCTTTTTGCAGAGGGGCAACGTCGTTATGCTGAAAGCTTAAGTGCTTACGCAAGACAGTTTCTGAACCGGATGAGCAAACCTGATATTGATTATATAAAAGGGCTATGCCCGGCTATTGCGATAGAACAGAAAGTCATCAATACATCCCCACGAAGTACCATTGGTACCATGACAGAGATTCACGACTATTTTAGATTACTATTTGCCCGAATAGGAAAAACTATTTCTCCGGTTTCGGGTAAAATGGTCATTAAGGAAGATGTGGCCGATGTGATGGAGGCAATAAAAAAATTGAAAGCCGATGATCGTATTCATATTCTTACCCGATTTAAAAAACATCGAAACAGAGAGAACCGGGAAGAATTAAATATCCTTTTGCAAAAAGGTTTCAGCCGAATTGCACTGATAGGTGATTCAAAAAAAGACGCCATGGAGGTTTTTCGTATTGAAGATTTACTGGAACTGGGCGATAAAGATTTGGAATCAACGTTTTCGAAAAATAATAATTTAAAAAAATCTCCTTTATCTGATGGGGCTGTATTGATTGACCGACTTGTTGTTAAGGATTTTGACGAAGATGATATTTACCGGTTGACTGATTCTATTGGTACTGCATTTTACGAAGGAGAAGGAGATGTCTATATTGAGGTGAACGGGGAAAAATTGTTGCACTTCAATAACCGATTCGAAATGGATGGAATTGTTTTTGAAGAACCTGTTCCCGATTTGTTTTCATTCAATAACCCATTTGGTGCCTGTCCAACATGCGAAGGATTTTCAATGGTATTGGGTATTGATGAATCCTTAGTGATTCCCAATCGGAATTTGAGTGTATATGAAGGAGCTATTGCTCCATGGAAAGGGGAGAAACTTGTTTGGTGGAAAGACCAGTTTGTAAAAGCCGCTAAAAAATTCGATTTCCCGGTACATAAGCATATCGCTGATTTGAGCAAGGAACAACTTACTGTTTTATGGAAAGGAAATGATCATGCGCAGGGTATTGATGATTTTTTCAAAGAAGTAGAACAGAATCTGTATAAAGTACAGTACCGTGTTTTACTTAGCCGATACCGGGGTCGTACAAAATGCCCCGATTGTGAAGGACACCGGTTACGTAAAGAGTCTTTATATATCCAATTGGATGGAATGAATATCGGCGAACTTTGTCAGATGCCGGTAGATGAATTGCGGAAATGGTTTACTGCTTTCGAAAAAAAACTAACTGGCCACGACCGCAAAATTGCTAACAGACTATTATTGGAAATCAATAACAGGCTCGATACTTTATTGCAAGTTGGTTTGGGGTATCTAACCCTAAACAGATTGGCCAATACGCTCAGTGGAGGCGAAAGCCAGCGTATTCAATTAACAAGGCTCTTAGGTAGTAATTTAACAGACTCCTTATATATACTCGATGAACCGTCCATTGGTTTGCATTCAAGAGATACCGAAAAACTAATCGAGGTTCTTTCACAGTTAAAGAAATTAGGCAATACTGTAGTTGTGGTCGAGCATGATGAAATGATGATGCGAAAAGCCGATCATATCATCGACATGGGTCCGTTAGCTTCTCATTTGGGTGGTGAAGTAGTAGCAGTAGGAAATTACGAACAACTAATTGCAAACCCGGAAAGCCTTACCGGAAAATACCTGAGTGGAGAAATGAAAATTGAACCACCTGCTAAAAAACGAAAATGGAAAGATGCTGTAATTATTAAAGGAGCAAGTGCGAATAACCTGAAAAACATTGATGTGGCTATTCCATTAAATGTACTGACAGTTATTTGTGGCGTTAGTGGCAGTGGAAAAACAACGTTGGTAAAACAAATCCTCAGTCCGGGGTTGAAAAACCGAAAAGGAGATTTTTCGGAAAAAGCTGGGCATCACCGTGATATTACCGGAGATTTGGATAGCATTTCACAAATTGAGATGATTGATCAGAATCCAATCGGAAAATCATCTCGCAGTAATCCGGTTACTTATATTAAAGCGTATGATGCTATCAGGGATTTATTCTCCCGGCAATCACTTTCAAAAATACGGGGATATCAACCCAAACATTTTTCATTCAATGTGGATGGTGGCCGTTGCGACTCCTGCAAAGGAGAAGGCGAACAAGTGGTGGAAATGCAGTTTTTGGCAGATGTACATCTTACCTGTGAATCTTGCAAGGGCAAACGATTCAAAGATGAAGTGCTGGAAGTGAATATGTATGGAAAAAATATTCATGATGTGTTATGTATGAGTGTGGATGAAGCCATTGAGTTTTTCAAAGATGAAAAAGACGTGAGTAATAAAATAAAACCATTGACGAATGTGGGATTAGGTTATGTGCAACTTGGTCAATCATCCAATACACTTTCAGGAGGCGAGGCACAGCGGGTAAAGCTTGCATCGTTTTTAGGTAAAGGGAAGTCGGGTGGAAATATCCTGTTCATTTTTGATGAGCCTACTACCGGATTGCATTTTCATGATATAAAAAAGTTGCTGGCATCTTTCAATGCACTTATCGAACAAGGTCATTCCATATTGGTGATCGAACATAATCTGGATGTGATTCGTTCAGCAGACTGGGTGATTGAACTCGGTCCAGAAGCAGGTATTGGTGGAGGTGATTTGGTCTATGCCGGATTACCGGAAGACATGAAAAATTTTCCGAATTCGAATACCGGAAAATTTATTTGAGCAATAAAAAGAAAATCTGGAAAATGATTATAATTGCCAAACCCAAAGCGAAGGCAAATGCACCCAATCGCCTTCGCTTTATTCGTAACTTCAACTATCTGAATAACTAGATATAAAAATTGTAGAAGGAATGTATGGGCAGAAAATTTTCTGCCCCAACGAAAAGAGATATTTTTTATCCAAGCAAAATAGAATGAAATACAATCCCCAAATCCATCACCGCAGGTCAATCCGGTTAAAAGGATATGATTATTTGCAGGCAGGTTTGTATTTTGTAACAATATGTTGTCATAATCGTGAATGTTTTTTTGGAGAAATACGAATGGCAATGTTGCGAATGAAAATGTAGGGGCAGAAAATTTTCTGCCCCTACCACGGGAAAATAAAATTCCACAAATGATATTGAATGATGCAGGGGAAATTGCAAATGAATGTTGGTTAGAAATTCCAAAACATTTTCCAAATGCCGTATTGCATGAACATGTCGTAATGCCCAATCATATTCACAGTATTGTTGAATTAACGGATGCAACCAATGCAGGGGCACAAAATTTTGTGCCCGTCCAGGAAAATTCTCAACCCCAACAACGCAACGAATTTCAAAAAATGATTCCCCGTTCAATTGGTGCGATTGTAAAGGGATATAAAATCGGTGTAACAAAATGGTTTCGAAATAATTCTGTAGGGGCAAATAATGATTTGCCCCTACGAATATGGCAGCGCAATTACCACGAACATATTATTCGTAATGAACAATCGTATCAAACGATTTCGGATTATATTTTAAACAATCCGGCAAGATGGAAGGATGATAAATTTTACAAATGATTGAAACATACAGCTTATACCATCTTGATTTACTAAATAGTCCAACGCCCGCCTGACCGGACGGGCAGGGACTATGTGTAAATCTTAGATGGTATTATACCGCAGAAAAGCGC
>JAYWEL010000278.1:0-6436 GCA_043779285.1 Chitinophagaceae bacterium | reverse complement strand
ATTTCAAATGCTTTATTCGAAGCATGATGAAAAACTGGGCCACTTTAAAAGATATAGCCGTAAGGAAATAATACAAATTCTTCATGAACAGTCAATTTATGTAACCCGCAGTGGTTATTGCTTTACTTCCTTACTGATACCAAGAATATTTCAAATCCTGGTTGAAAAAATATCGAAAAAAGAATTTCAAATGCATGGAAGTATTTATAGTTGGAAAGGAGGCAAAGCGATTACTTTTTTTCTAAAATCCATTTTTTGGATTGAATTTAAGATATCTTGGTATCTTTCACGGATCGGAATTTATATTCCGGGACTTACTTGTTACTGTATATGTCAAAACTTTCCATTATCATCCCCTGCTATAACGAAGAAAAGAGACTGAACGTACATGAAATAATTAGCTTTCTTCAATCAAATCCGGATGTCTTTATCCTATTCGTCAATGACGGAAGCAGGGATAATACTATCCAAAAATTAGAAACAATTATTAACCAATTTCCGGACAGAACCCATTTACTAAATAAAACAAAAAGAGAAGGAAAGGGAGAAGCAGTAAGGGCCGGACTTTTGGAAAGTATTAAAGAACAAAAAATCGAATTTCACGGATTCCTCGATGCTGACCTTTCAGTATCCTTAAAAGAATTTTTCAGGCTATTTAAAATTTTAGCTGGCTCAGATAAGAAATTCATTACCGGAAGCAGAATCAGGAAACTTGGTTCAATAATTAAAAGAAATGAATGGAGACATTTTTACAGCCGTATCATCGCAACATTTGTTGGCTTCACTACCCGGCTTGATGTGTACGACACCCAATGCAGTGCAAAAATTTTTCATACCCTGCTTATACCTGATACATTCAATGAAAAATTTAAAACAAAATGGCTATTTGATGTAGAACTGTTATGCCGGCTTGACCTGAAAAATGGTTCACTTGAAAAAATAGGAATAGAAGAACCACTTTCAAAGTGGACAGAAGTGAAAGATTCAAAAATCAGCGGGTTCAATTTTTTTCAAATCTTAAGGGAAATATTTATTATTCATAAATATTATCGTAAAAAACCAAACCCTGATTCAGCATGAGTTTCAACCTGCTTAATAAATATCAAAAAAATATTTATCCCGTTTCAATATGGGTGTCCGTAATTGTATTGCTGTCTTTGCTTGTTTTCAGAATTACTCTTGTTTTTTCCTACGATGCACATATATATGGCATCGAAAACAATTTTGTTTACAGTATACAAAGGCTCATGCAAGGACTTGATCTTTACACTGACCCTGAACAATTGCCTTATGCAATTAATATGTATTCCCCATTTTATTTCTCGGTTTCCGCATTTATAGGTAATATTTTTCAACTAAATCCTGATGAACCCATTCATATTTTCTGGTTAAGCAGAAGTGTTTCGCTTATTTGTGATATCATCACCTGCCTCTTTTTATTCAGAATTTTAAGAAGAAGATATAATGTACCAGTAGAATTTTCCTTGTTTACATTATCAATTTTTGCTTCCATTATTTGTTTTTGGGGATTTACATTCAGCAGGTCCGACAGCATGGTACTCACTTTTTACAGTGTGTTTATTTATTTTCTCACATCAAATAAAATTGATGAAAAGAAAACCCTTCTGATCACAGCATTAATTTCAGTAGCCTGTATTTTTTCCAAGCAAAATGCAATCGTGGTTCCCATATTGGCAATTTCCTGGCTATGGATTCAAAATAAAAGAACAGCAATCCTTTACTACGTCTTGTATTTTCTGATTGCTTTCTCAGGCATGATCTTGCTTTACAGATATGGATTGAATTACACTTATTTTTTTGACAATACGGTTAAAGCCATTCAAAACCGGATTTCCTTGCCCTGGTTTTATGACTATATATTTAAACGAACCTTGAATTCCCTATGGATCCTTCCTTTTTATATTGCTTTAATTATTTGCCTGAAAGAATGGTCAAATAAAAATAATAATCAAGAAAGAGCATTCTCTGTCATTTTCTTTTTACAGCTATTTTTTAGTTTACTAATCAGCTTGAAAATTGGCTCTTCAATCGGGTATTTTACAGAAAGCTTGTTTTTGGGATTGATCATTATTGCACGTTATAGTGTTAAAAATTATGGTCCTGAACTGCTCAGAAATGTCCTAAGCATCCTATTGCCGTTAATTATCCTCTTTTCCATTCACACAATTGGCCAGGGTTATCTGTTTTTTATACAAACCAAAAATGAAAAAAGAACATCCTATTTAAAGCAAAAAGAAATAAAAGAATACCTGCAACCACAACTTGAAAATCTTTATTTATTTAATCTTGATAACCCTTATACCAGTTTTTTTAAAAATATTTTTTTCAAAAATATGGCCGCCCCTAATTTCGACATTATTGACCTTGCCACCTATCAGGATGGTACTTTTGATTATTCAAACCTGGAAAAAGATTTCAATAATGGGAATATTAAGTTCCTGATTGCTGCAGAAAATGAACTTGTAACCAGTATCTGGGATATATCTCTTCATCATTATAAAAAGGACACTGTAATTAACAGCTTTGCAATATATAAATATCAAAAACCATGACCGGCTAAAAAATTACCTGATAATTTATCCAATACAGCATTTTGCATTAATTTGGCTTTTATGTCATTAAAACTTTCCGTCATAATTCCCAGTTACAATGAAAAAGATTTTGTTACCAAAACAATCCGGAAAGTTGTTGACATTAATCTTATTTCCCGGATAGAAAAAGAGATAATCGTTGTTGACGATGGCTCAACTGATGAGACTTATGATGCGCTGCAAAGTTTTACCGGCTTAAATCAATTTCCAATAACCATTATCAGGAATCCGAAAAATTTTGGAAAAGGTTATAGTATAAAATCAGCATTAGAAAAAGCAACCGGGGACATCATTATTATTCAGGATGCAGATCTTGAATATGATCCATCGGATTACAATAAAATGTTACTTCCCATTGTTGAAGGCCATGCAGATGTTGTATATGGTTCCCGTTTTACTGGCAACGGCCCCCATCGGGTGCTTTTCTTTTTTCATACCATTGGCAACAAGTTTCTCACTTTTCTTTCCAACCTTTTCACCGGCTTAAAACTTACTGATATGGAAACCGGGTATAAAATGTTCCGTACTGAGATTCTACAACAAGTAAAACTCAGAGAAAAAAGGTTTGGGTTTGAACCGGAGGTAACGGCTAAAGTGAGCAGGATAAAAAACATCCGCATTTATGAAGTGGGTATTTCCTATTATGGGCGGACATACAAGGATGGCAAGAAAATTAACTGGGTAGATGGTTTCCGTGCCATGTGGTGTGTAATTAAATACAATATTTTTTTCCGAAAATAAATTAAATGCTATTCATACTATTGGCTTGCATTTATATCTCTTTTATCTGCCTTGCATGGGGACTGGCTGCTTTTGGTTTGATAAGTAAATTTTCTTCAGTAAATGAAAAAAGACCTCATGCTGGTATTTTATTTTTATTAGGGCTTGTTCCAATTTTATTAATTAGTCAATTACTGTCGCTATTCATCCCTTTGGGATCATGGCAATTGCAATTATTTTACTTAATACCGGCAGTTATTTTTTTATTTCAAAAATCAAACTATGCTGATTTCAAAAAATTAAAAAATGATTTAAAATTTAAAAATCCTTTACTTTTCCTGCTTTCGGCAATATGCATCCTCTTATTGCTGCTGATGAGCTCATGGAAAATAATTCATCCGGATACTCTGGGTTATCATGCGCAAATCATCCAATGGATAGAAAAATATAAAGCTATACCCGGGCTTGTACATCTTCATCCCCGGTTTGGTTTTCAAAGTGCTTGGTTTACAGTCAATGCTTTATTTAGTTTTAATTTTTTAAATCTTAATTCAATTACCATTTTAAATACTACTGTTTTAATCTGGTTTGTTTTTTTTATAATTTCTAAAATTGAGGAAAGCCGGCATTTCTCCAGGAAATATTTACAAGGAATATTTTTGTTACTCTTATTTAGCTTTTGTTTTTGGAGCTATACACAAGTCAGGCTTACTGCCACTTCGGCCAGTCCTGATTTTATAACCGCATTATTCATCTGGGCTTCCCTCATTTTATTTTCAGAAAAGCATGGTGAGAACAATAAAATATCCACTTTACGTCTTTTAATAGCTTCTATTTTCAGTATTATAGCTGTCATTATAAAACTTTCAGCCATTCCAATTTTGATAATCCCGGTATATACTGGGTTTTACTTTTTTCTCCAAAAAAAAATAAAATTTTTTTTCTTACTTCTTACAATTTCCGTTTGTGCATTTATTCCTTTTATCGGCAGAAATATTATTAGCAGTGGCTATCCGGTTTATCCTTCTACAGTTTTAAACATTTCTGCAACCGACTGGAAATATGATGCAGAAAAAGTACTTCTCCAAAAAAACTACATTACTTCCTATGCCCGTACACACAGCGGGGAATCAATAGAGGAGATTGATTTTGCTATTTCTATGCCTACTTCAGAATGGGTTCCTCTATGGTGGAAAAATCAATCAATCGCTGATAAAATAATTCTTATACTGATGTTGATCAGCTTTGTATATATATCATTCAGTTTTAAAAAAATTCTTGCTTCTTCGGTCTACATAAAAATTGCATTAATAACGTCTTTAACAGGTGTAGTCTTTTGGTTTGTAAATGCCCCTGATCCCCGCTTCGGATTTGGATTCATTGTTGGATTTATGATTATCGTCTGGAGAAATTTTTTACCAATATTTCAATTTCAACTACCAAGATTAATAGTAAACAGTTTGATATTAGGATTCCTGTTATCGATTTCAGCCTATACCGTTTACAGGTTTACAAATTTCTTCAGCGCTAAGCAATGGTTAACTCCGGCAGGAATTGAAAAAACTTCTTATGCAAGCTTTGAATGTAAAGGACTAAAATTAAACGTTCCTTTACCCGAAAATGATTTTGGAAATATTCCCGTACCCTGTACTGATCTAAAATGTGGTGATTTTATTCCAAGGACTGATAAAATTTCAGACGGGTTTAAAGCTAAATAGTGTCTTGTATATTCTTTCCACTCATAGACATTTTAATTGCTTCATTCATCACCCTTTCTGCAAATGGACGGGATATTTCATTCAGACTCTCAGTTTTCTGTTGTATCAAATCTTTGTTTTCTGAATTCAGTACATTTTTTAAATCTGAAATAGCATTTCTCGTGAGCTCAGTCTCTTCTTTTGTAAGTAAATTCTTGTTTTTAATAAGAAATTTTTCTGTGGTATCAACCAGTTGCTGCCCCTCTGTTATCGCTTCTACCAATGCTCTTGTTTTGATATCTTCTTTTGCGTGAGTTATTGAATCCAATAACATTTTTTCCACTTCATCATCAGTTAAACCATATTGTGGTTTAACTTCTATACTTTGTTCCACTCCACTACGGAGTTCCTTCGCTTTCACATTTAAAATACCATCAGCATTGATCATAAATGAAACTTCCACTTTAGCCAATCCGGCAGGCATTGCCGGTATTCCGGATAAATTAAATTCAGCCAGTTTCCGATTATCTTTTACCAGATCTCTTTCACCCTGGAAAACTGAAATGCGGATTCCGCTTTGTCCGTCTTTCTGTGTTGTATATTGCCTGCTGGCTTTGGAAGGGATTTTTGAATTTCTTGCGACAAGAACATCCATTAATCCTCCCATTGTTTCAATTCCCAGAGAAAGCGGGGTGATATCCAATAACAAAAAATCTTTGTTGTTTCCGGCAAGAATATCAGCCTGTACAGATGCACCAAGCGCAACCACTTCATCAGGATTCATTTCTACATGCACTTCTCTCCCGAAAAATTCAGCCACCACTTTTTTTATAAACGGAATTCTTGTTGACCCCCCAACCATAATAATTTCGTCAATGTCTTTTGCTTCAAGTTCTGCATCCGAGAGTGCATGTTTACAACAGCGGATGGTTTTTTCAACTAATGGGGCCATCAGGTTTTCAAAATCATTTTTAGAAATTATTACTTCTGCTCCTTTACTATGTCCGGTAAAAGAATCATTTGATGATAAAAATATCTTTGCTTCCTCTGCCCTCAGCCTGATTTCCTGAGAAAGATCTTTATGTAAATTCAATTCTTCATCGGTGATTCCTATTTGCTGCATCCAAAATTTTATGATGGCAAAATCCAAATCATCGCCGCCAAGATAAGTATCCCCGTTGGTAGAAAGCACATCAAAAATTCCATTATTGATCCTTAAAATGGAAATATCAAAAGTGCCACCTCCCAAGTCGTAAACAGCCACTGTTTTGGCTTCATCACTTTTCATTCCTAAACCATAAGCCAGGCTGGCAGCAGTTGGTTCATTGACAATTCTAAGTACATCCAGGCCTGCTAATTTCCCTGCATCTCTGGTAGCCTGTCGCTGTGCATCATTAAAATATGCCG
>JAYWEL010000277.1:0-2738 GCA_043779285.1 Chitinophagaceae bacterium | reverse complement strand
AAGGTCCGTCCATTTTTTCAAATGTACAGGCTTTTTGCATGGGTAAGCTGAGATTGATGAATTCATGAATCCAATCGGCAACATGTATATGACTTTCCGTTCTGGAAATATAATAGATGTCCGGATCGTCATCCTGACCGATAAAAATGGAAGGATCTTCCACCATTTTTACAGTAATCGCAAATTCATCAAACAGTTGCATGGGCAGATCGTTGGTACAACGATCGCAGGAAACTTCAATACTGCCGCCAATTTCAAACTTCAACATCAGAAAGCTTTGTTGTCTGTCTAGATGTAGTTTTACTTCGGCCTGGCAATTTTTAAAATCTTGCAACTGGTAAGCTTCAAAGAACTTGTCATCAATTTTAAATAAAAACTCATGAACCCCTGGTCTTAACCCTACAAACGCTATATCAAAGTCCCGGTTCTTGCTCATGAGCAGGTTTTTAAAAGAGTTTGCAAAGTTAGGGGAATTTTTGATAAAAACTTTGGCCTTATTGGATTATTTTTAAGGCTTGTTTTTAGCTAAATTACTGAATTAAAGAAAGTTAAACTAAAATGCTGTGAACCGTATCATGAAGCTCCTTTTCGAAAAATTTATGAAAACATGGACCTGGTTGCTTTTAATAGCTATTACAGTGGTCATTCGTGTGTTGTCAAACTATCCGGAATGGATTGAGAACTACTATTCGACAGGATTTTATACCTGGTTTTCCGCAAAACAACGTTTTTTGTTCGGATGGCTGCCTATAAGCTTTGGGGATCTATTTTATGGATTTCTGATCTTTATCGTTCTGTTTAAAACGATAAAATTGATCTTTGCCCTGATAAAAAGAGAAATGAATTGGGCTCATTTTTTTGATGGAATAAAACAATTCATCTTCTTCATATTATTTATTTATTGCTTTTTTAACTTGTTTTGGGGCCTAAACTACGATCGGAAAGGTATTGCCGCACAATTGCAACTGGACGTTAAAGAATATAGTTTAGAAGATTTATTTAATCTTACAACAGTTTTGCAAAATCGGTTAAATGAACAAGCTGTCATGGTTGATACCACGCAACGGATAATCTTGAAAAAAAAGAAAAATTTATTTAATGAAAGCTATCGTGCTTATGACAGTGCAGCAAAACAGTTTAGTTTTCTTCAGATTGAAAACAAATCTGTAAAACCATCACTTTTTAGTTATGCCGGTAATATCTTGGGATTTCAAGGTTATTATAATCCTTTTTCGGGGGAAGCTCAGGTAAATACTACCGTGCCGGTTTTTTTACAGCCTTTTATTTCCTGTCACGAAATTGCCCATCAATTAGGTTATGCCAAAGAAAATGAAGCCAATTTTGTAGGATATCTTGCCTGCAAGAAACATCCTTCCAATTTATTTAAATATTCAGCGTATTACGATTTATTTTATTATGCCATGTCCGAAATGAAAATGAGGGATACAATGATGGCAAAAACATTCATTAAAAATTTGCATGCACAGGTAATAAAAGACAATCAGGAAATGATTCAATTTTATAAAAAATACAAAAACCCGATTGAGCCCTATATAACAGAAATGTACGATCAGTATTTGCGTTACAACCGTCAGCCTTCCGGCAAAAGATCTTATTCTAGAGTAGTAACCTGGTTGGTGGCTTATCAGAAAAAATTCGGTGATGATGCACTTTAGATGGGGAGTAGGTATTAGTGTATTTGGAATTAGGTATTAGGGTATTGGGAACTGGGAATAAGGTATTAGGAAATAATTCATCCTCCTTCAACCTTTCAACTCCTCTCAATAGGCAATTTAGAATTCTTAATTTTTAATTTAATTCTTAACTCTCTACCTTTCAACTTATCAACCCTAAACTCTCAACCCCTCAACTCCTCCTAAAACACATTCTTCCACATCATACTCTCTACCGGCTTGTCGGGCTGATGACTGTATTTGGCATTCTTTTTTTCATTGTATTTCACTTCAATTTCTCCATCTACCGGAAAATAAATGAGTTGACCGATGGGCATATTGGGATAAACACGAACCGGTTGTTTTACGGAAATTTCTAAGGTCCAGTTTCCGCAAAAACCAACATCACCTTTTCCTGCTGTGGCATGTATATCGATTCCTAAACGCCCGGTGGATGACTTACCTTCCAAAAAAGGTATATGCGCCAATGTTTCGGTGTACTCACTGGTTACACCCAAATAAAAATGTTGCGGCAACAAAACAAATCCTTCTTCCGGGATTTCGAAGTATACAATCCGGTTGTGTTTTTTTGCATCTAGTTCATGATCTATATAAGTAGCAAGGGTTTTACCCAAATGAACATCGTACGAATTACTACCAAGATCTTCTCTGTTGTACGGAACAATTTTAATGGTTCCTTTTTCCATTTCTTCTATAATTCGGGAATCGGATAATATCATTTGTTATATTAGTTTAAAATATGGCAATTTGTGCCGCAAAATAACTTTGATTTAATTAAGACATGCCAGTTTTTTTTCAACATATTATTGACCATAACACTCGGATTGGAATCTGGAAGATAGAAGAATCGGAAGAGTTTTTTTCGGGAACCGTACCAAGCCAGCGAAATGTTACGCATCCGGTGAAACGTTTACAACACTTAGCAGGTCGGTTTTTATTGAAATATCTTTTCCCCGATTTCCCGTACGAACTGATAAAAATTGCCGATACAAAAAAACCTTATTTACCCGATGAACAATTTCATTTTTCCATTTCGCATTGCGG
>JAYWEL010000276.1:0-15512 GCA_043779285.1 Chitinophagaceae bacterium | reverse complement strand
TAAATATGCCGGCGAATTCTGGTGCAATTATTATTATCATCGGTTTGGAGTGGATGTGCGAAGCTTGCGTTATCCCGGATTAATCAGTTATAAGTCGGCACCGGGTGGAGGTACCACCGATTATGCAATTGAAATTTTTCATGAGGCATTAGAAGAGAAGAAGTACGAATGCTTCCTGAAAGAAGATACTTTTTTACCGATGATGTATATGCCCGATGCAATCCGTGCTACTTTGGAATTGATGGATGCACCGGCTGATAAAATATCGATCCGTACATCCTACAATATTTCTGCAATGAGTTTTTCTCCTACTCAAATTGCAGAAGAGATAAAGAAACACATGCCTGATTTCTCAATTTCATACAAGCCCGATTACCGGCAGGCAATAGCCGACAGTTGGCCTGCAAGTATTGATGACCGTGTTGCCCGTAACGACTGGGGTTGGAAGCATGAATATGATTTGGAAAAAATGACGAAGGATATGCTGGATAATTTATAAGGTTCTTCAATCCTTATTGTTCAATTTTAAAAGTCTTGAATTCTTCTAATGGAACTTCTGTAATAAGGATGGATTGAACAATTGCCTTGGGGGGTCCTGTTTTACAATATTCGCAAAATTGATCCAGCAACTCTTTTGTAGCTGTAGCTTTTATATACACATCGCCATTGTCCATATTTTTCACATACCCTTTAATACCCAGTTTCAAAGCAATGTCTTTGGTACTTTGTCGATAGAAAACACCCTGAACTTTTCCTGAAACGGTTATGGTTATGGTTTGTAACAAGACTAATGTTTTTTAAACAGAAAAGAAATAAGCCTTGGAATTTCTGTCCGGTCTTCTGAGTCGAACCATTCATCAATTAGTTTTAATTCAAAACCATTTTTAGTAGCAGCATCTAGGTATTCTGAAAGATGGTGTGTATAACATTCCAACACATGTAATTTATTATCCTGTTCATATCTGGCCTTGCTGCCAGTATATTGTTTAAAAGGATGCAACTCGCAGATATAGAATAGTCCTTCTTTTTCAAGCACTTTAAATGCTTCAGAAAAAACAAAATCAAGATTCTGAATATGTTCCAGAATTAAACTACAGGTTGCTAAATCAAATTTTTCTTTAGTAAAATTCCAAGGCTTGCTGATATCTGCATTAGCAAAAAATACATGGTCTGCAATTATTTTTTCTTTTGCTTTTGCAATCATCTCTTCCGAAAAATCGATTGCTAAAACATAACTCGCTTTTTCGGAAATCCATTCCGTGTTTTTTCCGGTTCCGCATCCCAGTTCCAAAACACTTTTGAAATCAATGGATGCGAGGGTTTTTTGCTTGGCCAATTTTTCCAGGTCTCTTGTCTTGTTTTCCATCGAATCGTATTGCGATGCCCATTGATTGTATGCGTTCTCTATACTCATTTCAATTTATTTTTTTCCTGCCAATGTATGCAATGCAATGGCTGGAGCAAGGACTAAAAAAAATAAAAATAGCCGAAGGTTTTAAAAAGAATTTACAACCAGTTCTCCCAGCATTTTTTCATCAATTTTAAATTTGCCGTATAAAAATGAAGCCCATTGATCCCATACAACCCAGGTTATAAGAAAGAGGAGAATGGCCAGAATCAATCCTATTATGAATGTTCTAAATAAAAGGTTTCTTAAGAAAAGAATTTTTTCCCGGTTCATGATGTATGATTTATTATTTTAAAATGACAGTATAAATCTACAACATAACCGTACAATTTTATATTCTTGACTGGTAAGTAAACAATTCATAATAACGACCTTTTTTATCAATCAGATCTTGATGGTTGCCTCTTTCTGCAATTTCTCCCGATTCAATAACCAGTATCTGATCAGCTTTGCGGATGGTGCTCAACCGGTGTGCTATTACAAATGTTGTTCTGCCTTTCATCAACTCATTCAAACTTTGTTGTATCAGCGATTCACTTTCTGTATCCAAGTTTGAAGTGGCTTCATCCAGGATAATGATTTTTGGATCGGCAAGAATGGCTCTTGCTATCGTAATACGTTGTCTTTGTCCACCCGATAATTTGATTCCTCTTTCGCCGATGATTGTATCCAATCCCTTTTCAAACCTGTCGGTAAATTCATTTACATACGCTGCATTTACAGCAGCATTTAATTTTTCTTCACCTGCATTGGGCCTGGCAAATAAAATATTTTCTCGGATGGTTCCTTCAAACAGAAAATCATCCTGTAATACTACACCCAAATATTTGCGGTAATCAGTTAAAATTACTTTGCTTAGGTCGGTACCATCAATGGTTATTTTTCCGGAATCGGGAGTAATGAAAGTGGCTGCCAGGCTGGCTATAGTGGTTTTGCCCGAGCCTGAACTGCCAACCAGTGCAGTAACAGAACCGGATGGAGCATCGAAATTTATTTCACGAACAACTTCTTTTCCTTCTTCATAGGAGAAAGAAACATTTTCGAATTTTATATTGCCTTTTATTTCAGCTAATGGAATTGTCCGGATGGATTTATCATCTTCCGGATCCATATTCATAATCTCTTCGGTTCTGTCCAACCCCGCAAATGCTTCGGTCAACTGACTACCAATATTACTCATCTGCACAATCGGTGCAATCATGAAACCAAGATAAAGTGTGAAGGATAGAAATTCACCAAAAGTCATTTCTCCTTTGATAATCATCCATCCACCAATGCCCATGATGCCGGCTGAAGCAAAACCTAAAAGTAAAGTGGCTGAACTGGTGATCAGTGCCGTTGAAGTCAAACTTTTTCTGATATTCATGTATAGTTTATCTACACCTGCTTCGAAGCTTTTATTTTCTTGTTCTTCCGCATTAAATCCTTTGATGACCCGTACACCATTGATGGTCTCAGTTAGTCTGCCCGTTACATCGGCATTGATAACGCCACGCATTTTAAAAATGGGACGTATATAGGAAAACGCCTTCATCGCAACAATAGCAAATAAGAATACCGGAACCAATACATAAAAGGTCATCATGGGACTGATCTTAATCAATAAAACCAGGGAGATAACAGAAGTGATCAATCCGCCAACCAATTGTACCAATCCGGTTCCAACAAGGTTTCGTACACCTTCCACATCGGTCATGATGCGGCTTACCAATGCACCCGATTTATTGTTGTCGAAAAAACTGATGGGTAATGAAAGGATTTTCCGCTGCACTTTTATCCGAAGTAAAGAGATGAGGTGTTGTGCTTCCACACTCAGCAGTTTGGTCAATAAATAAGAAGTAATCGATTGTATAATAATGGAGCCGCCTACCACGGCCAAAAGAATTTTGAGCATATACAAATCCTTTTTCACAATCACATCATCCATCAGGTATTTACTTGCACCCGGCAATACCAAACTGGCAAGCCTGCTGATAATAATCAGTACTAAACCAATCAAAACAATTTTTCTTCTTGGCCAGATAAACTCTTTGAAGGCCTGCGCTACCGTTACTTTATTTTTCTTTTCAATCATGTCGTGGGCTAGGGTTTAAAATTTTTCAAAGTTAAGATTGTATACATCAATCAATGAAAATATCTGAAAGTTGAAGTTTTGTAAAATGAAAAACCCTTTTCTGTTTGAAAAGGGTTTTCAATAATATTAAACAATGATTAATGCCAAGCTCCAAGAATAGCACCCATCAAAGACATGAATAATATCTGATAACCAGCATCAATAGCCCAAAGTGTAAACGATTTGCGCTGATACAGGTAATTCATAGCGATAGTCATCGCATTAAATGCTAATCCGGTTAATGCACAAAGATGCAATCCAACTTCCCAATCTACATTCGCCATATCATGAGTACTTAATAACAAGTCCAAGCCCAAAGCCATAACAACCGTAACAATAAAGTTAGTGCCAAAAATTTTCAACAGTTAACTGGCATATAAATTTTTGTATTGATAAAAATGCTGGTTTATTTTTAATTAAAATACCATTCATGCATTACAGGATATTTTTTATCATGGGTTTAATTTTCCTTGCCGATAAAGCAATCAGTCAGCAATTCGGTGGTAATCCTCCTTCTGTAAAATGGAAACAGTTGAATACCGATTCTGCCCGGATCATTTTCCAACCCGGTATGGAAGAAAAAGCACAGAACGTAATGAATATCATTCATCAACTGGCCAAAGAAAACCCGGTTTCGTTAGGTAATGAATTAAGAAAAATAAATATTGTATTACAAAACAAGACAACCATTGCGAATGGCTATGTGGGTTTAGGTCCATACCGGAGTGAATTATTTTTAACACCCATCTTAAACAATTTTGAGTTGGGAAGTTTGCCCTGGCACAAAACGCTGGCTATTCACGAATACCGGCATGTGCAACAGTATAATAATTTCCGGCATGGCGCAAGTAAGCTGCTATATACTTTGTTTGGAGAAGAAGGGTATGCATTGGCAACCAATGCATCGATACCTGACTGGTTTTTTGAAGGAGATGCAGTATATCAGGAAACCGTTTTAACCAATCAGGGAAGAGGCAGATTGGCGACGCTTAATAATGAATTTCCGGGATTATGGAAGGCAGAAAAAAAATATTCGTGGATGAAACTGCGAAATGGATCCCTGAAACATTTTGTGCCCGATCATTATACATTAGGGTACCTGTTGGTGAATTACGGCCGTAAAAAATACGGGGATGATATCTGGGAAAAAGTGACCAGAGATGCCAGTGCATACAAAGGATTGTTTTATCCATTTCAACAGGCGGTAAAAAAACATACGGGCATCCGTTATAAAGATTTTTATAAGCAGGCAATGCATGAACAATCTGCTGCTGTTGCTGCTTATAACCGGGAAGATGAAAAAGAATTCGATTCACCCTTATCAAAACATTTTACCGAATACCTTTTTCCATATCAGATCAATGAAGATTCAATATTGTATTTGAAAAGAGGGTACAATCAAATACCTGCATTTTTTATAAAAGATAAAATCGGGGAATATAAGTTGCGGGCAAAGGATATTTCTTTGGACAACCAGTATTCATATAAAAACGGTAAAATTGTTTATGCTGCGTTCGAACCTGATGCAAGATTCGGCTATGTAAATTATGGGTTGATTAAAGTATTAGATATATATACCGGCGTTCAACATGTCATTGGCCGGAAGGAAAAATATTTTACACCTGATATTTCGGAGGATGGGAAAAATATTGTTGCAGTAAAGATCGGGGAAGATGGTAAAAATGAATTGCAGATTATTGATGCTTCAGATGGGAAATTGATAAAATCAATAGAAGCAAAAGATGGACTGCTTTATACCGATCCGAAATTTTTAGATGCCGAAAATATTATTTCAGCTATCCGTTTTGCCGATGGTCAAATGGCCCTGGGTAAAATTAATATTGCTTCAGAAAAAATGGAATTACTTTTTCCCGAATCTTATGCCGTGCTTGGTTATCCCAATGTACAGCAACATGAAATTTATTTTACGGCTTCCTTTTCGGGCAATGATGAATTGTATGTATACGATTTGCAAGGGAAGAAATTATTTAAAATCACTGAATCTCTTTTGGGAAATTATTTTGTAAGTGCCAATGCTGAAAAGTTGAACTGGTCTTATTTTACAGCCAATGGTCACCGGTTAAAAAGTTTAAAATTAGAGGACCTGCAAATGACCGAAGTAAATCCATTGGCATTGCAGAAAACAGTATACCGGTATCCGGTCAATAATAAAGGATTCAGTGATGATGTACTGAATATAAAAACTCCGGCAAGAGAATTTAATATCAGTAAATACAAAAAAGGGTATAAGCCATTTAATTTTCATAGTTGGAGGCCGGATTATGATGACCCGATATTTAGCTTTACAATTTATGGGCAAAATGTTTTGAACACGGTTCAAACGGAACTGTATTACCGGTATAATCAAAATGAAAAAACTAATTCGGGAGGTGTAAATCTGGATTATGCTGGCATCTTTCCACACCTCACTGCAGGAGTAGAATATATATATGACCGCAATGCAGTGGTCAACAATAAAACTGTTTTATGGAATGAGTTTGATGCCCGGATCGGTTTTCGAATTCCGTTGAATCTAAGTAAAGGAAGGGCTTATAATTTCTTTAATGCTGGAACGAATTTATTTAACCGCCAGTTGTATTATAAAACCCAGCATGAAGATCTGAATTATAATTACCTGCATCATTTTATCAGTTGGAGTCAGCAAATTCAACGTGCCAGGCAACAATTATTTCCCCGATTGGGATATTCAGTTTCATACAATCATCGGTATGCCATCAGCGAGTTCAATGGATATCAGGCATTGATGAAAGGGAACTTGTATCTGCCTGGGATAATGAAGAATCATAACCTTGTAATAAATAGTTCATTCCAGCAAAGAGATACAACAAGACAGTTGTTCAGTAACCGGTTTGCCAATTCAAGAGGTTATAATGAATATTATTTTTCAAGAATGTGGATGGTCTCTGGTAATTATCAATTCCCTGTTTTATTTCCAGATTGGGGCTTTGGAAATCTTGTTTATTTTCAACGCATCCGTGCCAATCTATTTTATGATTTCACGAAAAATTATTCCCGCGACAAAAAAACCACCCGTGAATTAAAAAGTGTTGGCGGCGAATTATTTTTTGATACCAAGTGGTGGAACCAGCATCCGATTACCTTCGGATTTCGGATGAGTCATTTATTGGATAATGAATTATCGGGGCCGACTGTCCGCAACCGTTTCGAATTTATTTTGCCTGTAAATTTGATTCCAAACTAGATTTGAATTCAGTAACACACACAAAAAAACACAACTGTAAGTTGTGCTTTTTTGTGTGTGTTTTAGTTTGATTAAAAACATTAAAGTGTCAGCAGACTTTCTTCAATAGCTTTTATTTTAGCTTCTGTATCATCCCGTTTCTTTATTTCAATATCTACTACTTCGGGTTTTGCATTTTGAACAAAACGTTCATTGCTTAATTTCTTATTTACCGAGTCTAAAAAACCTTTCAGATAATCCAGGTCTTTCAACAGTTGATCTTTCTGTGCAGCCGTATCCATCACTTGATCTGTTTCAATGAAGAATCGTTCAGTGTCTGTAACAACGGCAATCGTATTGTCAACATTTTCATCTGTGAATTGAAGGCTTTCAGCATTCACTTGTCCAAGTAAAATTGGACCAATAAAATCGTAAACATCTTTCTTATCGGTTTGTAAATGCAGTTTGATAATATCTTTTGGTTTTAGTTGAGCCTTATTACGGGCATCTCGAATGGCTGTTATGCATAGTTGTAATTGTTTTCCTAAATCCAGATATGGATGATCTCCTTTTAATGGGCTAACAAATTTTTCTTGCTCAACCTGTTTGATGCAAAGATCATTTCCAGGCTCCCGTTCGTTGATTTTATGATATATTTCTTCTGAAATAAATGGCATGAACGGGTGTAACAATTCCATGAGTTCTTCAAAAAACGTTTCGGTTTTGCTTAATAGATGTCCATTGATTGGTTCGCCGTATGGCGGTTTCACCCATTCGAGATACCAGCTGCAGAAGTCGTTCCAGATAAGGGAATACACGGTTTTCAATGCATCACTCAAACGGAATTGACTGTACATCACTTCCAGTTCCTTTTTCACTTCCTCCAGCCTGCTTTCAAACCAATGTGCAGCAAATGTTGCTTTTTGGTATGATTCAGGACTGTCATATTCTACCATCATTATTTCATTTGTCTTCCACATTTGAATCAGCTTCAAGGCATTCCACAATTTATTATTGAAATGCTTTCCCTGTTCGATGGAGGACTCATCAAACAATAAATCATTTCCGGCTGGAGAGGAGATCATGATGCCGAATCGTACGGCATCTGCACCATAGCGATGGATCAACTCAAGAAGGTCGGGAGAATTACCCAGACTCTTACTCATTTTCCGTCCTTGCTTATCCCTTACTATTCCGGTGAAATAAACATCCTTGAATGGAATTTCCTTCTTGTATTCAAAACCGGCAACGATCATACGTGCAACCCAGAAGAAAATAATTTCGGGTGCAGTAACCACCGTATTGGTTGGATAGTAATAATTAATTTCTTCATTATCCGGATTGGAATAACCTTTAAAAACTTCGAAAGGCCATAGCCAGGAAGAGAACCAGGTATCCAGGCAATCTTCATCCTGCCGGAGATCTTCCATTGTCAGTGATGGATTTTTTTCTTTGGCCTGTAATAAAGCTGCATCTGCATTTTCGGCAATAAATACATTGCCTTCAGCGTCATACCAAGCAGGTATGCGATGACCCCACCACAACTGACGGCTGATACACCAGTCCTTGATATTCTCCATCCAATGACGATAGAGGTTTTTAAATTTTGGAGGATGGAATTTAATATCCTCTTTCATAACTGCTTCCAGTGCCGGTTCCGACAATTTTTTCATAGAAACCCACCATTGCAGGGAAAGCCTTGGTTCTACCACTACATCCGTCCGTTCAGAAAATCCAATCTGATTGGTATATTCTTCTGTCTTGACTAAATGCCCTTTTTCTTCCAGTTCTAAAACAATTTTTTTGCGTACAGCAAAACGGTCTTCACCAATATATAATTGAGCTTCTGTGCTCATCGTGCCATCATCATTTAATATATCTACAACTTCCAGTTTGTGTTTTTGTCCAAGCTGGTAATCGTTCATATCATGTGCCGGCGTAACTTTTAACGCACCGGTTCCAAATTCAACAGTTACATATTCATCAGTTATAATCGGGATACGTCTGTTGATCAATGGTACATAAGCAAATTTTCCATGTAGGTGCAAGTAACGTTCATCGGTAGGATTTACACAGATGGCCGTATCACCTAAAATTGTTTCAGGTCTTACAGTGGCAATAGAGATACCTTCATTTTCTGTTGAAAAAGGAATCGGATTTCCGGCTTCATCTTCCAACTGATATCGAAGATGGTATAGTTTGCTGTTTACTTCTTTAAAAATGACTTCTTCATCACTCAGGGCTGTTTTCGCTTTCACATCCCAATTAATCATTCTTTTTCCCCGATAAATATGACCCTTGCTGTGCAGATCGATAAATACTTTTATGACCGACTGGTAATAGTCGGGATCCATGGTGAAAGAGGTGCGGTTCCAATCAAGGCTGCATCCCAGTTTCTTTAACTGCTGCAAAATGATGCCGCCATATTTTTCTTTCCACTCCCAGGAATAAGCTAAAAACTCGTCCCGGCTTAAAGTAGATTTATTGATGCCTCTTTCTCTGAGCATAGCCACCACTTTGGCTTCTGTGGCAATAGATGCATGGTCGGTACCCGGAACCCAACAGGCATTCTTACCCATCATACGGGCACGACGAACCAAAATATCCTGAATGGTATTATTTAAACAATGCCCCATGTGTAAAATCCCCGTAACATTGGGTGGAGGTATTACAACCGTATATGGTTCACGGTCATCAGGTGTGCTGTAGAAATATCCTTTTTCCATCCAATGTTGGTACCATTTTTCTTCTGCTGCTAGATGTTCGAAATTTTTTGTAAGTTCCATTATATATACTTCTATCTATCTGAATAATTGAATGGCGACAAATTTACCTGCTTTTGAGTAGATGACAAACCTTCCAATGCTTAATCCGGTACAAAATTGCCAAATCGATATATTTGCAAGGATATATAGAGAAAAAATAGGCATTGAGATAAATTGAAAATAGCCATTTTGAATAGTTAATAGTTAACACATGAAAAGAGAATTGGCTTCCTGGTTTAGTCCGTCATTAAATAAAGAGATGCCCATAGCAAGTTATGGCGATTTTGGATTTGCCTTATTGCTGGTACCTACCGCAGCAGCCGATTACCTAGAGTATGAACGTTTTCAATTATTGAATCACCTGGCCGAATTTATTGATGCCGGCAAAGTGAAGGTTTTTTCTATCGATAGTATCAATAATGAAAGCTGGATGAATGATGAAATGGATCCACATCATAAAGCCATCCGTCAGCAACAATGGAACGATTATGTCTTTAATGAAGTCATTCCGTTCATTCGTACAAATACAAGTCAGGAAACGCCCATCATTACCTGTGGCGCATCTTTCGGTGCTTTGCACAGCATGAATTTATTTTTAAAACGTCCGGATATCATTCATGGTGTTATTGCCATGAGTGGTGTTTACGACCTGACTGATTATACAAAAGGATTTTTTGATGACAATGTATATTTCAATAGCCCGATGCATTATTTAGCTAATCTGACAGATCATACTATTTTGCAGAATATCCGCAAAAGCAGTCATATCCATATTCTTACTGGTAGTGGTGCGTACGAAGATCCGGCAAGCAGCGGAAAGTTTGCAAGGTTCCTTTACGATAAAGGAATCAATTACGAACTGGATATATGGGGCGAAGAGTGGCCACACGACTGGGATACCTGGCGGAAGATGTTGCCGGAATATTTGGGGACGAGGTTTTAATATTTTCTTTTAATGATAAGAATAGATAAAGTTGAAAAATGTCATTATTGATTGATAAAAATGATGAACAAGCAAATACACAAAAGATTAAGCAACTGATCCGACGTGTGTATCTATATGCAATCTTCAACTTTTTTCTTGTTGCTTTAGTCGGTGTACTTCTCCGAACCATCCAATTCTCAGGTATTGGTTCTGTTTATTATAAAAATATTCTGCAAGCCCATTCTCACATGGCTTTGGGAGGATGGATAATGCCTGCATTGCTGGCATTGGTATTAAAATTTTACCCCGAAATTGGCTGTAGGGTGGCTTATCGGCATTGGCGAAATATCGCCGTGTTGATCTTTGTTTCGGCTTATGGTATGCTTTTCAGTTTTCCGTTTCAGGGATATGGAAGTGTGAGCATTGTCTTCTCCACCTTATCCATCCTGGCCAGCTATTACCTTGCATTTATTGTATGGAAGATAAGATCGGAAACAGGAAAAACGGTATCCGGAAAATTCCTTATTGCCGGTTTGTTCTACCTGGTTTTATCATCTATCGGTCCATTTGCTACCGTACCACTCATCATCATGGGTAAGGCGGGTTCGATAATTTATTTCGATGCTATTTATTTTTATCTGCATTTTCAATACAATGGGTGGTTCAGTTTTTTACTGTTGGGCATTTTGTATAAAATATTCAGTGCGTCGAAAAACTCGAATGCTAACATAGTATTTACATTATTAAACATTGCTTGTATACCTGCATTTTTTCTTTCCACGTTGTGGGGAAAGCCCCCGGTGATCTTTTATTTTATTTCGGCTGTGGCTGCATTTCTTCAATTAGCTGCCTTATTTTTTCTGCTTAAAGATTTTGTCCGGGCAAAGGGAAATGGGATTCAATTTCATGTCTTATTACACATAGCTTTATTGATTTTTTCTGTGAAATTAATCTTGCAGTTTGCCGGAGCATTTCCTGCCATTGCTGATATGTCTTATCAGCACCGCAATTTCATTATAGCGTATTTACATTTTGTGCTGATTGGATTTGTAAGCCTTTTCATATTTGGTTCAATGGCAACAATATTTACATCAACATGGAAATATCGTTTTGCAATGGGTTTGTTTCTCTTTGCATTTATGTTAACGGAAGGCATCCTTTTCGTACAGGCATTGAGTGAAAAATTTGTTCTCCGTTTTGCTGATTTCAATAAGTGGATATTGGCAGCAAGCTGTTTATTCCCGATGGCCCTTTTTATGATATGGTACGAAACGCTGCAAACAAAAAATGAAATCAAAGCTGAGTTATAAATGCTTTATTATTCCGGAATCATCAGTTTGTTTTCCTTGAATACGATGAAAGTTCCATCTCCTTTTTTTAGTTGAATATTATTGAGTCTGAATTGTTTTTCGGGGAATGCCGTTTCCACTAATTCAACATCCACTGCTTCATCATCAATCACCAGTTGTGTATGGATGAACATGGCAATATCCTGTTTCAGTCCACGGGGGAAATATTCCTTTTCATAGATCAGTTCTTTGTTTTTGGTAGAAAAAACTTTCAGCATGACCGGACTCCTTTTTTTTACTGTCGGGTTTGAAGTCTGCATATGAGTGCCTGTGGACGTGGATTTTACAAATTCAGTAGGACTGGAAATGTATTTGAAATTGATGACCAATACCTTTTCCGTAGGATTGAAAAACCGTACCACGGTACTACTGAATGGAATCATCAGTGCAAAAAATGCGGTCAGTATCAATACTGATAAAATGGAATTTGATTGATGATTCTCCTCCATCAATAATTTGTTTTCCGGGTTTTTATTTTCGGTGGCCGATCTGAAAAATTCAAGAAGTTTTTCCTTGCTGTATTTGGTCAATGTAAATAACTGCACTTTGGATGCATCCTGTTTTTTTGAAAAAGCAGGAGCCCTTTTACGAAGGAACCTGCTTACTGTCCAGGTTTTTCCGTGCCGGTAATAACAATCTTCACAGCCCAGCAATGCAACGGTTTTACTGTTGTTGGATAATATTTTCTGAACATCATTTGCCAAAACACTTCCCAGGCAGGGTACTTCATAATTGACAATATTCAGGTTGTCGGGCAATTCAGGTTTTGGGAAATAGCTGCAACTGAAAACCGTCATATCTGTCATGTTGTTTTGTTGCAGGTTCAGCATTGGATAATCCGGATGAAAGATGGCATGTTCTCTGCAGGAGCCGATACAAATGCCGCAACCGACACATTTGTCGGCAGAAAGAATTGCTTTTCTCTGATCATTTAATAACAACATGTCAATGGCTTCGTAAGGGCAATCGTAAGAGCATAAATTACAGGCATCACATTTCTCCAGATCTATTTTTACAGGGGGTCTGTTTTTTCTTTTAAAAACGTATGGAAGAATGCATAGCAACAAACCGGAGCCAATCATGATTGCCCAGTTTTGCGATACACTGAACAACTTCATCAGGTAATAACCGAAATAGTAAAACCAATCGAAGGTTGTGTTTAAAGGAAGGTTGGAAAGTTGTGCCGGCGGATCGCTTTTTACCGGAAAAATTATCGATATGATGATCAAAGCCAGGCTTGTATAAATGATCAATTTTTTGGGAGAGATAATTTTAGGTTTCGAAATCCACATGACATGTATCCAGATGATAATGATGGTCAGCAATGAAAAAACGATATGCCCGAACAGTGCAACTTTGAAAAATCCGCCAACAACAGCCAGGTCATTCAATAAAAAAGCACCGGCAATGGACGGGTCGAAAATGGGTATGCCCGAAAAAAATTTTGCTGTCAGGTATCCGGTAAGTTTTGCTTTCTGATCCCATACCAGTATGTATCCTGTAACACCAATAAGTATTACAATAAAAAAAGAAAGTACACCACTGATCCAGGAAAGCAATCGTTTAAATTTTCCACTGACTAAAGTATGAATAAGATGCATGAGTATGAAAACCACTAACAGGTCAGAAGAGTAACGGTGAATACTTCTTAGGACGGAATTAAACGGATTTCCGGAAATGGCTTCTACAGAATCCCATGCATGGCGTGGATCGACATTGTAAAAAATAAAAACATAGATGCCGGAAATGCAGGCAATGATAAATAATAAGATGGCCATGTCGCCAAGATGATAAAAGGGGTTCAATTCGGTTGAATAAATTTTACTGAACCTGGTAGCAAATTTCTGATAGAGTTGATGTCCACGAGTTTTTTCAATCGGAATTGGAAGAATGGAGTCTTTTTTATGCAACTTGTTCACTTTGTAACAATGAAAGATTTAATGAAAATGCTACTGACTATTCCGATAATTAATAATCCGGCAAATGTGGAAATGAGGAAGCCCCAATCGAGTTTGTATGTTTTCAATACGGGATCGAATGAAAAACATTTTAAATAGAAACCTTTGAAAATACCGGGCATTGAAATTTCTGAATACGCATCCAATACTGCTAATCTGATATCTTTTTTGGATGGGTTGATGCCGTAAATATATCGGGAAATTCTTCCGCTTGCTGTAATTACCACTAATATGGAAGGGTGGTCATATTCTTTTGTTGTTGGGTTATAGTCATAACTGAAGTCAATCGATTGCATGAGTTCTTTTATACTTCCTGCATCTGCAGAAATTGTTTTCCAGTTAGTGCCATCCATAGCCCATCTGTTTTCAAAAGAAGCAAGATTCGATTCTTTGTCGAGGCTGTCGAATGAAAAACTAACCATGTTGAAATCTTTTCCAAGTGTTCCTAATTCTGTGATTGCCTTTTTAACACCAAAACTTAATAAACCACATACCGAAGGGCAACTGGTATAGACCGGAGAAATGATCAATGGCTTTTTCCCAAGAAGGTTGTATAATGGAAAACTCTTTCCCGCTGCATCAAAAACAGTAATGTTTTTGATTTTTCTATTTAAGAATATTTTTTCATTGGGGAATTTAAAACTGCTGAAAAGGATCAGGCAAATAAAGGCAAAAATGGTTTTCGGATAATACATGTTTCTTAAAGTTAAAAACTCCGGGCATTATCCCGGAGTTCTTCTAAGCAATTAGTTTTACATAGGTGATTCCTTTAATTGACATTCCAGGTTGCTGCCAGCCATTTCCAGTTTAGAAAAAACAGAGCCATAAATACAAGCAGGAATATGATGGTGAGTATAAGAGTGCCGGGTGCTTCATAGCCTTTGTGTGGTTTTGCTTCCGGAGCAATTGGCGAAATAGCTAACTGCATATCCTGGGGGCCATTAACTCTTGGTCCGAAGAAAACAGATATCACTACTATCAAAATCCAGATCAGTGTGGCAAGGAAAGCAATCGTTCCGCCTATCATCATTAATGACCAGAAAAAGTCAACAGCCGGATTGAAATTATGAGTGAAAGCACCTCCTGAGAATGATGTATCCCAATGACGCCTGGGAATACCCATTTGTCCAAGAACAATCATGGATATGGATAAAAGGGCAATGCCAAAGAAAAACATCCAGGGTTGCCATTGAGCCAGTTTAAAGGCGACAATTTTTCTTCTGAATATTAATGGGATTAAATAATAGGTAATACCCATAAAAGTAAGGGTAGTGCCTATTACAACTGTTCCTTTAAAATGCCCGGGAATTGCCAGGGTATTATGAACGATGATATTGGTTTGTTCCATTCCAAAAATAACGCCGGTAGTACCACCTATAAAACCAAAACCAATAACCGCTAATATGATCGATGAAAATGCAGGATTGGACCAGGGAGCTTTTGTAAGCCATTGAAATAATCCTTTATTGAATCCCCATCTTCTTTGAGCAGATTCAAAACTGGAGGGTACTGCGAAGGCATGAATCATGGAGGCAAGTACTGCCAGGTACATGGCGTAACTGGTGTTCCATACTTTCCAGGCACTGCTTAAACCCGGATCTGTTAATAAATGGTGTGCAGAAGCCAGGCAGATAAAAAGTATATAAAGTACAAAGGCTGTTCTGGAAACCCGTTCGTTAATGGAGACTCCACCTACACTTAAAAATGAAACGAGATACCAGATAGAAACCATGGCAGCTACATTAATTTGTTGCGATGAGTGTCCCATTCCCCACCAGATTAATTTATACAT
>JAYWEL010000275.1:0-15603 GCA_043779285.1 Chitinophagaceae bacterium | reverse complement strand
TTTGTTGCACACTTTCGCTTAACCGTACCCTAAATTCATCGGTCACTTTCAGGCGATCAATCACTACTTCAATATCATGAATGGTATACCGGTCAACCTGCATTTTAGGAACCAGCTCTTTTACCTCTCCATCAATACGTACTTTTAAAAAACCTTTTTTGCGGATATCTTCAAAAAGTTCGCGGTAATGCCCTTTCCTTCCCCGGACCAACGGTGCCAGTAATATGATTTTATCATGATTGAATCGTTCAAAAATGTTTGCCACAATTTCTTCCTCGCTCCACTTCACCATTTTCTTCCCGGTATTATAAGAGTATGCTTCACCGATACGGGCAAACAAAAGCCGTAAAAAATCATATACTTCGGTTACTGTACCAACTGTAGATCGCGGATTTTTATTGGTGGTTTTCTGCTCAATAGAAATAACCGGCGAAAGACCGCTGATTTTATCCACATCAGGCCTTTCCATGTTTCCCATAAACTGACGGGTATAAGCACCAAAGGTTTCCATATACCTTCGCTGACCTTCGGCGTATATGGTATCAAATGCCAGTGATGATTTACCACTGCCGCTAATGCCTGTAATGACAACCAATTTGTTTTTGGGAATAGATATATCAATGTTTTTCAGATTATGTACACGGGCACCAAAAACATCAATGGTTTCCATACTATTTTCGTCAGCTATTCCTGTTTTTTCTTTGCTCATTAAAATGGATGAAGAATTACGAAGATAAGTACTCTGCAAGTTTCAGCCGATCAGATATACAATTTCATTATTTTATTTGGAAAAAATTATTCTGTCCTTTGTCATAGTCGGTTATTTTTGCCTTATACATGAATAAAGAAAACAATACAGAGCACAAGAATTATCAGTTGGCCATATTGGTCATTTTAATAATGGCGGTAGTTATTGCCGTTTTTTTAATTCTACAGGGTAAAGTAAATTCCTTTGTACTTATTAACAGCTATCGTTCTGATATGCTGGATACATTTTTCAAATATTATACATATACCGGTGATGGAATAATGTGGGTTCCTTTTGCACTGATTCTCTTTTTTATAAAAAAGGAATATTTGCTTCCGGTTTTAATTGCCCTCATCATTTCAACAATTTTAGCTCAATTAATGAAACGGGTCATTTTTCCGAATGAATTGAGGCCATATAGCCTGATTGCAAAAAATATTCAGGTGTATTTTGTAGAAGGGGTTAAAATAAACCAGTTTCATAGTTTCCCATCGGGCCATACTACACAGGCCTTTACAATGGCCCTGCTTGCAGCGTATTTTATAAATAAAAAAAGCTGGAGTATAATTTTGCCATTGCTTGCATTGCTTACCGGTTATTCACGGGTATATCTTGCGCAACATTTTGTTTTGGACGTTTTTGCAGGTATGTTAATAGCTATATTCACTGTTCACCTGTCGCTGAAGATTTCAGTACTGATTAAAAAGAAAAAAGACCCTGAAAATTCAGCGTCTTTTTAAATTGTCGGGAAGACAGGATTCGAACCTGCGACCCCCTGGTCCCAAACCAGGTGCGCTACCGGCCTGCGCTACTTCCCGAGTAAAAATGGGATGGCAAATATACAGGCAATAATTTAAAGTTCAACTTTATTACTAAAAAATACTGCCGGTATTAAATTCTTTGCTTCCATTTTATCCAAAAGAAAAGTCCTGCAATGATGCAAGACTTTTCTTTTGCGGTGAGGGCGGGATTCGAACCCGCGGTACAGTTTAACCCGTACGACAGTTTAGCAAACTATTGATTTCAGCCACTCATCCACCTCACCGAAGCTTTTCCCTCAACAGGGGGCGGCAAAAATAAACATTAATTACTTTTAACAAACACTTATTTCAATTTTTTAAAAATAAAAACCCATTCAATGAATATGAATGGGTTTCGTATTTAATATTTATTAATGCTTTGCAATTACATGGCTGCTAATTGAACTTTCTGATGTAACTCCAATACATTTTCCCTGAACATTGTATCGGTATCCATCAAATCCTTTACGGTTTGGCAACTATGAATTACCGTGGTATGGTCTCTACCACCAAAGTGTTCTCCGATGGTCTTTAAGGAATTTTTTGTAAAGGCTTTTGCCAGGAACATGGTGATCTGTCTTGCCTGAACGATTTCCCGTTTACGGGTTTTCTGCAACAGCTTATCGTAATGCACATCAAAATATTCGCAAACCATCTTTTGAATGGCATCAATAGTAATCTCCTTGCTCGAAGATTTGATAAAGTTTCTTAATACCTTCTTGGCAAGATCCAGATCAATTTCTTTTCTGTTCAGCGATGATTGAGCCAATAAAGAAATCAATGCACCTTCGAGTTCACGGATATTGCTATTGATATTATAGGCAATATATTTTACTACTTCTTTGGGCATATCCAATCCATCATTCTTCATTTTACGTTCAAGAATCTCAATTCTTGTTTCGTAATCCGGTATCTGCACATCTGCGCTTAAGCCCCAACGAAAACGACTCAACAATCGTTCCTGAACACCTTCCAAATCTTTTGGTGCTTTATCCGACGTTAATACCAGTTGTTTCCCGGATTGGTGTAAATGATTGAAAATAGCAAATAATGCATCCTGCGATTTTTCTGCTTTCGCAAAAAACTGCACATCATCTACGATCAACACATCAATTAACTGATAAAAATGAATGAAGTCGTTAATGGCATTATTTCGGCTATGATCGATAAATTGATTGATAAATTTTTCTGAACTTACATATAGAACCACTTTCGTTGGATGTATCCTTTTCACCTCATTACCAATCGATTGTGCCAAATGAGTCTTTCCTAAACCAACACCACCATAAATAACCAGGGGGTTGAAAGAGTTAGCTCCCGGCTTTTCGGCCACTGTTTTTCCAGCCCTGCGGGCAACCCGGTTACAGTCTCCTTCAATAAATGCATCGAATGTATAAATGTGATTAAGCTGCGGATCAATCTGCATCTTTTTTAATCCGGGAATGACGAAAGGATTTTTAACTGGATTATTTATAATTAAAGGAAAATCCATTTCATTGTTTGAATACGTTTTGTAACCATGACCCGGTACATCCATTGTCAAAGGCTTGTTTGTTGTATTGCCACTGTCTACCAAAATCCGGTATTCCAACCTGGCATCTTTACCAACCTCTCTTTTCAATGTCTTACCTAATAAATTTACATAATGTTCTTCTAAGTACTCGAAAAAAAATTGGCTGGGTACCTGAATCACCAATATATTTTTTTTAAACGAAACTGCAACAATTGGTTCGAACCATGTTTTGTAATGTTGCCATTCAACAATATCCTTGATGATCTTTAAACAATTGCTCCAAACTTTTTCAGCGTTATTCTCCATTGGTCAGTTAGTAATTTTATTCGAATCAGTTTATTTTATTAATGGCTTTCGGTTCTTCACATTTTGTTGATAAGTAAATTTTTTTTTCTCATAGGGAGACGAATATCAACCTTTCTTATTCAATTAAAAAATTTTTATTCTTCTTTTTTCAAGAAACATTTATATGATGGGATTTTATTAATTTTTTACCTGAAAATTTGGAAAATTCAAAATCCATCCTTCCTAAAACAATTCCTGCCCATCCTACCTGGTTTATAACCACATCGCTCCCTTTTCTATTTTTTAAAATTACCGGTTTGTCGAGAAAAGTATGTGTATGTCCCCCAATGATCAGATCGATATTTTCCGTTTCTTTAGACAAAACCACATCACTCAGCAATTCGGTATTTCTATACTGATAACCAAGATGTGACAGACAAATAACCATATCGCAGTCTTCCTTACGCTTTAACCTATCCGCAGTTTCATTTGCTTTCTGAACCGGATCAAGGTATTTAGTAGCACCAAATAAATTATCCGGAATCAATCCTTTACCGGCTATCCCAATTCCGAAAACACCAATTTTTAATTTGTCTTTTTTAAATACTTTATACGGCTTAAACTTATGCTCCATCGGCGTTTCAGTAAAATCATAATTTGCAACCAACATCGGAAAATTTGCATGTTTGGTTAACTGTGTAGCCAGGTTTTCCATCCCCGCATCAAAATCATGATTACCAATTGTGCTGGCATCATAACCCATTGAAGACATGGCAATAATTTCCGGCTCGCCTTTATACAAATTAAAAAAGGGAGTTCCCTGAAAAATATCCCCGCCGTCCAAAAGCAATACATGCTCCTCTTCTTTCCGTATTTGATCAATCAGTTTGCCTCTGGCAGCAACCCCGCCAAGTCCCTGATTTCTGCCCCCATCCATCGGGAATGGTTCTATCCGGCTATGTGTATCATTGGTATGTAAAATGGTTAATTTCTGATTACTGAAATATTCGGATGCAGATACTATTGATGGAGCTAAAATTAATCCTCCGGCTGACATGGCAGCTTGTTTAATAAAGCTTTTTCTATTCAACATGGCTTACTCTGTTTTCGATTTTTGCATGGATGTTTTTTCCCTGGCTTTTCAATTTTTTTATATAATCAAATAAGGCATCCCTGACCAGGTAGCCATTACTTATTTGAGGAATTGGCTTCAGCATTATTGCATTATCGCCACCATTGGCGACAAAGTCTGAATTTACGGTGATATACTCTTTATCAGGATCGATAGGTTGTCCTGCTATTTTTACATTCACCGCCTTTTGATTTTTTATCTGCATGCTGATCCCTGCCACCGGCCAGCCACCATTACCTGCAACCAGGTCAAGGAATTGCTGCAAAACATCGCCTTTTAGTTTTTGTATGATTAATAAATTATCGAAGGGCATCAATTCAAAAATTTTACCGGTAGTTACAGCACCCGCAGGCAATTGATTCAACCGGATTCCCCCTTGATTTATAAAAGCAGCATCTGCTTTTATGCCATATTTTTCCTGGCCCATGAAAAACATGGCATCCACCATAAAGTTTCCCAATGTGCTTTCCGGCGAAGATTTTTCCAAACTGATATCTGCGATGCCCACCACTCCATTCATCGTTTTTTCAACATCCGTACTATAGGGCTTTAAAAAATGGATTAGAGAAGAGTCTTTTTGCAGTGAATCACTGATCTTGTATGTTTCATATTTCATCGATTCACCCTGGTAGGAAATCTTGCAGGAAATTCCGGCAAACATTAAAAGAAGAATCAGGGTATTTTTTGGATTGAAAATCATGCCTTAAGTTGACGTTGAAGGTATTTTTTTTAAATAACAGGAGCAAGGTAAATCAATAAATTAATGCCGGTTATTTTTTATGCATCTTTGCAATCTATTCATTTCAACCATTTTCAGGATAAAACCCTGACCAGATGAAAAAAAACATTTTATTAAGTATTCTTCCTTCAGAAGCAGCCAGCGAGGCAGTTATCATTCAATCTATTGCCAATGAAACAGGGGTGGTTCTAAAGGCAGTCAAAGGTTTCAACATTTTAAAACGATCTATTGATTCACGTGGAAAGCAACCCATGATCAACCTTTCGCTGGAAGTATTTATCAATGAAGCTTTCAAAGTACAGGAAATCACAAAAATTAATTTTCCCAATGTCAGCCGATCAACTAAAACGGTCATCATAATTGGTGCCGGCCCGGCAGGATTGTTTGCTGCACTGCAACTAATAGAAAAAGGAATAAAACCAATTATACTGGAAAGAGGGAAAGATGTTCGCTCCAGAAGACGTGACCTCGCTATTTTAAATAAAGAAGGTATTGTGAACCCCGAAAGCAATTACTGCTTTGGTGAAGGAGGTGCCGGCACGTACAGCGATGGTAAATTATATACCCGAAGCAGTAAGCGGGGAGACATAAAAAGGATTCTTAGTTTATTGGCTCAATTCGGAGCTGATGACAACATTCTGTATGATGCACATCCGCATATTGGTACTAATAAGTTACCACATATTATAACTACTATCCGGGAAGAGATTGAAGCTTGTGGTGCCGAATTTCATTTTAATAAAAAAGTAATTGATTTAATCCTAGAAAAGGATAAAATCAGTTTTGTAAAAACAGCCGATGACTTCGAATATAGTGCCGACGCCATCATTCTTGCAACCGGCCATTCTGCTAAAGACATTTTTCTTTTACTGGATAGGAAAAAAATACTGATTGAATTCAAACCTTTTGCTTTAGGTGTGCGGGTCGAACATCCACAAAGCCTTATTGATTCTATTCAATATAATTGTGCTATACGTGGCGACTATTTACCCGCAGCATCCTACAGTCTTGTTCAACAGGTAGATGGGAAAGGCGTATTTTCTTTTTGTATGTGCCCGGGTGGAATCATTGCTACTGCATCAACCAATCCTGGTGAGCTGGTTGTAAATGGATGGTCGCCATCAAAACGAAATAACCCATATGCAAACAGCGGTATTGTAGTAACGGTTGAAGAAAAAGATGTTCAGTCATATAAAAAACATGCTGCACTTTGTGGAATGTATTTTCAACAGGATGTGGAAGAAAAAGCGTTTAATGCCGGGGGTGGTAAATTTGTAGCTCCGGCCCAACGGCTTATTGATTTTACAAAAAATATTCAATCAGCCAGTTTACCCAACTGTTCCTATTTGCCGGGAATACGTTCTGCTTCATTGAATGAAGTACTGCCAGCATTTGTTCATAGCAGGCTACAACAAGGCTTTCAAGAGTTTGGAAGAAAAATGCGAAAGAAGCATGTTACAGATGGATACTTTACTAACGAGGCCATAGTAGTAGCAACCGAATCAAGAACTTCTTCCCCTGTAAGAATTCCCAGAGATAAAGATTCATTGCAACACCCACAAATCAAAAACCTTTATCCCTGTGCCGAAGGGGCTGGATATGCCGGTGGCATTGTAAGTGCTGCCATGGATGGCGAACGGGTTGCCAAACTTATTGCTGATACATTACTCTGAAGTAGCTGTTTGATTTCTGGAGATCAACAATTTGTTTTTCAATAAATCATTTGCTTTGTAAGACTTATACTCCGTTTTCAATTTTGCTGATTCCTCTTTCCTGTCTGATTTATTCAAAAGATTTTTCAAATCCGGTTTTCCTGCATCTACCCAACTGGTAAACCAGAAATCTGCAATCAGGTTACTTGTTTTTAAAAGTTGCTGATTAACCGTATTGCCTAATAATTTGCTGTAAACTTTTGCAAATTCTGAAGTATAAGATCTTGACTCTCTCCCATTACGCATCTGCACTCTGTACTTTGTAGCATTTGTAAAATTTTTTGAAGCCTCTGTTTCCATTTTCAAAACATCCTTCAATAAAACATGTGATGCTCTTACCACATTCCAGATGGCCTCATCAGGTTTTGAAAGGTATTTGGCTCTATGCTTACTATACAAATTAAATTGATTCAATTCTATTTCCGGAATCATGGATTCCCACAATGAATGCAAACCTTTTTGGTTGGTTAATTGTCCGTCATAATTCAACGTAGTATGCAAGGGAACATGCGCATCACCAATATAATGACCAATATCTGCAGCATAAAACAAAATACTATCCTTGTTCTTCGACCTGAATGCTTCCGTAAGCTTATTCTTCATGGTTATTACATGATAGGGGACATAACCATATTTCAAAAGAGTATCCTTTGTATATTTTTTTACAGCCAGGTTCCAATCCATGGGCATCTTCCAGGCGGCAGAATCTTCATAAATTTCAAAATCAATGAAGTGCTTGGTATCTTCAGCCTTGTCTTCATTCCTTCTCAAATCTGGTCTTACAGAATGTTTGACTAAATAATCCATATTGAGATGAAAAAAACCCTGTACCTGTTTTGGCAATTGGTAAACAGCCAACTGATGAACCGTACGATGAACCAGAAATCCCCAGCCGGAACAACCAATAATAACTATCAATAGGAGGACAGCAGGCAAATTCTTTTTCATCTCAGAAATTATTTTTGCGAAAATGAGAGAAAAAACCCAATAAATGATGTTAATCGCTCCGAAAAAATTAATATTTCCCCATTTATCAAACAGATTAGTATTTATATTAAATTGTCAAATAAATTTGAAAAATAAATTTCACTTATGGCTTTACTTGAAATACAAAATCTTAAAAAATATTACGCTACGCAAAAAGCAGTTGATGACATCAGTATGTCTGTTGACGAAGGAAGCATATTTGGATTACTTGGACCAAATGGTGCAGGGAAAACGACTTTGATCAGAATGATCACGGGTATTTTTTATCCGGATTATGGAAATATTATTTTCAATGGCAAAAATTTTGACCCAGTAAAAGATGTGGGATTGATTGGTTATATGCCGGAAGAAAGAGGCCTGTATAAAAAAATGAAGATTGGTGAACAAGCCATGTATCTGGCACAATTGAAAGGTTTGTCCAAAAAAGAAGCTTTCGACAAAATAAAAGAATGGTTTGTAAAACTGGAAATGGAAAGCTGGTGGAATAAAAAAGTGGAAGACCTGTCGAAAGGCATGTCACAGAAACTCCAGTTTGTAACTACTGTTTTACACGAACCAAAACTGATTATTCTGGATGAACCCTTTAGTGGCTTGGACCCGGTGAACAGCAATATCATCAAAGAAGAAATTTATAAGCTGGCTAAAAAAGGTTCAACCATCATTTTCAGTACACATAGAATGGAACAAGTGGAAGAAATCTGTGACCATATTGTATTGATGAATAAAGGAAAGAAGATTTTAGATGGCACCGTTAACCAGGTGAAACAGGATTTTAAAGAAAATCTTTTCCGCATAAGCTTTGATGAAAAACCTATACAAATCAACAGCAATATTTTTTCAGTCATTAAAACTTATGATCATTCTTATATTGTAAAAATCAATGAGCATTTTAAACCAAATGACCTGTTGACTCATTTCATTAATCAGCAAGTAAATATTCAGGCTTTCAATGAAATACTTCCATCACTGAACGACATCTTTATTAAACTTGTTGAAGGAACACCTGCTGCAAGGAAATTTGAAAAAGTAGATGCTTAATTTTTATTAAAACATTCAATCGTCATGCAAAAAATCTGGCTTATTATACAAAGAGAATACCTGACAAGGGTTCGAAAAAAAATGTTCATTGTTACTACACTTGTATTCCCCTTGCTGTTTTTTGGTGTAATGCTTTTGATGGGTGTAATGGCTGCAAAAAGCAAGGAATCGCAGAATATTATGGTGCTTGATCAAAGCAATTATTTTGAAGGCAAATTAAAAAATCAAGACTCGAAGAACTTCAGTTTTGAAAAAAACAAAAGCTGGGATGAAGTAGTATCTACTTACGAAAAAGCTGGTTATTCGGGTGCATTACTGATACCGTCAACTATTTTTGAAACTGGCAATAAACCAGAATTTAAAAGCCCAAAAAAAGTTGGATTAGCTACAGAAGAGTTTTTAAAAGACGAAATCAATGACCTGGTGGAAGCCAAGCATATGGCTGACAGAGGAATTACAAAGACACAACTCGATAGCCTGAAAAGTAATATTAAGATCATCTTCAGTGATAATGAAGGAAAACGATCCAGCACCATTGGTTCTTTTGGTATTGGCTATATGGCAGGCATCATCATGTACATTACCTTACTCATATACGGCATGATGGTCATGCGTGGAGTCATGGAAGAAAAGACAAACCGAATTGCTGAAATAATAATCAGTTCCGTAAAACCATTTCAATTGATGATGGGAAAAATCATCGGGATTGCAGGAGTAGGTTTAACTCAGTTCATCATTTGGATATTATTCATGTTACTACTCACCACTTTAGGTGCATCCTTCTTTCCTGACTTATTTGCCCAGGCACAGGAAGCAAGAAAAATGGGTATGACTACAGGCACTGCCGATGATAATCAAATGATGCAGGCCGTGATATCAGAACTTGGACAAATGCCTTGGGGGCTGATCATCGGTACATTTATATTTTATTTTATTGGTGGTTATCTTTTTTATGCCTCTTTATTTGCTGCAGTTGGCAGTGCTATCAATGATGATCCGAATGAAGCACAGTCCATGTCACTTCCAATTACACTACCGATCATTATTGGCTTTTTTATCATGATCAATTCATTCAATGACCCCAATGGAACATTAGCCGTAGTGGGTAGTATGATACCCTTTACTTCGCCAATCGTAATGATGGGAAGGATTGGTTTTGGCGTACCATGGTGGCAATTGGCCTTGTCCATGTCATTCCTGGTTATTGGATTTATTTTTACAACCTGGTTAAGTGCCAAAATTTATCGTACAGGCATTTTATTATATGGCAAGAAAGTGACTTGGAAAGAAATGATCAAATGGTTGCGTCGTTAATGCAACTTCAATCTTCTTTTGATGAATATGTATTACCTGGCTTTGGTTGCTCCGGATGAAATTGACCGGCAATTAATGATATGGAAAAACCGTATGAAAGATATCTATCAATCAGTGATTGCATTGAGGTCACCAGCACATATTACATTGATACCACCATTTTGGATGGATGCCGGCTTAGAAGAAGAAATGAAATTGGCAATAGATTCGTTTTCGAAAATTCAACAAGCAGCAGAAATAAAACTGGATGGATTTTCCTGTTTTAAACCTTCAACGATATTTGTGAATGTAATCCAGCATGATTGGTTGATCAATATAAAAACAGATCTTGAAGAAGTCCTCATTACACAAAAATTATTCCCATTAAAAAAAGATAGCCGCACTTTTCACCCGCATATAACCATAGCCAGCAGGGATTTGCATAAAAAACAATTTGAAGAAGCCTTTCCTTATTTTGAAAACAAAAAATACAGTGCAAAATGGAAGCCGGAAGGAATTTCCCTGCTCCGTCATAACAAAAAAAATTGGGATGTAATTTATACATCCCAATTTATAAGCAATTAGTTTGGTTGATTATTTCTCCAAAAAGTTAAAAAGAGAAGGGAATAAATCCATTTCCGGGATTTCAAACATTTCTATGTTTATTACGAATGCCTCATCTCCTTTAATGATAATATTTTCTTTAACGATTTTTTTAAACCCGTTTTTTTCAAAAACAAATTTATACAACCCGGGTTTCAAAATTTCAATGCTGTAATTACCTTCATTGTCGGTTTGCTGAATCTTCATTTTTTTTGAATCCACATAAGCTGTAACATGCACGTCTTTCATGTTTGACTTAGTCTGTGCATGCACGACATTACCATACACTTCATTTCTTCGTGTGGCTTCAGCTAGTTCAGGATCTATTTCATTTGCTGCACAAACCACAGAACCCAAAAGGGCTGTCGATAAAAACATAAAAGATTTTGAGAGCATATTATGTTGATTTAAAAATAAAATTCGGTCATTAATCCCATCTTAGAAAGTACAAGGTATTAAATCAAAATTAAATCATCGGATTAATTAATGCTTGTTGAAATTCCGTCCAAACATTTTTAACAATTTCTGAAGCTGGTAATATTTCATGAAGCATAGAACTCACTTGTCCAATTTCTAATTCCCCTTCATCTAGATTACCTTCAAACATGCCTTTTTTAGCCCTCGCCCTGCCCAATATATTAGTTAATTCTTCCATGGATGCGCCTCTTTGCTGCGCTTCATTAACTTCCTGATAAAATTTATTTTTAATTAATCTAACAGGCGTTAATTTTTTTAATGTCAATGCTGTATCTCCTTCTTTTGCATCAATAACAGCTTTCTTAAAATCAATATGCGAAGAGGCTTCGTTGCTAACTACAAATCGGCTACCCATCTGCACTCCCTCTGCACCAAGAACCATGGCTGCTAACATTTGTCTTCCGGTAGCAATACCACCAGCTGCTATAACCGGAATTTTTACTGCATTGCAAACTGCAGGAATCAAAACCATCGAACTGGTTTCTTCCCTTCCGTTATGTCCGCCGGCCTCAAAACCTTCAGCTACCACTGCATCACAGCCAGCTTCTTCCGATTTGATGGCAAATTTGCTGCTGCTTACAACGTGCACAACAGTTATGCCTTGTTTGTTTAAAATTTGTGTCCAGGTTTTGGGATTACCTGCCGATGTAAAAACTATTTTTACTTCTTCCTTCATGATAATTTCAATGAGATTCTCGATGTCGGGATAAAGCAACGGCACATTAACGCCAAATGGTTTCGAAGTAGCTGCCTTGCATTTACGGATATGTTCTTGTAAGACATCCGGATACATCGACCCGCTGCCAATAATTCCTAAGCCACCTGCATTACTAACCGCACTTGCCAACTTCCAGCCACTGGCCCAAATCATACCGGCTTGAATAATGGGGTAATCAATTCCAAAAAGTTGTGTAATACGATTTGAAAACATGCTGCAGAGAATTTGTTGATTGCTTAAAGTATGATTTTATCCCAAATCAATATCGGTATTGTCTCCGATATTCAAGGTTCTGGACTCTCCTCGCAAACCGGTATCGCTACCGATTAATGAGCTGTCCAATACAATATCATGCAAGTGAGAAAAGGATCCGACAATGGAATTTTTTACAATAGAATAATTGATCACTGTGTTTTCGCCGATAGATACATTAGGACCAATGATTGAATTTTTTATATCACAACCTTTACTGATACTCACCGGAGGAATAATAATGGTATTCTCAAATTTTTCTTCCCCATAAACCTGTGATCCAAATTTTTTAAGCATGGTTGCATTCGATTCAATCAGACTGTCTTTCTTACCACAATCGAACCAATTTTCTACTTTAAACGATTTGAATCTGGCACCGGAGGCAATCATACATTCCAACGCATCTGTTAAATTATATTCTCCATAGCTTCGCAAACCCTTTTGCACATTGCTTTCCAGGCAATTAAACATCAACTCCGATTCAAGAATCTTATACATCCCTACTAAAGCCATATTCGATTTTGGAATCTGCGGTTTTTCAATAACATGTTCTATAAATCCGTTTTCATCAATGATGGCAACGCCAAACTCACGGGGATCATCCACCTTTTTTACTCCCAACATAGAAAACTCACTTTCCATCACTGCTTTTAAATCACTTTCGCAGATCGTGTCTCCCAAAACCACAAACACGGAATCGTTTTGAACAATATCTCGAGTCAGTTTAATGGCATGGCCAATACCTTGCCGGTCATTTTGCTGAACAAAATAAACAATCAGATCCGGATACTTTTGTTTGACATAATCCTGAATTTTTTCTCCCTGATAACCTACAATAAAAATAAATTCCTGAATGCCAGTTTCGATTAACTGATCAACGATAATACTAAGTATAGGTTTACCTGCAAGCGGTATTAATGCCTTCGGTTGCGTATATGTATGTGGTCGTAGTTTTGTACCTGCTCCCGCTACGGGTATGATTGCCTTCATCCTGTTTATTTTATAAAAGGGATTGCAAAGTAAGACATTTACATTAAAGACCTAAATGAGTTTAGTCCATATAAAAAATCAGGATAGGATTTAAAGCTGATGTTGCTATTTTTGCCAAAACATTTTTACATGCAAAGAGATACTGTTGTTTTTGATCTGATAGCGAAGGAGTTGAACCGCCAGCGACAAGGAATTGAATTAATTGCATCCGAAAACTTTACCAGTTTACAGGTGATGCAGGCCATGGGGAATGTAATGACGAATAAATATGCCGAAGGATACCCTGGTCGCAGATATTATGGGGGCTGCGAAATTGTCGATCAAACAGAACAATTGGCAATTGACCGTATTAAAACAGTTTTTAATTGCGAGTATGCCAATGTACAACCTCACAGTGGTGCACAAGCAAATGCAGCCGTATTGTTGGCTATTTTAAAGCCAGGAGATGCCATTCTTGGCTTGGACCTTAGTATGGGTGGACATTTAACACATGGCTCTCCGGTAAATTTCAGTGGTAAATTATATGATGCACATTTTTACGGAGTAAAAAAAGAAGATGGCCTGATTGATTATGAAATGCTGGAGCAAAAAGCACTTGAAATAAAACCTAAATTGATTATCTGCGGAGCATCTGCCTATAGCCGTGATATAGATTATGCCCGTATCAGAAAAGTGGCTGACCAAATTGGTGCATTTGTTATGGCCGACATTGCACATCCTGCCGGTTTAATTGCGAAAGGTTTATTGAATTCTCCTTTCGAACATTGTCATATAGTTACATCTACTACCCATAAAACTTTACGCGGACCAAGAGGCGGAATAATATTGATGGGTAAAGATTTCGAAAATCCGTTTGGAGTAAAAGACCCTAAAGGCCATATCCGCAAAATGAGCCATCTGTTGGATATGGCCGTTTTCCCAGGTACCCAGGGTGGACCATTAGAGCATATTATTGCAGCAAAAGCCATCGCTTTCGGAGAAATTTTAACGGAGGAGTTTACCGTTTATGCAAAACAGATTATTACCAATGCACAAGCCATGGCCCATGCATTTACTAAACGGAATTACGAAATTATCAGTGGAGGGACAGACAATCATTTGTTGTTAATTGATTTAAGAAATAAAAATATTACCGGTAAAAAAGCACAGGAAACATTAGACCGAGCTCATATAACGTTGAATAAAAATGCGGTTCCTTACGATGATAAAAGTCCTTTTGTAACTTCCGGAATCCGGGTTGGTGTTCCGGCTATTACCACACGTGGCCTGAAGGAAGAACACATGGATACAATTGTCGACTTGATAGATAAGCTGTTAATGAATATTGATGACGAACAAATAATTTCTCAGGTCGGGAATGATGTAAATGCATGGATGAATGATTTTCCTTTATACCCTGAATTGTAATTCATTTGATTGATAAATTTTTCATTACGTTTAAAAATAAAACATGATACAACGTATACAGACATTATGGTTATTGCTTGCTGCTTTTGCTGCAGCCGTATCATTTAAGTTTCCGGTTTATATAGGCAATAAAATTTCAGCAGAAGGTTATACAGCGTATCAGGAATTAACTTCTACCAGCCATGTAGTATTAATCATCATGGCAAGTGTATTGATCATTTCAATCCTTTACCCCATTTTTCTATTTAAAAAAAGGATGACACAGTTCTGGTTTACACTAGTAGCTTTTATTTTTTCTATTGCAAATGCCTACTTGCTTTATACAAAAACATGGACATTTACAGAAGGTAATTTCTCCATAGCAGCCATAGCAGCAGCGGCAGTTCCCTTTTTTCTTTTGTTAGCCATGCGGGGTATTTGGAAAGATGATAAGTTGGTTAAGAGTTTGGATAGGCTTCGGTAAATAATACACAACGAAACTGGGATTAGACGCACAACAGTTTGAAGCTTTACATACATTATTCAAAGCAAAGTCTTTCAACGTTTAGACAGAAAACTATTAGGATGCTTTTGGTTTTTTATTTCCTGTTTTCCATTTCAATTTTGTCAATGTACTTGATACTGATATTTTCGTTTTCATCCAACATCAATAATTCCGAATTAAGTACTTTTATGTTGATACAAAAACTTCCCGCTTTTTAAAATGCCTTTACCTATTTGATAGCCCTTTCCGCATTCGGGTAGATTGATCAGGATGTTAATGAAACTAACTGGTAAGTTTAAAGTTTTTGATTCCATATCGCATTATTTTTAATAATACCGCTTATAAACAGTAAATAGTCCAATGCGCTTTTCTGCGGTATAATACCATCTAAGATTTACACATAGTCCCTGCCCGTCCGGTCAGGC
>JAYWEL010000274.1:0-2769 GCA_043779285.1 Chitinophagaceae bacterium | reverse complement strand
GGTCAATGCCGGCAAAGGGTTCATCCAATAAAATAAATTTAGGATCTACCGCTAAAGCTCTTGCAATTTCAGTCCGTCTTCGTTCACCTCCACTTAATACATCGCCGTTACTTTTACGAACATGTTGCAAACGAAATTCCTTCAGCAATTTTTCCAGTCTTTCTCTTTGTTCAGTTTTGGTCAGCTTGGTCATTTCCAATACGGCTGCAATATTATCTTCAACGGTTAATTTGCGAAAAATGGAAGCTTCCTGGGGTAAATAACCAATGCCCATTTGTGCCCTTTTATACATAGGTAACTTGGTTATATTCAAGTCATTTAAAAACACATCCCCTTCATCGGGCCTAATTAATCCAACCACCATATAGAACGTAGTGGTTTTACCGGCACCATTGGGTCCAAGCAAACCAACAATTTCTCCCTGTTGCAGGTTGATGGAAACATGGTTGACAACCGTACGGTTGCTGTATTGTTTTACAAGATCCTTTGTATGAATGGAAATGCTCAAATTAAAAAGGTTATCAGCAAAAATAAGGGATGTGCATTAATTGAAATGATGAATATTGTTATACCATCTTGATTTACTAAATAGTCCAACGCCCGCCTGACTGGACGGGCAGGGATTATGTGTAAATCTTAGATGGTATTATACCGCAGAAAAGCGCATTGGACTATTCACTGTTTATAAGCGGTATTATAATTCTTTCCAGGTGTTTAATGATAAATAGAAACAGCTTTGGTTTGTGTGGCAGTTGATAAAAGAGGTTTGATAGAAACATAGTTTAAATCCAAAATTGCATATTGAACTTTCAATATTAAATTTGTAAGATTATTTCTAAAACATGAAAGTAATTGACCATATCAGTCAGGCAAAGGATACCTTGATTTCTTTTGAAGTATTACCACCGTTAAGAGGCAAAGGTATAGAAGCATTGTATAAACATCTTGATCCGCTGATGGAATTTAAACCGGCGTATATTAATGTTACCTATCACCGCAGCGAGCATGTATACAAGAAAAATGCAGATGGCAGTTTTCAAAAAGTGATCGTACGAAAAAGACCGGGAACAGAAAGTATTTGTGCGGCCATCATGAATAAGTATAATGTGGATACGGTTCCACACCTTATCTGTGGTGGGTTTGACGTGAACGATACCGAAGACGCCTTGATTAATTTACATTATTTAGGCATCGATAATGTATTAGTATTACGTGGGGATGCGGCAAAAAATGAGACCAGTTTTGAACCGGAACCGGGTGGTCATCAATATGCCAGCGATTTGTTGAAACAGGTTGTTGACCTGAATGCGGGTGTTTATGTAGAAGAAGGTCTGAAGGATCCATACAAAACAAAGTTTTGTGTGGGTGTTGCGGGTTACCCCGAAAAACACTTTGAAGCCCCTAATATGGCTTCCGACCTGCGCTACCTGAAAGCCAAGGTGGACCATGGTGCAGAATATATTGTTACACAAATGTTTTTCGACAATGCAAAGTTTTATTCTTTTGTAAAATCATGCAGGGAGATTGGCATTACAGTACCCATTATTCCGGGATTAAAACCAATCTATTCTAAAAAGCAACTAACGGTTTTGCCAAAAACATTTCATATTGATTTGCCCGATGAATTATCGAATGAAATAATGAAATGCAAAACAGATTTGGATGTGGAGAAAGTAGGAACAGAATGGTTATTGCAACAGTCAATAGACTTGAAAAAAAATGGGGCACCTGTACTTCACTATTATACTATTGGCCGGCCACATGTAATTGTTGATGTGGTGAAGGAGTTATAGAGATTGAGTAATAAGGAATTTGTAATTAGTCTTTAGGGGCTGCTACATTTCTTTACAAGGTTTGAAACAAATATCCTGAGCAACTTTGCCTGTACATAAAGTTGAACTGTTTGAGATTCCTCCTTCGTCGGAATGACAAAGCCGGTTTTATAATGGAAGTTAATTACTATAAAGATTCTTGTCATGCCGAGGAACGAGGCATCTCAGAGTAAATAAGCCAAAAGCTATTCTTCCTTATTATAATTGAACTGTTTGAAATTCCTCCTTCGTCGGAATGACAAAGCCGGTTTTATAATGGAAGTTAATTAAAGGAATTTCTTTGCAATATCTGAAACAAATATCTTGAGTAACCTTGCTTGTACATAACATTCCGGTTCTTTATTGCCTTTGTTAATCATCCGTTGTCTTTTACCTAATTCCTAATAACGAATTACAAATTCCGTTACTGCGAAATCTCATTCAGCACTTTCGTATCTATCAGCACCGGATATTTTTTCTTCAATGTCAATATCCATTTTTTCTCCAGCTCATTTTGATAATCATTCATGACTAATCCTTTTGCTTCGGCATAAGTACGTGGTGCTGCATTTGGATAGAGTTTTAGGATATAAGCAAAAGAAGCCGTGTTGTCGTTCGGGTTTGTATCGGGTTTGGTAACCAGGCCAACCATGATTTTTTCTTTATGCCTATTTGGAATAAGTGCAAATTCAAATCTTCCAGAATCGGCTACTGTCTTGTCATTCATTTTTTCGGCAACTTCCTGCCAATGTTCCGGATGTTTAATAAATTCATTGTATACTTCGGTTGCAGATTCTATTGTGTTGCTGAAAAAGATAATAGCATCTGCACTTGCCTGCCAATTGTACTTCGTTTTATTGGCAGCGAAAAGTCTTTTTAATTGTACCGAATCATTTTGTGATTTACCCCAAACTTTATGCTGCATGATTTCGAAAAATAAATTTCCTTCTTCAAACTC
>JAYWEL010000273.1:0-6540 GCA_043779285.1 Chitinophagaceae bacterium | reverse complement strand
TCAGGGCATACATTATTTGGACTGGATTATAAGGTTGTGTTGGTCATTACGCAGGTGGCCGGATATATGCTGAGCAAATTTTATGGCATCAAATTTATTTCCGAATTAAAACGATACGGTAGAGGGAAATTAATTTTGTTGCTTGTTGGTATATCGTGGCTGGCCTGGCTTGGGTTTGCATTAGTACCGGCTCCGTATAATTTTTGGTGTCTGTTTTTTAATGGGTTCCCGTTGGGAATGATCTGGGGCATCGTTTTCAGTTTTGTAGAAGGCAGAAGAACAACCGATTTGATCAGTGCTGCGCTTGCTGTCAGTTTTATTTTTGCATCTGGTTTTGCCAAGTCAGTAGCGCAATGGCTCATGAATAGTTGGCATGTTACCGAGTACTGGATGCCGTTTTGGGTTGGTGTAGTTTTTATGTTGCCCTTACTCTTGTTTGTATTTTTATTAGAAAAAATTCCACATCCGGATGCAGAAGATGTATTGCTTAGAGTAGAGCGGACAGCCATGACTGCGGTAGAAAGAAAAAATATGCTCAGTAATTTTTTACCGGGTATTGTAATGCTGGTAATCATTTACATTTTTGTTACCATCCTGCGTGAAGTGAGAGACAGTTTTATGGCCGACATGTGGCGGGAAAGCGGTGAAGTGTTTGCTGCAAGTGTGTTCGCAAAAACTGAAACGATTATTTCAATTATTATTCTGGTAATGATTGGAAGTATGATGCTGGTGAAAAATAATTTCAAGGCATTTATGGTAACACAGGTTTTTATGCTCACCGGATTTATCATTGTTGGTATTTGTACAATACTGTATTTACAAAAATCGATGAATAGTTTTTATTGGATGACTTCTGTTGGTCTTGGATTATACATGGTTTATATACCCTACAACAGTATTCTGTTTGAACGATTCATTGCTACTTTTCGTTTTGCCGGTAACGTAGGGTTTCTGATTTATATTGCCGACTCTTTTGGATACCTTGGATCCGTGCTGGTATTGCTTTCCAAATCGGTATTCAATGTACAAATGCAATGGTTGCAGTTTTATATAAATCTATCTTTGATTATGTCTGTTGTTGGAATCACCGGCTGCTCAATCTGTCTATATTATTTTTATCAAAAGAAAAGGAGGTTGAACGAATTATCAATGAAAAACATCTAAAGTAAAACCGGTTGTTGTACCAATACCTACTCTTGACCTTACATGAATTGTGTTTTCGTGGGCTTCAATAATATGCTTACATATTGCCAATCCTAACCCCGAGCCCGTAATGTCAATACTTCTTCCTTTTTCTGTACGATAGAACCGTTCGAACACTCGGCCAAGATTCTCTTCGGGTATGCCAACACCGTCATCGCTTATTTCAATTAATGCATGTTTTTCGTCGGTTATGTACATGCTTGCAATCACTGCCCCATCTACTTTACCATACTTAATAGAATTGTCAATCAGGTTGATGATTACCTGCCTGATTTTTTCTTTATCTGCAAAAACTACAATCGGCGTTTCGCAACCTTTTTTTATGGAACAAAGAATATTTTTATTTTCTGCATGAAGTGATAGTTGTTCGAAAACTTCTTTTATCAAATCCTGTATGATAAACTTTTCTTTATTCAGTTTTTGTTCACCCATTTCCAATTTCGAAATCTCGTCAAGGTCCTTGATTAGGTTCGATAACCGGTCAACATTTTTCGAAGTCTTTCGTAAAAATCGCTCATTCGTTTCCGGATTGTGCATGCCACCATCCAATAAGGATTCTACATAGCCCTGTATCGTAAATACCGGTGTTTTAAATTCGTGTGCAAGATTCTGTAAAAACTCTTTCCGGAATTGTTCATTTTTTTTTAACGAATCGATTTCATTTTTTCTTTGTTCGGCCCACTTTTCCACATCTGCTCTTACTTCATCAATACTTTTTTTGGGCAAGATGTATTTGTTATACATTTCTTCTTTCTTGCTGGCCTTTGTCTGATAGATGAATTTATAAATGAGTTTTATTTTTCGGTAAATGAATCGTTCTAATGTAAAAGAAATGAGCAGATAGCTGAGTATGGAAACTGAAATAAAAGAAATGGCTGCTATCCACCAGTTTTTTGCAACTAAATAAAGTATAACCCCAATAGGGATGGATAATGCTAAAGCCGTATATGCCGAAAGCTGCTTGGGAGATAAACTTTTTGTATCAAACATTAAATGGGTTTATTAATAATAATAAAATGAACATAGAAGAACGGATTATTGTAAGTCGAATTTGTATCCCACGCCTTTCACCGTAGTAATACAATCAATATCCAGCTTTTGCCTTATTTTCCGGATATGTACATCAATGGTCCGGTCTCCAACCACAACATCAGTTCCCCACACATTTTCCAAAATTGCATTTCTTAAAAAAACCTTGCCTGGTTTTGAGGCTAATAAATAAAGCAATTCAAATTCTTTTCTTGGAAGAATGATATCCTGATTATTGTAATTGACTATATATTTTTCCGGATCAATGACAAGGCCATTCACTGAAATAATATGACTGTCTTCTTTTTGTGTTCGTCTTAAAAGTGCATTCACCCTGCTTTTAAAAACTTTCGGGCTGATAGGTTTGTTCACAAAATCATCAGCACCTGATTCCAACCCTTTTATTTCAGTTTCTTCGTCACTCAAAGCAGTCAGCATCATAATCAGGGTATTATTAAAAAATGCCTGAGACCTGAGAATCTGACAAACTTCTACGCCATTTTTATGGGGCATCATAATGTCCAATATAATCAAATCGGGATTTTCTTTTTTTGCTTTTTCCAAGGCATCATCCCCATCTTTTGCGGTAATTACATCATATCCTTCGGATAACAGATTATACTTTAGGATTTCCAGAATATCCGGTTCGTCATCAGCAATCAATATTTTTTTTGCGTTAGAATCCATCTAAGAAAGTTTAAACAAACCTAAGTGAAATTGATATATAAAGATGTATTACCGGTTCAGTTCATCAAAACATCACACAAAATTAATATAGTGGATGTTTGGAAAAAATAGAATTTTAACATAATCTGACTTTCTTATCCTGTTAATTTTTATCAATTGAATGATATTCTATCGTCTGTTAAGTTCAGTCGGTATAAATTTGCATGTAATGAATATGAACGCATTAATCAAATACCTGTTAATTGTTCCTTTTTTCTTTTGCTTCTTTTCCGGAAATGCACAAGGAGACCTTGTGACAGAAATGAAAAATTACAAACCACCTTTAACCCGTCAACTGTTTCATGATTATATAGATAATGAACAAAAAATTGCTTTGCAATCAAATGGCAAACCGGATGATATTTTGAATGTTTCTGCCAATCCGGAAATAAATTTTTACATAAACAGGGCTCTTACATTTGGTGTGGATTTGTTGCAATATAAAATAGATAGGGACAGTACACTTTCAACGCAAAACAAAATAAGATACCTGCGGGGTTTGGAGAATATTCTCAAGTTATTAAATAAACCTTCTTTCAGATCAATACAATTGCATGCAACTAATCTGCCTGCTGTATTGGATGCGTATGAAATCTGCATTCAAAAAGACCGGATCGGGGAATCGATTGAACCGGTTATTGAAAGCCTCGCTTATGAAGTAGGATTGCCTTTGGTAAAATGTGTTGCGTTTGATAATAATACCGGCATCAAACAAAGTGAAAATATACTGATAAAAAAATACTGTCATAAATATCCCGAAAAAATTTTCCTGACTTTACGAGATAATTCTGATGTTCCTTTTCTGGATAGTTTGATAAAAGTGGCGGCATATCGTTCTCCCAGGCAATTATACGATTATGCTTCTATGAATAATAAACTGGGAGCAGCCATCCGAAAAAATAATGACCTGTTGATTAAGACAATTTCCCAGATGGCAAATTCCGGAGGCAGTGGACAATTATATTTTCCTTTTCTGGATAATATAATCAATGGTAAACTGAACTTTGAAGATGTCGATGCATTAAAAGACGATTCCATCGGGTATTATAAATTGCTGGTAAAAACAAGAATTGATTACACAGAACGAATTTTAAATAAAGAAAAATTGTATGAAGTTGCTGCACTCAATTTTATGCTTGAGCGAAAAGCAACAGAAGTTTTTGTCAATACCATAAATGGTCTTCACGACCAGGATGATCCAATACGTTTCCAGATATTACAATCATTAAATGCACAGGAATTATACTACCTAATTGTATTAACGGATGGAATTATTTATACATCCAGTTATACAATAGGTGTATATCCATTCATGATGAACCGGATTTCCCAACGTCCTGATTCATTATTATTGAGTCTTCGGTTCGACAAATACCGGAAGTTTATTAAAATGGCTGCCGGATATAATACCTTAAGAAATTTTTTGGCAGCGTTTCCAAAAAGAGAGGATGCCCAGTCCTTGATGACTGCTTTTGTCAATGGTTTGGAAAAATCAGAAGGATTGGAAGACGGTGTTGACGTGGCTGATTCTTATACCAGCATTGCAGATAGCGATCCTGAATTGGCGAGCTATGTTTTGGGATTAACAAAAATGAATTATGACCGCAATCTCCGACAGAATAATAAACGGGGAATAGTCATGTATAATCTGTTAAACAAACTTTTTCTTTCAGCAGACACTTTAAACAAAATCGACCTCTCGAAAGAGTTTGGTATTGCGCCTGTTTATGGAGTAGATTTCAAATCTTTATCAAATGACAGCAGCCAGGTAGTGATGCAGGTATTTTTTTATGGGGATAAAGATGGCCAGAATATTTTTCAGGGATTTCTCCGGCAATTCAATAATGCTAACTGGAAAATTACACCTGCGGCACAATGGGTGTCTATTTCATCAACAAAGGGTAAGCCAATCCTGATATTTGCCAACCGGGCTTTGCCCGAAGAAACCGGCGAAGACGAACAGGCACAGAAAGCATTGGACGCATACCTGGAAAAAAATAACCTGAAACCTACGGTTGTTATTCACCGGGGACATAGTTATTATGCAGCATATACAATCAGCCAGATTCTTCCATCTGCCAAAATTGTTTTCATGGGTTCCTGTGGTGGGTATCATTTGATACATGACATTTTAAAAAATGCACCCGATGCGCATATTATTGCTTCAAAACAAATAGGTAAAACAGCCATCAATCAGCCGTTCTTTAATTTATTGATGGAGAAATTAAGAAACGGCAATAGTATAGAATGGGTTTCATTCTGGAAAGACCTGAATAAAAGTGTACGAGTTGAAGGACTGGAAGATTATATTCCACCGCACAAAAACCTGGGCGCCATTTATATTAAAGCCTATAAAAAAGCCATGGGAGAAACAGATGAACTGTAATTTCCAATCTTCTGAAATGCCTGTATTAAAAAAACCAAATACGACTTTTTATTTCGAACCCTTACGAAAGGTTTTCAGCTATGTAAAGCCGTATAAAAAAAAGTTCTATTTATCCGTTGGACTGGCCATTTTGTTGGCTTTAGTAACTCCGATACGTCCAATTCTGATTCAGATTTCGGTTGATAAATATATTACCGGCCGCCTGCCGGAAATGTTGATATTAATTACCATTATTCAAATCGGATTCATCATCATCGAAACCGGTATGCGGTTTTATTTCTCTTATCTCACATCATGGCTCGGTCAGTCGGTTGTAAAAGATTTGCGGGTGAAGGTTTTTAAAAAAATCATCAACCTGAATCTTCGTCAATTCGATAAAACACCAATCGGCACTTTAACAACCCGGACCATCAACGACATAGAAACCATCAATGATATTTTTGCTGATGGATTGATCCCGATTATTGCAGATTTATTGTCTATTATTTGTGTGCTAACCTATATTTTCTGGCTCGATTGGCAATTGGCATTCATTGCACTAATACCGTTTCCGTTGTTAATCATAGCAACTTATTTTTTCAAAGAAAGTGTAAATCATTCCTTTCATCGGGTACGTAATGCAGTAGCCAAATTAAATGCATTTGTTCAGGAACATATATCCGGGATGCAGATTGTACAGGTTTTTGCCGCAGAGAAAAGGGAATTTGAAAAATTCAGATCAATCAATAAAGAACACCGGAATGCCAATATCAATGCCATTTTTGCATATTCAGTTTTCTTTCCAATCGTTGAAATCATTTTGGCAACTTCCATTGGTTTAATTGTTTGGTTTGGTTCGAAGCAACAGGTACAAGCAGGAACTATCATGTCATTTATATTATGCCTCAACCTTATTTTCCGTCCATTACGGGTCATTGCAGATAAATTCAATGTGTTGCAAATGGGCATGATTGCCAGCGAACGGGTTTTTAAGCTGATGGAGAATGATGATTTTATGAAAGATGATGGAATATTGGAACCGGAAAAAATAAATGGTAAAATAGAATTCGCTAATGTCTCGTTTGGGTACGAGCCCAATGAAACCGTATTAAACAATATATCATTTACCATAGAACCGGGAGAAACCATTGCCATTGTTGGTCATACCGGAAGTGGTAAAACAACCATCATCAGTTTGTTAAATCGGCTATACCAGG
>JAYWEL010000272.1:0-15686 GCA_043779285.1 Chitinophagaceae bacterium | reverse complement strand
TTGTTGTCTTAAAATAGACTCATGATTAAAACAGGCAATCCCGTTATCAGTATTTATACAGAAATGACCCCGAATCCGGAAACCATGAAGTTTGTGGCCAACAAACTATTATTTCCAGGTAAAAGTGCCGACTTCCCCGATGTGGAAAGCAGCAAGCCTTCTCCACTGGCCTCTGAGTTGTTTGGTTTCCCTTTTATTAAAGCCGTATTCATAGCCAGTAATTTTGTAACCCTTACAAAAAATACCGATGCCGAATGGGATGATGTAATTCCTTCTATCCGTACTTTTCTGAAAGATTACCTGGAAGAGGGTAAGCTGGTTATTAATGAGGAAGAACTGAAATCCGTGAAGCAGGAAAGCAGCAATGTAGTAAGTGCCGATGATAATGATATTGTAAAAAGAATCAAGGAATTACTGGACAATTATGTTCGTCCGGCCGTTGAAATGGATGGTGGTGCCATTCAGTTTAAAAGTTATCATGAAGGGGTGGTTAACCTGGTGATGCAGGGAAGTTGCAGCGGTTGCCCATCGAGTATCGTTACCCTGAAAGCCGGTATCGAAGGCATGATGAAGCGTATGATTCCGGAAGTGCAGGAAGTAGTTGCAGAAAATGAATAATTATTTTACCCAATATTTTAAAAGCGGCCAAGTGCCGCTTTTTTTATGCCGGTTTCTTTTTGGTCATAAAAAATAACGCAACAATAGCACTGATAATAATTCCTGCAATGGGCGCAAAGATGGTTGACTGGATTATATAGTTTTTCAGGCTGAAATATTCTGCGGCTTTTTCGGCAGTCAAATAATTTTTCTCTACAGAATACCGGATTGCATTTTCAAAATAATGTGGTGTGATGATTGTTGAAACGATGTATTGAGACAAGGGTGTCAGCATCATCACAAACAAAGAAATAATTATTCCACTGGTAAATGCCTGCCGGTATGACATTTCTCCGCCCAGTATTTTTTTCCTGGCTTTAAATGCAAAAACATAAACTGCTGCAGCTGCCACAATAAAAAGATTGCTGTATACCGAATGCAGGTGAATATACTGATCGTGCAGGCCTGCAACTCTTTCCAATACCATCCATAGTAAAAGAACGGATGTAAAGATGATTGCCCATTTTATTTCGAATGCAATTTTTTTCATGTGATTTTATTAAGTGATGAAATTAGTGTTTCGTTTTTTATCTGGTCGTTTTTTTTCATCCTTTTATTCTGTAAAAAACCAAGGCCTGTTTTTCATCATACAGCAGAATGACTTTCGTCATTAAATAGGATGGTATTGTCTTTTAATATTGCTTCGGGTTATTCCCAATTATATCATGTGGTTTTTAAACCTCACCCGTATCCGTTTTCTGAGTGATTTTAAAAGCACCTGAGATATATTTTTATTTTAACCAACGATATTAAAGACCATGTTATCTAAAAGACCCTCCGAATCGGTCGTATATAAAACAGACGTAGTTTGTCCTAACGATACAAATCCGATGGGCATACTACAAGGAGGACGGTTGGTGGAATGGATGGATATGGCTGCAGCCGTATGTGCACAAACACATGCTGCAAAAATTTGTGTAACAGCCTCGATAAACCAGGTGGATTTTTATACTGCTGCAAAAGTTGGAGAAATCATTACTATAACGGCCCGCATTACCCGTTCATTTAATTCATCCATGGAAATTTTTGTACTGGCTTTTGCAAAGAATGTATTGGCCGGAAAAAAACAGTTAATCAGTGAGGCTTATTTCAATTTCGTGGCATTAGATGAGTTTGGAAAAGCTTCTCCGGTAATTGCAGTCAGGCCAATTACACAAACGGATAAGGACTTTTTTAATGAAGCTTTATTAAGGAGGCGAAAAATTATCAGAAGAAAAATTAAAAAATAAATACAGATCATAAAATAATAAAACCTAAAAACATGGAAGCCTTAGAAAAATTAAAAATCAGTGACGTAGTGGCATCAAATATTAAATCGGCTCATGTATTTAAAAAATACGGCCTGGACTTTTGTTGTGGTGGCGGAATCAGTATTGAAAAAGCCTGTGCAAAAAATAATATTGACCTTGAAGAGTTATTGCAGGACCTGCGCAACATGGATGAAAAACCTGCTGCTTCACAAAACTATAATAACTGGGAGCTGGATTTTTTAATCGCTCATATTGAAAACACCCATCATGTTTATGTAAGAGAAGCGTTGGGTATGATAGATGAATATGCCGCCAAAGTGGCCAGGGTACATGGTGATGGACATCCGCCGGTCATTAAAATATATGAGTTGTTTCAATTATTGTCTGAAGAACTAACATCTCATATGCAAAAAGAAGAAGTGATCCTGTTTCCGTATATCAACTTACTGGTTCAGGCCCAAAAAACAAAAACGATATCAGAGCCATCAAAATTCGGAAATATCCAAAATCCGATCAATATGATGGAACACGAACATGAAAATGCTGGAAATATTTTGAAAGAAATAGCCGTACTCAGCAATAATTATACGCCACCGGAATGGGCCTGTAATACATTTAAAGCTTTGTATGCCAAACTGGAAGAATTTGAGCAGGACTTACACCTGCATATTCATCTTGAAAACAATATTTTATTTCCGAAAGCTATTTTACTGGAGGCCGGTAAGACAGAATTAATTTAAGATTATAAAGAAGCATCTCATTGAAACGCTTAGTATGACAAAAAGAAAAACAGAATTATTATCACCCGCAGGATCCTTTGATTGTATACAGGCTGCTATTAATGCCGGTGCCGATGCTGTTTATTTTGGTGTGGAGCAACTGAATATGAGAACCTGTTCTTCCAATTCTTTTTCCATTAATGACATTGAGGAAATCAGTATTCTTTGTAAATCTAAAAACATAAAAACATATATCACCCTTAATACGGTGATGTATGAACATGATATGCAATTACTGCGCAGCATATTACAGGAAGTAAAAAAGCATGGTATTGATGCGGTCATTGCATCCGACTTTGCCGTAATTGAATATTGTAATCAGCTGAATATACCCCTTCATATTTCTACACAGGCCAATGTAAGTAATATAGAAGCGGTACAGTTTTACGCCCGGTTTGCAGATGTAATTGTGCTGGCACGTGAACTTACACTGAAGCAAGTGGAGCATATCTGCAAAGAAATAAAAAGACAAAAAATAAAAGGAGTTTCAGGAGAGTTGATGAAGGTGGAGATTTTTGTTCATGGTGCATTGTGTATGGCCGTTTCGGGCAAATGTTACCTGAGTCTGCATACACAAAATGCATCTGCAAACCGTGGTGCTTGTGTGCAGAATTGTCGCCGACCATATATTGTAAGAGATGCAGAAACCAATGAAGAATTGTTGATAGATAATGAATACATCATGTCGCCCAAGGATTTGTGTACAATCGGTATCCTGGATCAATTGGTAAAAAGTGGTGTGGATATATTAAAGATTGAAGGCAGAAGCAAAGGGGCCGACTATGTGTATACAGTTACGCAATGTTACCAAGAAGCACTAACTGCAATTGAAGAAGGCAATTACAGTATTGAAAAAATTAGCGGCTGGATGCAACAACTTAGCACAGTTTATAATCGTGGGTTTTGGGAAGGATATTATTTGGGCAGGGAAATGGGAGAATGGACAAGCAATCCCGGTTCGGCTGCTACCGAAAAGAAAATTTATGTCGGCAAGGGGTCCAGGTATTATCCAAAAATAAATGTAGCCGAATTTCTCATTGAATCCGGTTCATTAAAAACCGGCGATACCATTATGATCAGTGGGAAACATTGCGGCATGTATAAAGAAAAATTTACCAGCTTAACTGTAGATGGCATTGAAAATACAGAAGCTAAAAAAGGAAATAAAATAACTTTTCCGTTTGCAACAAAAATTACTCCACAGGATAAGTTATATAAAATAGTGGATGCATTAAATGAGTAAGGTTATTCAATACCGGGTTAAATGTATCGGTTGCAGTATTTGTTTCGAACAGCAGCCTTCACTTTGGCGAATGTCGAAAAAAGATGGAAAGGCCATATTGTTAAATGCGATTGATAAAAAGGCTGTTTATGTGTTGGAGATAAATGAGGATCAGAAAAAACTAACCGTACAGGTTGCCAAGGCATGTCCGGTAAAAATTATAAAAGTACTATGAACGAATCCATTGCAAAATTCTTAAAAGAACAAACCTGTGTCAGCATTTGCTGTGTAGACGAATTGGGAAAGCCCTATTGTTTTACCTGTTTTTATGCTTTCGACAAGGTAGAAAATTTGCTGCATTTCAAATCTTCTGCTGAATCATATCACTCCGTTTTGTTAAGCAAAAACCCATTGGTAGCCGGCACTGTTTTACCCGACAAACTAAATAAGCTAATCATAAAAGGGGTGCAACTGGAAGGGGTTTTGTTAAACTCCAAACATCCTTTTACTAATCATGCTTCGGCATATTATCATAAAAAACATCCCATGGCTTTGGCAATGAGTGGTGAAATATGGACCATACAGATTAACAGCATTAAAATGACTGACAGCACTCTCGGATTTGGAAAAAAAATTCTTTGGGATCGGAAAACAGAAAAAGAAAGTGACGGGAATCAATCAGTTTTAAATTTAAACAACCAATATGACAAAAATTAAAATCTCCTTATTGATGTTTGTCTTTTCATTTGCGGCATTCGCAGGATATTCTCAGGAAGCCACATGGCTTGAGATGGAAAATTTTCATTCCGTGATGAGCCTTTCATTTCATCCTGCCGAAGATAATAATCTAAAACCTGTCAGGGAAAAGGCTTCTGCCCTGGTAAACAAAGCAAAAGAATGGCAAAGTTCTGCTGCTCCAAAAGGATTCAACGGAACCGTTACTGCCCCTATTCTAAAAAAGTTGGTAAAACAATGCAACCTGATTGAAGTGGCAGTTAACAAGAATAAGTCGGATGCCGAATTGAAAAAAATGATTACCAAAGCTCATGATATTTTTCATGAGATCAAAGAAAAGTGCAGAGAATAAATAAAGGCTTTGCGCTGTCAATATACACTCACTGCCTTTAATCAGGCAGTGTTTTGTTTTTAAAAAATTAGAACCAATTTCAAGATCACATAAATCATACATGCTATGCAAACATCATTTCCACACAAATTTCATATTCCCGTTATGGGGTTGGCTTTTACCATTGATTCACCTATCAAGGTTGCCCGGTTCGGGATATCCTCCGTCATTTCAATAGTAGAAAGCCGCTTAATTGAAATGATGCGGAAACATTATTATCCCAATGCTGGTAAAAAATATTATCCAATCTCGATACAGGAAGATGATTTCAGGGCTAAGCGAATTACGGACTATCTGAACCTGGTTAACACTATTGTGAATGAGCAGATTGAAAACCTGAAAAAAGCGGCGTTTGAAAAAGGGTCAGAAATTGTGAAGTATTTTGAAATGCTTCCCGAAGACAGTAAACTGAAACACGTCTATATTAAAATGACCCGAACCGAAGACGGGCATATAAAAAAAGAAATTGAAGAGTTTCTGAGAACACAGATCAGTCCCGGCAGTATTGATGTAAACATCATGACAAAGGTGGACCGGGAAAATTTTAATAAGGAAGGTCTGTTGATCGAAGATGGATCTGAAGCTGTGGCAGCCCTTAGGGGTTTTTCAAAAAGCAATTTGAAAAATGCTTCTGTTGTTTTTTCGGCTGGAATGAATCCGAGGCTTTACAATTATCTTGGAAATTGCAATGCGTTTGATATGAATGACACAGGGGGTTTTACAAAGAAAGTAATTGTAAAAGTGAGTGACTATAGATCGGCACTTATTCAAGGTAAATACCTGGCAAAGAAAGGTGTTTGGGTCAGCGAATTCCGGATAGAGTCGGGATTGAATTGCGGTGGCCATGCGTTTGCTACCGATGGTTATTTGTTGGGGCCCATTTTAGAAGAGTTTAAAATAAAAAGACAAGAGTTGTTTGATTCTCTTTTTGAAATTTATAAAGATGCCAATGTAAAAAAAGGAAAACAACACGTATCCGTTCCTCCCGAAATATTGTTTTCGGTGCAGGGTGGAATTGGTACACATGAAGAAGCTCAATTAATGCACAATCATTATCAGATAAACAGTACAGGATGGGGTACACCATTTTTACTAGTTCCGGAAGCAACTACTGTTGACGAACACACGATGAAATTACTTGCTGAAGCTAAAGAAGAAAATATTTTACTGAGTAATAATTCTCCGCTGGGCATTCGGTTTCATTATTTAAAAGGAACAAGTTCAGACATGGAAAAATTAGACCGGATAAAAAAGGGAAAGCCCGGAAGCCCTTGTACGGAAAAACATTTGGCGTTTAATACCGAGTTTACAAAAGATCGTATTTGCACTGCATCTAAAAAATACCAGGAACTGAAAATTGCACAATTGCAATCACTTAATTTGCCTGAAGAAGAATTTCAATTTCAACGAAGTGAGGTTTTGCAAAAAGAATGTCTTTGTATCGGATTAAGTAATGCTGCAGCTATCAACTATTCCGAAACGTTTGTAAAAAAGACCGGAGCCGTAACCATTTGTCCCGGACCAAATATTGTCAATTTTTCAAAAATAGTGTCGTTGAAAACAATGGTTGATCATATTTATGGAAGAACAAATATTGTTACAAATACAAACAGGCCTCATATGTTTATTGCAGAGTTGCACTTATATATCGATTACCTGAAAGAAAAATTAATAACTGATTGCCACAACGGGGAGTTACTAAAAATGAAAAAATATTATGTTTCTTTTTGTAAAAATCTTCGGGAAGGTATTTCATACTATCGGGCCATCGCATGCAAATTCACCGATTCTGTTGAGCAATATGTCGAATCATTAAATTTAGCTCAGGTTGAATTAGATTTTTTAAGTTACCGCTATGAAATCAGCGAGGGGTGATGTTATACCGCAGAAAAGCGCATTGGACTATTTACTGTTTATAAGCGGTATTAACGTTATAATTTCTCAAACCTCGCCTGAAAAAATCGTAAATATTTTGGTTCATAAATCATTTTCATTCCTTTAATTTTATTGCGGCGTTCATATACACGAGCTGCTGATTCTGCAATTACATCCATATGTGCCTGTGTGTACACACGGCGGGGAATGGTAAATCGAACCAACTCCAATTTGGGATAATAATTTTCGCCATTGGCTTTTCTGCCTGCAGATACAACGCCTCTTTCCATGGTTCTAACGCCTGAGTCAAGATAGAGTTCTGCTGCCAGTGTTTGAGCAGGAAACTGATCCTGTGGTATATGTGGTAAAAACTTTTTAGCATCTACAAAAATTCCGTGGCCACCAATGGGTTTTACAATCGATATATTGTAGCTCATCATTTTTTCACCCAGGTAAATGACCTGTCCCACTCTTGCCCTGATATGATCGTCACTTACACTTTCGCCAATACCAATTGCCATGGCTTCCATATCTCTGCCAGCTAAACCGCCATAGGTATGCAGACCTTCATAAACCACCACCATATTTCTGGCTTCTTCAAAAACATCCCATTCATTTACAGCAAGGAACCCCCCGATATTTACCAATGCATCTTTTTTTGCACTCATGGTAGCTCCGTCGGTGTAAGAATTTATTTCTTTTACAATTTCCTTTACCGTTTTTTTATCATAACCTTTTTCTTTTTGCTGAATGAAGTATGCATTCTCTGCAACCCTTGTCATATCATGAATGATACGGATCTTATGTTTTTTTGTATAGGCTCTCAGCTCTTTTAAATTTTGCATGCTGATGGGTTGCCCGCCGGCCATATTTACACTGGTAGCAATACTTATATACGGGATTTTTGCAGCCCCATGTTTTTTTACAAGCTTATCCAGTTTATTTAAATCTACATTTCCTTTAAACTCAAATTCATTTTCCGGATCGTGGGCTTCATCAATAATAATGTCTTCAAATTTACCGCCGGCAAGTTCCTGGTGAAGCCTTGTGGTGGTGAAATACATATTGCCCGGAATGATATCTCCTTTTTTGATTAATATTTTAGATAAAATATTTTCAGCACCTCTGCCCTGGTGTGTTGGAACAAGATATTTGTAACCATACACATCTTTTACCACTTCCTCGAGGTGATAAAAATTACGGCTGCCTGCATACGATTCATCACCCATCATCATGCCGGCCCATTGCCGGTCGCTCATAGCAGAAGTGCCGCTGTCTGTCAGCAGGTCGATGTACACATCTTCCGATTTCAATAAAAAAGTATTGTATCCGGCTTCCTTCAATGCTTTTTTTCGTTGTGCCGGACTTGTCATTTTCAACAACTCTACCATTTTCATTTTGTAAGGTTCGGCCCAGCTTCTTTTAATTAATGGCCTCTCCCCAACCCCTCTCCTTTGGAGAGGGGCTTTAGAAGAATCTTTTGGTTTAGATTGCTTTTTCATTGTTTTAATCTTTATTCTTTTTTATTCAAACCCCGGGAAGAAAAGTGAACTAACTTCTATTTGGTTTCTAAGTCCCCCTTCGGGGGATTTAGGGGGCTGGTTTTAGTTTTGCTGTAAAATGTCGGAGCATTGCTGCTTCTTCGGTAATGATTAATCCTTTTATTTCATTTCGTTTATTAAATACTTCAATAATCACTTCGGCTACATAATCAATATGGCTTTGTGTGTATACCCTTCTTGGAATGGCAAGCCTTACCAGTTCCATCTGAGCAGAGATCAGTTTATTATTTTCATCCCCGCCTTTTTCGGGGCAGGCATATTTTCCAAACATCAATGAACCAATTTCCACACTGCGTATGCCTCCATGCTCATACAATGCGGCCACCAATGCCTGCCCCGGATACTGCTCAACCGGAATATGAGAAAGAAATTGTTTTGCATCAATATAAACGGCATGACCACCTGCAGGCTGCATCACCGGCACACCGGCTTCAATTAATTTATTGGTAAGATATTCAATGCTGCGAATGCGGTATTGCAGGTAATTCTCATCCATCACTTCATTCAGGCCAATGGCAATGGCTTCAAGATCTCTGCCGGCAAGACCGCCATAGGTTGGAAAGCCTTCTGTAATGATTAATAAATTGCGGCATTGCAATGCCAGTTGTTCATCATGCATGGCCAGAAAACCTCCAATATTTGCAAAGGCGTCTTTCTTGGCACTCATGGTGCATCCATCGGCATAGGAGAAAAGTTCGTGTACAATTTCAGTAACCGGTTTATCTGCATAGCCTTCTTCCCGAAGCTTGATGAAATAACAATTTTCTGCAAATCGGCAGGCATCTATAAAAAGCGGAATATTATTTTCGATACAAATCTTTTTTACTTCTTTAATATTTTGCATGCTTACCGGCTGGCCTCCTCCCGAATTATTGGTAACGGTAATAATGCAAAGCGGAATATTTACTGCGCCTTTTTCTGCAATGAACTTTTTTAAAGCAACGGTATCCATATTGCCTTTAAAGGGTGCTGTAATAGTTGGGTATTTACCTTCTTCACAAATAAAATCAATTCCTTCAGCACCGGAGTATTCTATATTGGCTCTGGTGGTATCAAACAATGTATTGCTCACAAAATATTTTCCCTTGCCACCCAAAATGCTGAACAGAATTTTTTCTGCCGCCCGTCCCTGGTGCGTAGGAATTACCAATGGCATTCCGGTTATTTGTTGAATCGTTTTTTCAAACCGAAAAAAACTGGGGCTGCCTGCATAAGATTCGTCACCCTGCATGATGCCGGCCCACTGTTCACTACTCATGGCACTGGTGCCGCTGTCGGTAAGCAGGTCGATCAATACATTTTTTGAATGTATCAGAAAAGGGTTGTAAAACGCCTTTTCTAAAATTTCAAGGCGTTCTTCTTTAGTGTTAAAATAAATAGGTTCGACTGATTTTATCCGGAAAGGTTCTATGATTGTTTTCATGTGTTCGCTTTTATTGTTTTTGGTCACATGGTATATCGCATAAAAATTAACATGCCTGTTTGGTATAAGTTGATTTGATAATTTTTATGGATATTTCATGTAAATGGAGATTTTGAAAAATATATTGAAAGAAAATGCAGGCAGAGTGAAAGAGCCTCAGGAAGGTTTCTTGATTATATTTTTCCAAAGTTGCATAAGGCAAATATCTATGGAATGGCGCAGTAAAAAAATGATTAAAATCAGTTCATCATTTTATTTTTATGAATATAGAGACTCAGTTTATGTGTTATTTTTTAATCCATTTTACTTTTCTTTCGAGCAAATAATTCAATACAAAATCAAAACAGTTTTTGTGTTTTCCAACCAACTCCGGAGGGAAAACACCTTTTTCAGAAAACAAGTTTTGGGCAATTAATTCTACCGCAGCAGTACATGTATAGCCGGTTGTACGCGACATGGAGGAGGATTTTGTTTCATCATCATAAAAATCCAACAGGTCATATTCTACCCGGAGATTGTTGCCGTTTTTTTCACCTTCTACAATAACTTTCATCACGGTCAATTCGTCTTCTCCGTCTTCCAGCTTCCAGTCTTTAAATAAAATTTTGGAGGTAAATTCCAGTGCGGAGATTTTTGAACCATTCATTTCTACGGGTTCGGTATCAAAAAATCCGGCCTGCTTCAACGCAATGATCAATTCAATATGACCGGGGTATCTCAATGTTTTTTCCTTAAGATTAGGGATATGCGACATGGTAAAAAGCAAACTCCGTAAACCGTCTGTATTAAATGCTTCCAGTGTTCCGATGCCGTCGAAATTCATCAACTCGGTTTCGCTTAATGCTGGTCTTGTAACTATATGTCCGTTTTCCTGGTACCTCGCCGGACGGGTGTATTCTTCAATCACATCTACCGGTGAAAAAGGAGCTTTATATTCAAAGGGTTTTTTTCTAATTTTTGGTAAGCCGCCAACATAGCATTCAAAATTCTGCACCTGCATTTCCTCGTTATATCGTCCCAGTATAAAATTACTCATACCTGGTGCTACACCTACATCGGTAATAACCGTCACATTATTTTCTTTAGCCAGGGCATCAAGCTGCAATGCATCTTCCGGAAAAAAAGAAATATCGGCAATATTTTTCCCGCATTTGATCACCGTTTCAAGGGTCTTATAACCCATAAACCCGGGAACCGCTGTAACAACCAGATCAAATGGTTGAAGCCATTCTTTATACTTGTCATATTGTTTAAGATCTGCCTGCTGAATATTAACAGACTCATTCAATGATTTCAGATTTTGCAGATTATCAATACTTACATCGAAACTGGTTACCTGCTGTCTTGCGGCAAGATCCAGTGCCATGGTCTTACCAATCATACCAGCACCTAAAATGGCTATGTTCATGTTGAAAAATATTTTCACAAATATCTGTCTTGTTATTGGATTGTGTGTTCACATATCTTTGTTTTCAATCTATCATTTTTACTCATGAGCCTGAATCAACTGTTTGAAGAATTTATTTTCGGAATTCAGCAAACATCTTTGCTTGAGTATCTTGCTGTTTTTGCAGGTATAGCCAGTGTATGGTATAGCCGGGCAGAAAATATTTTGGTTTATCCTATTGGACTTATCAATACCATTATTTACATCTACCTGAGTTTTAAAGGACATCTGCTGGGCGAAGCCAGTGTGAATTTCTATTATACCATCATGAGCATTTACGGGTGGATTGTTTGGTTGCAAAAAGACAAACAGCATCATATTATGTTACACATCAGTTCTTCAACCGGGAAAGAATGGATTAGGCATTTACTATTTTTTGCTGTTTTTTATTTGGTCATCTTTTTTTCATTGACGTATTTAAAAACCGTTTTTGCCGAAGGAGCTATTCCCTGGGCTGATGCATTGGCCTCGGCCAGTGCTTATACCGGCATGTGGCTGATGACCCGTAAAAAAGTGGAAAGCTGGATCTGGTGGATCATCACCAATATTGCTTCCATCCCTTTATATTTTGTAAAAGGATATGTATTTACCAGTGTTTATTATTTCGTGTTGCTGATCATGTCTGTGTTTGGATTAATAGAGTGGATGAAAAGAGACCGGGAACAAAAAACCCTTGTATTAAACTGATTAAAAAAATGAGGCTTTATTTAATTTTATTTTTTTTACTGTTTGCAAATATTGAATCAGCAGCACAAAATTTTGATGCAAACATTTTAAAATCGGTTAATACCAACCGAAATAAATCGCTTGATAATGCATTTAAATTTATTACCAATTCGGTTGCACCCATTGCAATCGGTTCATCTTTTATTACGCTTGGTACAGGATATCTGAAAAAAGACAAAGCCCTTCAACTAAAAGGATGGGAGGCAACAGCATCCATTTTTATTGCTACCGGAACGGGGTATGTCATGAAACGAATTATACAAAGAAACCGGCCTTTTGTTGATTATTCTTTTATTGATCCCTATAAACCCTATACCGATTTTTCTTTTCCGTCCAATCATTCAACCATCGCTTTTGCTGCTGCCACATCCATGGCAATCAATTTTAAAAAATGGTATGTGGTTGTGCCTGCATATGGCTGGGCAACACTTGTAGCATATTCCCGTATGCATCTGGGTGTTCATTATCCAACCGATGTTATGGCCGGAGCGGTATTGGGTAGCGGTACTGCCATCCTCACACATAAGGCTAATCAATGGCTTCAAAAAAAGAAAACAAAAAAGTTTATTTCACACTAGTTTTTTTCCCGTTGTTGAACGATAAATATTTCGCTGTTTCAAAATATGCACTGGTCATTTTTCGGGAATAATCCAACACCGATTTTTCTTTCCGGTTGTTTCCAACCGGGTCATTATTGATAATGGAAACCATTTTTTCTTTTCCTGTTTTCAAAGACCGCATATAAAAATATTCATTGGTTACAATACCTATCTGCCGCAGATCGGGGTTGATGATGAACGCATTATTATACAAACTGGTCTGGTCTTTATAGATATTGGTATCCAGTAAATTTCTTCCTAAAGAATTATTATGATGTGCCATACCACTAATGCCTGCAATAGTTGGCATCACATCTATCTGCGAACAGATATTGGTTCTTAATGCTGGTTTTAAAATTTCCGGCGCATAAAATAAAAGTGGCACATGCTCGGTGCTTAAGGGCTGATCTTCTGACCATGCTCTTGGAAACATATTGCCCGCATCGCCGGTAATGCCATGATCGCCGACAAATGCAAAAACTGTATTTTTAAAATAAGATTCTTTTTTTGCGGCTTCTATAAATTGCTGAATACAAAAATCGGTATAGCGGAAAGCATTCAGTTCTTCATTGCTTTCAAAACCATATTTTTTTAAGCTATCCAATGAATAGTAAACTTTTTTAAATTTATCAAGGTCCACTGCCGGAATAGTATATGGCCGGTGGTTATCGGCTGTTTGAATGACAGCGAAAAATGGTTTTTTCTGTTCGCTGAATTTTTTATTGGCTGTCTGAAAAAGGTCATTATCGCTGATGCCCCAAACATCCACCCTTTTGGCATCCATATTTTCTTCTTCATAAATTTTTATACCATCAATATTGTTAGCAAGTATACCCCGGATATTTGCCCAGCTGGTACTGCCTCCAATAAAATACATTTTATCGTACCCATTGAATTCGTTGGCCATAATGTGCTGGTTAACCATCGCCGGATTTCGGCTGGCGGTTCGGGCAATTTCAATATCGGGTAAGCCGGTGAGTGTAGCCCATACCCCTCTTGCTGTTCCGAAGGTTGGCGTAAAACAACGGTTGAAGAAAATTCCGTTTTTACACATTTCATTAAAGTAGGGTGTTGCATTCAGTTGATTTCCCCACATAGAACTTTTAAAACTGCTGAAACTTTCTACAATTACAATAACCACATTGGGGGTGGGAACAACTTCATTTTTTGCTTCAATAAACCGTTCAAAATTCAGCGACTCCAAATCGGGATTGCTAATTTGCAGATGCGATGCAATCAACGGATAATATTCTTTTACTTTTTTGATATCGAATGTTGATTTGCGGAATGTAAGCGTACTGAAAAAAGATTGATAGGGATTGAACGCTGTATTCGCTTTGAATTCGTTGCCTAATGAAAATGCATCGCTCCAGCGTAGTGGATATTGGCCAACCCGGCCAAAAATCAATACTGCAAACAATAATGCAAAACCGGAAACCGCAATAATCCGGTTTGATTTTTGGGGTGAATCAATAGTTAAAGATGCTTTTTGAAATAGTTTTTTCAGCATCCACATAAATACAAATACAACAACTATCAAAGCTAGAATGATTCGGATGACCGGGTAGGTTTGCCAAACCATTCCCAATGATGTTTTGCCTTCTTCCAGATAATTAAGAATACTGGCATTTAACCGATTGGATAAATATGCATAGTGTGCAAAATCGAGTGCATAAACAAAGGCGGTCATCAACATAAAAAATTCCAACACAAAAAACATGATTTTTTTTGATGTATTAGAATTAAATGGATTCGTTTTTTTAAAACTGCCAATAATCAGTAATACAAAAAGCACGATACCAATAATTCTCAGATCGTACCGAAGTCCCATCAAAAAAGCAGTATCCATTTCTGACCAGGAAAGCTGATCAGGTTTATTCACATACACAAAGACTATCCGGGCAATGGTCATTAAAGAAATAATGAATAGCCCGAGAGATAAAAGCCATCTTAGTAAACGTGAATGAATATATTTTTTCATGAAGAGTGAATGATTTTAAAAAAATGAACCCAATTTGTAAATATAGGAAAGCTTAATACTGCAGCCTCACACATAAGATTAGCAAATCGCCAAAATTATGCAATATTTTTACAGCTTAGTATAAACTCTCAATCCATCGCATGACGATACTCGAAAAATTACTGGAACTGGATAAGAAACTTTTTATCCTCATCAATAATGACCTGACCTCGGATTTTTTGAATACCGTTTTACCGTTTACCCGGAATGCTATTTTCTGGATTCCCTTATATCTATTTATCCTCATTTTCATACTGATCAATTTCAGAAAGAGTGGATTGTATTGGGTTTTATTAATTGTAGCAACTGCAACGGTCACCGATATTGTAAGCAGCCACATTATTAAAGAAAATATTATGCGTCTCAGGCCCTGCCAAGATCCGGCCATGGCCAGTCAGATGAATTTCTTATTAAACTATTGTCCACAAAGTTCCAGCTTTACATCCTCACATGCTACGACTCATTTTGGGTTTGCCGCTTTTGTGTTTTTTTCCTTAAGGCGTTTTTTCGGCAAATGGCTTGCTTTGTTTTTTTTGTGGGCCGCCATCATTTCGTATGCACAGGTATATGTAGGTGTACATTATCCCCTAGATATTTTATGTGGAGGATTAATAGGATTAACCATCGGTTATACGACTGCTCAAATATTTAATCGTCATTTCGGATTGTCTTTTACAGATCATTAATTTTTGCCTGCATTGACTTCTGCAAACCATCATTGCATTCGCCGATTCAAAAATATTTTTAGATTATTGCATTTTAACTTTGCCCGACCATGTTGAAAAAAATTGTCATCATCGGACCCGAATCAACGGGGAAAAGTACTTTATGTACTCAGCTTGCCAATCATTATCAAAGCAAGTGGGTTCCGGAATATGCAAGAGAATATCTATTAGAAAACGGAACCGACTATTCTTTCGATGATTTATTAACTATTGCCAAAGGACAAATTGCTTTGGAAGAAAAATGTTTTGGGGAATTGAATGAAACCAAAAATTCG
>JAYWEL010000271.1:0-15709 GCA_043779285.1 Chitinophagaceae bacterium | reverse complement strand
TTATCAGATCAGAAATTAATATTGTTGATTTTATTTTAGACCGTGTAGCAGCCGATGTACATGTATTAATAACCACACAAAGAAATGGCAGCGGCGGTGAGCAGTTTCAATTAATTTTTTATGGGTTAAACCGGTTTAATAAATTAACCGATACGCTTCGTTTCGAAACAAGGGATCTGGCAACCAATGCTGTAGAAAGGGAACTGTTGGTTAAACATATACAAATTGGGTTGTTGCCTTTTATTGTTAAAACTGGTTTTGCCAAAGAATTATCAATCATTACAAAAGTAAAAGCCGATTCGTCGGGAATTATAAAAACAACCAACCACGACACAAAAGATAAATGGAATTATTGGGTTTTTCGTGCTGGTGCGGATGGTAATTTTAGTGCAGATCAGAATTATCTTTCCCGACGCTTAGGAAGCCGTTTTTCTGCCAACCGGGTTACTGATAAGCTGAAAGTTTCATTCAATCTGCGTGCCAGTGACAATCGCAATACGTTTAATCTCGGGTCAAATAAAATTATTGTAAAGAATCATTCACTCAACTTTTCACACCTGTTGGCAAAAAGCATTAATCAACACTGGACGATTGGATATGAAGCACTAGCTGTACAAAGTACTTTCTCCAATATCAAATCACAATTCTATTTCAGTCCGGGTATTGAATACGACTTATTCCCCTACACAAGTGTGAACTCTAAACTACTCACTTTTCGATATGGATTAGATATAAGGCAAAATCAATATTATGATACGACGATTTATAATAAAACAAAAGAGTTTCTCCCTGGGCAAAATCTTTCAGTTAATCTTTCTCTAAACCAGAAATGGGGCAGTATTTCAACGGGAATAACATATCGTAATTTTTTAAATAACTGGGAGCAGTACAATCTATCATTGAATACTTCTGTTGATGTACGTTTAACCGGTAACTTATCGGTAAACCTGTATGCTTTTCCATCCATTGTAAGGGACCAGGTGTTTTTGCCAAAAGGAAAAATCAGTGTAGATGATGTATTAATCAGGCGAAGGCAATTACAAACCGATTTCAATTTTTTTATGGGATTTGGATTTACATACCGATTTGGAAGCATCCTCAATAATTTTATAAATCCCCGATTTAGTTCCAGAGGAGGTTCATTCTTTGAATGATTAGTTTACAATGATGCCTGCTTCAAATAAAATCAAAGACTATACTCTAAGCAGCTTCAATTAGGAAGAATAAAATTGCGATTTTGTAAAATGTTTTACGGTTTTATTTCATGTACCATGACCGTAGTAATATATTTTTCAAGTTGTATCGCATTCATTGGCACTACATGAAAGACAATAGATCATATTGTAGATAAAGGTTTTTATCCAAAAAATAATTAATATGGATCAATACAAAAAGGGTTCTTGAAATTTTTATGCTACACTTTTTTTTAAAAAATAAAGCAACTAGTAGTTTTTAAATAATAGGAATGCATTAGTTTTTAATTCAATGCGAGTGGCTTTTTGACTTTTAATGAAGTTTCTTTTTCATTTGCTCCCCCTGTTTTATTAGCCTACCTTTGCCGCTCTTTTGAAAAATGTGATCATGGAAATAAGAAACATCGCTATAATAGCACACGTAGACCACGGTAAAACAACCCTCGTTGATAAGATTTTACACGCAACGAAAGTTTTCCGTGACAACCAGGATACTGGTGAGTTAATCATGGATAGTAATGACCTTGAAAGAGAACGAGGAATTACTATTTTTAGTAAAAACGCCGCTGTAGTTTACAATGACGTAAAAATTAATGTAATTGATACACCAGGTCACTCCGATTTTGGTGGTGAGGTAGAAAGGGTATTAAAAATGGCCGATGGCGTAGTATTATTAGTGGATGCTTTTGAAGGTCCGATGCCACAAACCCGTTTTGTATTACAAAAAGCGTTGCAACTAAACCTGAAGCCAATTGTAGTTATTAATAAGGTGGATAAAGAAAACTGCCGCCCCGATGAAGTGCATGATGCAATTTTTGAGTTGTTCTTCAACTTAGATGCAACAGAAGCTCAATTGGATTTTCCGACATTTTACGGTTCAGGTAAAAATGGCTGGTTTAATGATTCTTTAGTACAGATTGATAATATCAATCCATTGCTGGATGGTATTGTAAAATATGTACCTGCTCCGAAAGTAAATGAAGGACCTGTGCAAATGCAGATCACTTCTTTAGAGTATTCTGCTTTCCTTGGCCGCATTGCTGTAGGTAAAGTAGCCCGTGGAGTTTTGAATGAAGGAGAAAATATTGTTTTAGTGCAAGCTGATGGGAGCATTAAAAAAACAAAGGTGAGAGAGTTGTATGTGTTTGAAGGAATGGGTAAAAAGAAAGTGACTTCCGTAATTGCAGGTGATATTTGTGCAGTGGTTGGTATCGAAGGATTTAATATCGGTGATACCATTGCTGATGCAGAAACGCCGGAAGCATTACCGGTCATCAGTGTGGATGAACCAACCATGAACATGTTGTTTTCTGTAAACAACTCACCATTCTTTGGTAAGGATGGAAAGTTTGTAACGTCAAGACATATCCGTGATAGATTGATTAAGGAAACCGAAAAAAACCTTGCATTAAAAGTAGAAGATAGCGAAGAGGGTGATAGCCTGATGGTGTATGGCCGTGGAATTCTTCACCTGGGTATATTGATTGAAACCATGCGCCGGGAAGGGTATGAGTTGACTGTTGGACAACCGCAGGTTATTGTGAAAGAAGTGGATGGCAAGAAATGCGAACCATATGAAAACCTGGTGGTGGATGTTCCGCAGGAATTTGCAAGCAAAGTCATTGATCTGGTAAGCCGTCGCAAAGGCGAAATGCTGGTGATGGAAAGCAAAGGCGAAATGCAACACCTGGAATTTGAAATTCCTTCAAGAGGATTGATTGGTTTGCGTACACAAATGTTGACCGCTACAACCGGTGAAGCTGTTATGGCACATCGTTTTACAGAATACAAACCATGGAAAGGACCAATACCCGGAAGAAACAATGGTGTATTGCTTTCTAAAAATACAGAGAAAACAACCGGTTACTCGATTGATAAATTACAAGACAGGGGAACCTTCTTTGTTGATCCTGCTGAAGAAGTTTATGCAGGTCAGATCATTGCTGAAAACATCAAGCCTGGTGATCTGGTAGTAAATGCTACAGAGCCAAAGAAACTAACTAACCACCGTGCAAGTGGAAGCGATGATGCAAGTCGTATTGCTCCAAAAACACAAATGTCATTGGAAGAATGTATGGAGTATATTCAACAAGATGAGTGTATCGAAGTAACACCAAGTTTCATCCGTATGCGTAAAGTGATTTTGGATGAGAACGAACGTTCAAGAGTTTCAAAACAAATGAAGACAGAAGCGGTTTAAAAACGGCTGATAATTCAAAATATAGTAAGGGGGAAATCGAAAGACTTCCCTTTTTGCATGTTTGTCATGCTGACGAAGGAAGCATCTCAGAGACCACTATAATGAAACAAGTACAAAAAGCTAATGTCGTTTACAATAATCAATGTTTGAGATTCCTCCTTCGTCGGAATGACAAAGCCGGTTTTATAATGGAAGTTAATTACTATAAAGATTCTTGTCATGCCGAGGAATGAGGCATCTCAGAGTAAATAAGCCAAAAGCTATTCTTCCTTATTATAATTGAAGAGTTTGAAATTCCTCGTTCCTCGGAATGACAAAGCCGGCCTTATAATTGCCCGCCTGGATTTTTTTAATAAAATCAACTAATAAATTTAACGGATTTAGTATTTGTATCTTTGCGGGGCAAATAAAAGAAAATGAGAAAACGATTATTTTTAGTGGGAATGATTTTATTCTTCAGTTTCGGCTTGGTGCCTGAAAGCTATGCACAATGTTCTATTTGTACAAAAACGGCGCAGCAAATGGGAGAAAAACCAGCCAAGGGTTTGAATGCGGGAATACTATATCTGGCAGGCCTGCCTTTTCTTCTTGGAGGCTATATTTTTTACCGCTGGAAAAAAAGCGATAAGGGGTTTTAATTGTACCATCAAAAAATAAAAAGACAACTTGCAGATTTTAGTATCTTCCTTTTCTAAAGAATACTAAAATGCAAAAATTGTTAGCCCTCTTATTTCTTGTTAGTTCTATAGCAAGTGCGCAAAATCTGCCTGCGCTGCCTACCGGACAGGCAGGCGGTAGGCAAGGACTCCCAACCATTGAAGAAAAAACCAAAGACCTGAAAAAACAGGAAGGGTTTTTTAATTTCTATTGGGATGAAAATGCCGGTAAAATTTGGCTGGAGATTGACAAGATCGATTCGGAAGTTTTATACGTAACATCATTGCCAGCTGGTTTGGGATCAAATGATATCGGATTGGACCGTGGATTATTGGGCGGAGAACGAATAGTAAAATTCAACAAGGTGGGTAGAAAGATTTTACTCATCGAACCAAACTATATGTATCGTACCAGTAGTAAGGATCCTGCTGAAAAAAGAGCCGTCGAGCAATCATTTGCACAATCAACTTTATGGGGTTTTACGGCCGAAGCTGAATCGGATGGAAAAGTTTTAGTAGATGCCACCGATTTTATTTTAAGGGATGGAATGAAAGTGGCCAATCGGCTACGCAGTATGAAACAAGGCAATTATGTTTTTGATAAAACAAGGTCTGCTCTTTATTTACCACGTACAAAAAATTTTTTGCAGAATACCGAATTTGAAGCAACGATCACCCTGATAAATAATGATGGCGAAACTGGTGGCTTTGTAAATTCAGTGACTCCTTCACCCGAAGCTATAACGGTAAGGATACATCATTCATTTGTACAATTACCCGACAGTGATTATCAACCAAGAGAATTCGATCCCCGTTCAAGTTTTATATCTACCGGATATTTCGATTATAGCACACCGGTTGCCGAGCCGATTGATAAATACTTTATTGTGAGGCATCGGTTGAAAAAGAAAGATCCTTCAGCAGCAATCAGTGAAGCAGTTAAACCAATTATTTATTACCTGGATAATGGCACACCGGAACCGATACGATCTGCTTTGCTGGAAGGTGCACAATGGTGGAACCAGGCTTTTGAAGCAGCCGGGTACAAAAATGCTTTTCAGGTAAAACTATTGCCGGAAGATGCTGATCCGATGGATGTTCGTTACAATGTAATAAACTGGGTGCACCGTTCAACAAGAGGCTGGTCCTATGGTGCTTCGGTTACAGATCCCCGAACCGGTGAGATTATTAAAGGACATGTTTCATTGGGTTCATTAAGGGTCAGGCAGGATTATCTGATAGCCGAAGGACTTTTGGCTCCTTATGAAAACGGGACGCCGGCTGACGATAAAATGTTGACCATGGCTCTGAACAGACTGAAACAATTATCTGCACACGAAGTGGGGCATACGATTGGTCTGATGCATAACTATGCAGCCAGTGTAAGTAACCGTGCCAGCGTAATGGATTACCCACATCCATTGGTAAAGTTGAATGCAAAAGGAGATATTGAATTGAGTGATGCATATGATAACAAGATTGGTGATTGGGATAAAGTGAGCATTGCATTCGGATACCAGGATTATCCTAAAAATATACATGAAAAAAATGAACTGAATAAAATTTTGACAAATGCATCTAAAAAAGGTTTGCAGTTTATCAGCGACCGTGATGCGAGGGCAGAAGGCGGGATGCATCCTTTTGCACATTTGTGGGATAATGGAGCAGATGCAATAACCGGTTTGCAGGATGTAATGAAAGTAAGGGCCAAAGCTCTTTCACAGTTTGGCGAAAAAAACATCAAGCTCGGAACACCCATGGCAAAACTCGAAGAAGTGTTGGTACCCACCTATCTTTTTCACCGGTACCAGTTGGAAGCTATATCAAAATTGGTTGCTGGGTTGAATTATACGTATGCTCTTCGAGGAGATGGACAGTTGATTACAGCACTCGTTCCTAAAAGTGTACAGCAAAATGCACTGAATGCAATGATTGATTGCATCGATCCGAAATTGTTGGTTTTGCCAGATAATATTGTAAAGCTTATACCGCCTAGAGCAGCCGGTTATAATTCATCCAGGGAATTGTTTAAAAAAAGAACAGGCCTGTCTTTTGATGTATTGGCACCTGCAGAAACGGCTGCCGATTTTCCTGTTTCTTTTTTATTCAATGCAGAACGGTTGAATCGGTTGGCCTTAGCTGAAGTTGATGCAAACGGATTTGGCTTGAATGAAATGTTATCGACATTGATCAACCGAACATGGAAAGCAGACAGAAGAAATGGTATGGAAAAATTGATTCAATTGCAGAATGAACAGATACTGCTAACCTATTTACTGGCAAGAAGCATAGACGACAATGCATCTTTTATTACAAAGGCAATTTTGCAAAAAGCGTTGAACGATTTGAAAATTTACATTGAACTGCAGTTGACGAAAAGCTTTGACACGGTTTATGAAGGACACCTGGTACTGGCATTGGATAGATTGAAATCGCCGGATAAAGCCAAGCCAACAATTCATAAGGAAATGCCACCAGGCGCACCTATTGGTTGTGATTTGTAGAATTCATAGAATGGATTAACATTGCCCTTTTGAAATCTATCGGGTAACTAAGCCCAAATATTTAATTTAATGAAAAAAATAAATTTACCGAAAGCAATCCCATTTTTTGCCAGTTATTATTTCAAAAAGCATTTTTGGAGTAATATTTCCGACGATGATTTGTTTGTAAAATTTCTTTTGCGCCTAAGAAAAAAAATGCCTTTCATTTTATTTGAAAAAGAAAATGGAGAATTTCTTTTCGAAATTGAATTCAATAATAAGCCATTAAAATTATTGGCCCGGGGCCCCGGAAGCAGTGATGTAAAAGTATTGGACCAGGTTTTTTCTAAAAAAGAATACCAGCCGATTGTGCAGGAAATCATAAAACGAAATAGGGAGAAAAGTATAGAATTGATTATTGACGCAGGTTGTAATGTTGGATATGCATCTGTTTTTTTTAAAAGTTTTTTTCCATCAGCAAACATTATTGCCATTGAAGCAGCCGATACAAATAAGTTGCAAGCGGATAAAAATTTTGCATTGAACGGGTTGAAGGATATCCATATTATTCATGCCGGTGTTTGGTCAAGCAATACTTTTTTAGAAATAAAAAAAGATTTTTTGGATGGAAAAGAATGGAGTTTTTATGTTGCCGAATCAACGGTGCCAACTGATTTGAAAGGCATTTCATTACTGGAAATTTATCAAAGCTCAGGAAAAGGATTTATTGATATTTTGAAAATAGATATTGAAGGGGGAGAAAAAGAATTATTCAAACAACCAGAAATAATGGATGCGGTACTGCAGAAGACCCGGTTTTTAGCTATCGAAATTCATGATGAAACGCTGATGCGGCCGGTTATTTATGAAAGCCTGCAACGGAATGGATTTGACTGGTTCGATATTGGCGAAAGCACATTTGCCGTAAACAAAACAATTGCTTAGCCTCTTTCTTTTACAAATCGGTACAGATTGAAATTTTCTTTGCTATAATTATTTTCAATTTCTTTTTTCAAATCCTGTTTATTTATGCCCTGCATTTTTTGTTGTTGCAATAAATGATATGCTTTCTCTGCCAGCAACCAGAATTTACGGTCTGATGAAATGAGTTTTTCTTGAACCAGATCGATTTTTTCTGCTAATTCTGCTATACCGGTTTGCTGTGTGGCAATGGTTTTTATTACAGGTACTTCCTGTTCATGATTATGAAATGCGGGTGCAAACATTTGCATTAGGTTTTTTACAAACAGATCTGCACCCGGCCGGTCGCTTTTATTAACCACAAAAATATCAGCAATCTCCATCAGTCCGGCCTTCATGGTTTGCACTTCATCACCTGCTTCGGGTACCACCACTACAACGGTTGTATCAGCTAATCCGGCAATTTCAATTTCACTTTGGCCAACACCAACTGTTTCAATAATAATGATATCGAATTTGGAAGATCTTAACAGGTCAGCAATCTCAATAATTTTTGGATGCAAACCACCCATGGAACCCCGTGTGGCCAATGAACGGATAAACACATCGGGATGGGTGTACCAGTTGCTCATGCGTATACGGTCGCCTAAAACTGCACCCAGGTTAAAGGGTGAAGATGGATCGACACAAAGCACGGCCACTTTTTTTTCCTGTTTTATATATTCGGCAATCAGTCCATCCGTAATGGTGCTTTTCCCAGCTCCGGGAGGACCGGTGATGCCAATGATTTTTATTTTTTCATTTGTCTGCAGGGATTGCAATAACTCTTCATAACCGGGCTGGTCATTTTCAACAAAACTGATCGCCTTTGCAATCGATTTGATATCACCTGTTTGTATACCGGCTAAAAGTTTTTGCCACATAAGCAAACCTAATTAAAAAAAAATTATTGAAATGAATCCGGAAAATAAAATAGCAGTATTCGAGGGTGCTACTTCTTTGCGGCTCTGTATTTTTTTTCTGCCACGAAGTCGCTAAGACGCTAAGGTTTTTTCTTCTTTGTGTTCCTTCGTGTCTTAGTGCCTTCGTGGCTATATTTTAATTGAGAACAGTATGGCCTCGACATTTTAATATACATCCAAATTTAATATTTATTAAGAAGATTATTTATTTCGATGCTGTCTCTGAAGACGGATTAGTTTGGCGTATTTTAAAAAGGTAAAATAGGCGTCCATCCTGGCAATGAGGAATCCATAAAAGCCATCCCTAAATCCTGCTTTGACAATGTATCCTGTAAAAAATGACCAGAAAGGATTGATCAGTAAATCGATTATTCCGGCTTTTTTTTGTTGATCAAATTTTTCCTGCGCTGCAATGGTCGAGAACTTATTTCCCTGCAATATCATTTCTTCGATGCTGTAATAAGTGTAATGTAATATATCTGCTTTCAGGTGCTGAACAGAAGAACCTGTATCCATTTTTATTTCTTCATGAATGGCCGCTTCGGTCCATCTTGCTTTTTGTTTATTAACCAGTCTGATTTTTTTGTCGGGATACCAGTGGCCATGGCGTATAAATTTATCGCAGAAATAATTCAAGCGGTTCATGCTGAAGCCGTCCGGCAAAAGGCTTTTTGATTTTAGTTTTCTTATTTTTTTATCCAATTCTGGGCTAAGTGCTTCATCAGCATCCAGCGATAAAACAAAATTGTTTGAACATTGGTACAATGCATAATTTTTTTGTTTGCCGTAACCCAAAAATTTTTGTTGAATAAATTTTACCGAATATGCTTTACAGATAGCTTCCGTTTTATCTGTTGAAAAAGAATCGACCACTACAATTTCATCGGCAATGTTTTTAACAGAGTCAATACATCGGGCAATATTCTTCTCTTCATTAAAGCTGATAATGCAAACGGAAAGCTTAATCATAAAAGTAGGTTGACAAAGCCGAAGTTAAGGAATGGATTGTATTTTGTCTTTTTTGAATAGGGACAGCTTGTATATTTTTTATAAATTAGATGTTATGACCAATTTTATTCCAGTATTCCCTTTGGGTATCGTAGTTTATCCTAACGAACAATTGAATCTGCACATTTTCGAACCAAGGTATATTCAACTGGTCAAAGAATGCTATGCTTCCGGAAAACCGTTTGGTATGCCGGTCGTAATCGAAAATAAGGTTCTGGAATATGGCACAGTGATAAAGATTGTAGAAATAGTGCAGGTATATGAAAATGGAGAGATGGATATTAAAACCGAAGGGCATAAAATTTTTCGCATATTGGAAATGGTTAAAGAAATACCCGATAAATTATATGGAGGAGCCATTGTTAGTTACCCAAAAAACATTTTTCTGGGAAACAAAAAAATAATGGCTGATATCATGAAAGCTGTCAGAAAACTGCATAAAATTTTAGGCGTCAATAAAGATTTTAAGAAAAAAGAAGCAGAGCTTACCAGTTATGATATTGCCCATCATATTGGTTTAAATATGACCGAAGAATTTGAAATGTTGTTATTAATGCATGAGATGCATCGATTGGCTTTTATCAAAAGACATTTAGTGAAAATGATACCGCTTAGTGTTTCTATGGAAAATTTAAAAGAGAAGATCAGGCAAAATGGGCATTTTAAAAATTTGAAAGGTTTTGATTTTGATGTTTAAGACTCATTGTACATTGCAGTTCTTTATTAACCGAAAAAGTATTGATGACAACACTCTGTTTCGATTTTGGAAATACCCGTTTAAAAGCGGCCGTTTTTAAACAAGAAAATTTAATACAAAAAACTGTATTGGTTAATGATTCGGTAGAAACCATCCAGTCATTAATCGAGCAATACCAGCCACAGAAAACTATCTTATCTTCTGTGATTGAACATAATCCTGAAATAGAACCCTTATTAGCGGCCAACTCAAAATTTCATAAGCTCAGTCATTTAACCAGGCTGCCATTTACCTGTGCTGTAGGCAAACCCGAAACCATTGGTGCAGACCGGCTTGCCCTTGCGGCCGCTGCAGTTCATTTTTATCCGGGTAAAAACAACCTGGTCATTGGGTTAGGGTCATGCATCACCTATAATTTTATTGACAATCGTCATCAGTTAATAGGTGGTTCTATATCTCCGGGTTTAGAGATGAGATTGAAATCCTTAAGTCATTTTACTGCCAAACTTCCTTTGGTAAAAGCTACCTGGAATGTGCCTTTGATTGGGTATGATACAGAAACCAATATTCAGTCTGGTGTGCTGTTGGGAATGGCCAAAGAAATCGATGGAATCATTGCTGCATACGCCGAAAAGTTCGACAACTTTAACGTGCTTTTAACCGGGGGTGATTTAGTGTATTTTGCTGCCCACCTTAAATGGTTGATATTTGCAGACTCCGAATTAATATTTAAAGGTTTATATGCGATTAGTGAAGTTAATAATTAGTAAGAAAATCAATGAGTTAGCTTTAAAAAGCTGGACTATATGTGCCCTTCTCCTTTTCCTTGTAAATGTTGCAAAAGCACAAGATAATTCCCCTTATTCGAGATATGGTATAGGCGATTTGATGCCAAATAGCAATATTGCAACTCGGGGAATGGGTGGAATTTCAGCTGGGTTTATTGATATGGTTTCAGTGAATTTTAATAATCCGGCATCTTATTCTCAGTTCAAAACTTTTTTGGAAGAGAAGACTTTAAAATCCATGTCCGGACGGGTGGTTTTAGATATCGGAACCAATTTCGATAACCGAACTATAAAGTCTACTACAGGCCCTGAAAAATTTACTTCATCCAACGCTATTTTTTCATATATGCAAATGGGTATTCCTATAAAAAATAATATAGGAATGAGCTTTGGTCTTCGGCCCGTTTCAAGAATTGGTTATCATATTACTAAAAGAGAAAAATTGATTGATCCGTTAACGAACAAACCTATTGATAGTGCATTAACCGAATTTAAAGGTGATGGCGGATCATACCTGGCAAGTACAGGAGCAGGATTTGCGTTTAAAAATTGGAGTGTTGGTTTTAATGTTGGCTACTTGTTTGGTAATAAAAATTATACCAGCAAAAGGGCTTTGTTGAATGACACGGTGGCTTACCATAACGCTAATTATACCACGAAAACATCTTATGGAAATTTGCATGTAAACTTTGGTACACAATATAAGATTGATATTAATAAATCTACTACCATCCGGTTAGGGGCGTATGGATCGCTGCAGCAAAAACTAAATGCAAGTACCGATTTACTAAGGGAAACATTTATTCGAAATGCCACGGCGGGTGACTTTACATTAGACAGTGTATCTTATCAGAGAAATATCCTGGGCGATATCATCATGCCTTCCAATCTTGGTGTGGGCTTTGTGTATGAGCGTATGTTGGATAAAAATTCTCCAGGTCTTTTGTTTGGTGTTGATTTTGTACAAACCCAATGGGAAAACTACAGATATTATGGTCAAACTGATTTAGTTCAAAATAACTGGCAACTGAAATTTGGTGGTCAATTAAGACCGACTCCAACCAGAAATTACTGGAGTAATGTGGCATTCCGTGCAGGTTTTTTCTTCGGGCCTGATTATATTAACGTAAAAAAATCGCTTTCCCAATATGGTGTAAGTTTCGGGCTTGAATTACCGGTAGCGAATTATAACCGGTTAAGTCCGGGGCAGTTTACCCGACTCAATCTTTCCTTTGAATATATCAATCGGGGCAATAATAATAATTTGCTGAAGGATAATAATTTCCGGATTTCTGCAGGTTTCAACCTGAGCGATATCTGGTTTAGAAAAACGAGATATGAATAATTTTTACCTAGATATTAAAAACAAATTCATTTCAGCAGCTTTATTTATGAGCTGCTGTTTTGCTTTGGGATGCGAAAATGATGAGAAGGCTTTAAAAGAAATGTTTGAAAAAGTTTCGATGGTTGAAGAAGCTGTACATATCAATACACTGATCAGCCAGGGTGGAATTGTAAAAGCCAGGATGACTGCGCCGTTGATGTTACGTTACCAGGAGGATACCGCTTATTATGAATTTCCAAAGTCGATCCATGTTGATTTTTACAACGACAGCATTAAAATCGAGAATCAATTGAATGCCCGGTATGGAAAATATTTTGATAATCTCAATATGGTTTTTTTACGGGATAGTGTAGTTGTTTTTAGTGTAAAGGGAGATACGTTGAGAAGTCCTGAATTGTGGTGGAATCAAAATTTGCAAAAATTTTATACCGATAAACCGGTCTGGATTCATACAAAAGATAAACGCATATATGGCGAAAAGGGATTGGAAGCAGGGCAGGATCTTAGCTGGTATAAAATAAATATGCCAACCGGTACTGTTATAGTACCCAGCGAATCTCTTCCGGACTAAAGTCAATTTATTTTTTACTTTTTGATTAAAATATTCAACTCTTTATTAAGTGTTTTGATTTATCATCGTGGTTATTCTACCTTCAACAAATAACAAACAAATTTTATGGAATACAGGTATATGGGCAAGACCGGCCTTCAGTTAAGTGCACTTTCATTTGGCAGTTGGATTAGTTTCCACAAACAGATTGATCTTAAAACAGCGGATGAATTAATGGGCATTGCATATGATCATGGGGTTAATTTTTTCGACAATGCCGAAGTGTATGCATTGGGTGAAAGTGAATTATTGATGGGCAAAATATTGAAACAAAAAAACTGGGACCGCACTTCAGTCGTTATAAGCAGTAAGGCTTTTTTTGGATGGCGTGGAAAAGAAAACAAACCTAATCAAACAGGCTTAAGCCGGAAACATTTAACAGAAGCCTGCCATGAAGCATTAAAGAGATTGCAGGTGGATTATCTTGATTTATTTTATTGTCACCGACCCGATAAAAGAACACCCATGGAGGAAGTGGTTTGGACAATGCATCAACTTATTCAGCAAGGGAAAATTTTATATTGGGGAACAAGTGAGTGGAGTGGGGTTGAAATTATGGAAGCTCACCGGGTTGCAAGCCAACTTGGGTTAATTGGTCCGGTTGTAGAACAACCTCAATACAATTTGTTTGAAAGAAATAAAATGGAAAATGAATACCTGGGGATATTTAATACAGTTGGAATGGGTACAACCATCTGGAGCCCCCTTGCTTCTGGATTTTTAACCGGAAAGTACACGAACAGTATTCCGGAAGAAAGCAGATTTGGTATTGCCGGATTAGAATGGTTAAAAAATCAGTGGATGGTCGATAATAAAATTAATAAAGTAAAAAAACTATCGGCACTGGCAGATGAATTAGGTATCAAACTATCAAACCTGGCTATAGCCTTTTGTATCAGAAACCCGAATGTAACTTCCGTGATTTTAGGAGCCACCCAAAAAGGACAGTTAATTGAAAATCTAAAATCATTAGATACCGTGCATTTATTAAATGAAGAAATTATACAGCGTATAGAAGCGATTGTAGAAACCAAGCCGATCTTGCCTGAGTACTAAAAAACAAAAACCCCGTTTTATGCGGGGTTTAAATACAGTAGGGTTGAGCGTTAACCAAATTAGTTTTTTTGTTAGGATATCGAATAATTTGGTTTCTTCAAGGTTTAGTTTTCACAGGGATTAGATCGAAACGGGCTTCAGCTTGAAACTAATTGATACAATTTTTTTGGTTTTTTCAGTTGGACAGATTTTTACTTAAGATATTGGATTGGATTTGTATCGATCAGTTTCAATACAAATGTACATGCATAAGCTATAGTATTATAGAGCAGTTATTCTCTTTTTTTAGGTTGCTGTATTTACTGTCCACTTCGTAAATTTACCAAGTAGAAAAAAGACGAGCTATAATAAAGCGATTAATAACATAAAACGTACATGATGGTATTTAAAGATAAAACAGTGTTGATCACCGGGGCAAGCAGGGGTATTGGTAAAGCAATTGGACTAAAACTTGCATCAGAAGGGGCTAATATCGTTATCGCCGCCAAGTCGGTTGAGGAAGATCCACGTTTAGGGGGAACCATTTTTTCGGCTGCTGAAGAAATGAAAGCAGTGGGTGGCAATGCCCTGGCTATGCAATGCGATATACGATTCGAAGAGCAAATACAGGCCGTTGTAGATAAAGCCGTTGAAACATTTGGCGGTATTGATATCCTGATCAATAATGCATCGGCTATTTCGCTAAGTAATACCGAACAAACAGAAACCAAGCGATGGAATTTGATGCATGATGTAAATGTGCGGGGAACTTTCTTTGTTGCGAAAGCCTGCATTCCATTTCTAAAAAAATCATCTAATGGACATATATTGACGTTGTCCCCTCCATTGAATATGGAGCCTAAATGGTTTGAAAATCATTTAGCCTATACGTTGACGAAATTCAACATGAGCATGATGACGATTGGATGGGCAGCTGAATTAAAAAAATACAATATTGCCGCAAACTCTTTGTGGCCACGTACTACTATTGCAACAGCAGCAGTTAAAAACTTATTAGGGGGTCAGGCATTGATTAATATGAGCCGCACCACAGATATCTTATCAGACACGGCTTTTTATATTTTAAAAAGATCTTCTACTTCCTGCACTGGTAATTTATTTATAGATGAACAAGTATTGGCCGAGGAAGGAATTACCGATTTGGATAAATATGCTGTAATTCCCGGGGGGCATTTATATAACGATTTGTTTGTTTAAAAAATTAAAAAACCCCGGCAAATCGTTGGGGTTTTTTAAGACTAGTCAAGTAACTATTTGTCTGATCGGTTTGCAATAAGAATAGCACCCATGGCCATAGCAACATCTTTTAGTATTTGCCCCATGGCCTGTTCACTGCCATCCACCACAGATTTTAAATGAACTGTTAATGCAATGGTCAATAACATGGCTGCTAATAAATAGGATGCCAACATTTTTTGTTTACCGGTAATAATAGAAATGGCGGCAAGCAATAGCATCGATCCCGTTATATATACCCATATTGATGCTGAGCCGGGCATAAAAGCAGGTATTTTTGCCGACATGCCTTCAACGTCCATGAAATGAAAAACGCCAAACATGCCAATGATTAATCCGAAAATGATTTCGGCTACTTTGGAAGGGATTAAAGTTTTCATTGCTACTAATTTTAGTTATGTAACCTACTAAAATAATCCAAAGTTTTAAAAATAATTATTGAACAAGTAATACCATCTTGATTTACTAAATAGTCCAACGCCCGCCTGACTGGACGGGCAGGGACTATGTGTAAATCTTAGATGGTATTATACCGCAGAAAAGCGCATTGGACT
>JAYWEL010000270.1:0-15719 GCA_043779285.1 Chitinophagaceae bacterium | reverse complement strand
CTATTTAATCGAAAGAATTCCTCGCAGCTTGCTGCGGGGTGGCTGTTTGTATTTTGTGCGTTTGCTGTATTTTGTATTCGATACCTCGGCAGCTTGCTGCGGGGTTATTCGTTACAAAAAAATATTTATAGCCATTCTATTTGAGTGCTGTGATTTCATAATATCTACATCTTGTTTTTGCCTGCAATAATTTAGTGAAATTATTTATTTTAATAAATTTGGTTAATAGATTGTAACTCAGGTTAATTGGAATCTTTTTTTATTTTCCATGCTAAAATGTGCAAAAAAATATTATTAAAATATTGTAAAAAGTACGAACTTAATACTACTGAATATTCTGCTTACCTACCTGTTAAATGTTGAAATGAACTGCTTAATAGATTTTATTTCGGTGGTTTGAATTTAAACAATCTTCTCATCACCAGAGAAAATAGTACATACCTTAAGAAAGTTAGAAACAAGATTCATTATTATTTAACCTTTAAAATTACAATTATGGAAGTATTAGTGCACAATGATTTGAAAGTAAAAAATTTTTATGAAGCTTTCAGCAACGGAGATATTGAAGCTATTATCTCCGAATTACACCCACAGGTAATCTGGACAGCCATGGGTAAGCCTGACATCCCTAATGCAGGAACTTTCAAGGGAAAAAACGAGGTGAGAAATTTTTTCAATGAGCTTACTAAAAGTGTAGAGATTCTGGAAATGAGACCAGAGCATTATTTTGAAGAAACTGAAAATGGAAAAGATTTGGTAGTAGTTACCGGCTATTACAAAGCAAAAATTTTAAAGACTGGTAAAAAGTCTGAATCAATTTGGTGTATGATCTGGGAATTTGATCAGGATGGTTTGGTAACCCGTTTCAGAGACATCTTTGATACACATGAAGAATACAAAGCTTGGAATTAATTTTCATTTATTGATTTCATTTAAAATGAAAGCGATTGTACCTGCACAATCGCTTTTTCAATGGAAGTTATCTCCTTAAGCCTTTATTATTCAAACCTGCAATTACACAGTACAGTAATATTTTTTTACAACAGTTTTATCGTCGTATAGTTATTTTACGGATAAAGTTGTACTGTATAAAACCCGGGTTCATCTCTTTTTACGGATTGTTTTTTTTCGCTTGTTAATATTACGGATTATGCCATGCTATTGATAAAATTGCAGTGCGAAATAAAAAAATATGCTGCAAGTCCATTGGACATTTTATCTTGCAACAATGAGCCGATTTCATTCATACATCAATTCTGCAAAAGTGCTCATTCATCAATATGATGGAAGCCAACCGCTTGCTTTGTTTCTAAAAAATCTTTTTAGTGGGCATAAAAAGTACGGATCGAAGGACAGGAAGCAGATCAGTCATTTGTGTTATTGCTATTGCAGAACTGGAAAAGCATTTTCAGAATTTACAATTGATGAAAAAATATTGATCGGACTTTTTCTCTGTTCCAATGAGCCAAATGATGTTTTGCAACATCTGGAACCTGAGTGGAATATAGAAGTTGGTAAAAGTTTGAAAGAAAAATTATCATTCCTTGGGTTTGAAAATTCTTTAACGGATGTTTTTCCATTCATCGCCGAATTAAGTAATGAAATAGATAAGGAAGCATTTATTCAATCGTTTTTTATACAACCCGATTTATTCATCCGGATAAGACCGGGTAAAGAAAAATCGGTTTTGCAAAATTTGAAAAAAGCAAAATTAAAATTCAATGTGGTTTCAGAAAACTGTATTTCATTTTCAAATAATACAAAGCTTGATGACATCATCGAATTGGATAAAGACGCAGTTGTACAGGATTTAAATTCTCAGCAGGTTGGCAAATTCTTCGGCTCCGCTTTGGCTCCGCCTCTGAATGACAAGCCTTCGGTTTGGGATTGCTGTGCAGCCAGTGGTGGCAAGTCCATTTTGCTTTATGATATCAATCCAAAGATTGATTTGACTGTTTCCGATATTCGGGAATCCATTCTCTCCAACCTGGATAAACGATTTAAGAAAGCTGGAATAAAAAAATATGAACGGATTGTTACAAACCTGGAAAAACCAGGGGAAGAAATTTTACAAAAAACATTTGACCTGATCATTGCCGACGTTCCATGTACAGGATCGGGCACATGGAGTCGTACACCCGAGCAGCTTGTTTTTTTTGAAGCCGGAAAGATTGATCAGTATAATTCCATGCAAAAAAATATTGTTTCAAATGCCATTGCTCAACTAAATAAAGGCGGACATTTTGTGTATATAACCTGTTCTGTTTTCAAAAAGGAAAATGAAGCAATGGTAGATTTCATTCAACAAAAACATAACCTGACTCTTCAACGAATGGAGCTATTAAAGGGGTACGATAAAAAAGCAGATAGCCTATTTATTGCTGTTTTTAATTCCTGAAAATTTTCAACGTTCCGTTATTCACTCCATCATCATAATTTACCAGATAAACGGCAGGAGCCAGGCTGGCAATTGGTTTGAATTGAATTTTGTAAAAATCGTCCATGACGATACTTACAGTTTTTGTTTCTATTAATTTGCCATCTACAGTAAATAATTTCAGTACAATCGTTCCGTCTTTTTTTGCTTTAAATAAAACGCTGAAATCATCTTTAAATGGAACGGGGTATGCTTTAATAAATTGTTCTGCCAATATTTTCTGATACAAAGCCAAATTTCTTTTTTTGAGCAAGATGGCATGGGCCGTTTTAAAATTAGGAATACCATAACCAAAACGTTCATCCGGGTTATTAAACTTGCTGGCACTTCTTTGTACCACATCAATAATATCCATATTCCTGAATTCCGGGAATGCTTGCCATAAACATACAATTAAACCGGCGATATTTGGATTTGAAAAAGATGTTCCATTTCCTGCGGAAGGATTTCCGGCAAAATTTGCTATGATAGTTCCTTGTCCAAGCGAGACAATATTGGGTTTAATTTTTCCTGCACTGTTTGGCCCCCAACTTGAAAAACCAGCTATTTGCCCGGAGACATTTACGGCACCCACTGCAACCACACTATCGCCATCCGCCGGGCACAAAACATACTTTCTATCGGTAGTATTAGTGCCATCATTTCCGGCACTGTTCATCACAATCATTCCTTTTTTTGCAGAGAGATTGGCAGCCCTTGTTACCAAGGAAAATTTCCCATTACGTTGAGCATATGAATAATCAAAGGATGGATTGTCGAAATATAAATAACCCAGGGAAGAAGATATCATATCGGCACCAACACTGTCGGCAAACTCGGCAGCCACCAACCAATTCTGTTCTTCTATTGGATATTCGGATGCTACATCTTCAGTGCGGAATAACCAGAACTTTGCCTTAGGTGCAGAACCAACCATTAAGCCGGGTCGGTTTGCCGCGATGGTTGACCATGCATTCATTCCATGTCCATGAGCAATATCTGTATTGATTGCATTGGCAACAATATCCCGTTCGCCCAATACCTGTCCATTCATTCGTACACTGTCAAATGCCGGATTGGTTTTATACGAAAGGAAACCTGCATCCAGCATAGCGATGATCATGCCTTCTCCTTTAAATCCATTATCATGTAAAAACGCACCTTCGTGCATATTTATTTGCGCAGATGCTTGTCCGTAATCAATTTGTTCCCGTGCATTGATTACGTTTTTTTTCGGTAATTCAGGTCCGATTGTTTCTAACTTAAATTTTGGATTTATAGTTGTATCCAATGATTTTTCTCTAGCTGCAATACCTGTAATTGATTTTACAAAAGAGAAAGAAATTATTTTATTCAAAGCATTTAAATCTGTAGTTTGTATGGCAACCTGATTCATCCATTTCGATGAATTAAGAATCGTTACGTTGGACACCAGACGGATACTGTCCAGATACCGTTTGGTGATTGGCAAGTCTGTACTATCAATCGGGATATTATATCGGGTCCTTCTTGCAATGGCTCTGGAGGAAAGATAAGCAGATGGATTGTTGATCGAAAAGGATGTGCCGTTTTTGTCTTTAAACTGAATGATATGCCTGTTGAGCTGTGCACTTGAATCAGAAACTACAAAAAATAAAATCAGCATTAAAGAATAAAAGCTTTTCATCAGGCACTCGTTTGGGTTTTAAAGATTAGTATAAAAATAATCTTATTAATTATTATCGATTAACCACATTTTAATTCCAAATCCAATTTTATATGGGCTTGGTCCACCGGGGTTGGGTTGATATTCCCACATGGTAAGTTCACGATATACCAAACCGATATTCTTTGCATATTTTTCAACCGAACGGGTTAAAGCTGCATACGAACTGGCAGATACAATGGGTACATTGATGCTTTCATTGATCTGTTCGATGGTATAAACATTATTGTATGTTTTACCATTGATATTCGTTGAGGATTGAATATTGTCATAAACATAATCCCAATCATTCATATTGTCATCGTTACTTAAATTGTACAATGAATTATACGGATTGGTAGGAATGTATTTATTCCCCTTCCATTTGTATTTTGTTTTTATTGGAAGCACCATTTTTATATACCGTAAATTCTCTTCAACAACTTCAATTGAAAAATCAAGTGGAGTAATAATGTATGTGCCAGAAGCTATCCAATTTTGTGTGCCGGCCGAATCTCTGATAGTTCTCAATATTCTGAAACTTGGTCTTCCCAGGTTATCTGTAATCTGTGCATCAATGGTATGCCTAATCTGATATTTTCGAATTGCTTCTGTTCTTCCAAAATTGATAAAAACAGTTGAGTCAACTCGGTAAGTTAAATACTTGCCTACCTGTAAAGGATAGAAATTAGTTAACGGTTCAGTCTGAAATGTTTCTAAGGTTTGTTTGTTACATGAGAATAGAAATAATAAACTGCCCAAAATAGTTATCGATAAATAAAAAGAATTTTGGAAATATTTTTTCAAAAAGTTCACAGATGTAAATTTAAGTTTATGATATATTCCTAAGGAAAGTATGCATACTAAGTTAAAAGCAAAAACCGGAACTAAAGTTATTTCCGGTCATGTAAAACGTAGATATATATATAATTATTGCCTGAAAATGGGGTTGATTGTACTTATAATATCAATTCGCCTCGTTGTATTATACCACCTCCGATAACATCATCACCCTCATAAAAAACAGCACTTTGTCCAGGTGCAATTCCTTTTACTTCGTCATAAAAACGAATTCTCAGGTTTCCATTATCTGGATAAAGGTTAGAAATAGCCCCTTGGTCCCTATATCTAATCTTGGTCGTAGCTTCCATGCCTGGGGTAATCAAATCATATTTAATCATATTAATTCGGCCAACCATCATTTCATTTTGGTTCAAGTCTTCTTCATCGCCTAATACAACCGTGTTGTTTTCGGCATCAATTTTTGTAACAAATACCGGTTTGCCAAATGTGATGTCCAGCCCTTTTCGTTGGCCAATAGTATAAAACGGATAACCTTTATGTTGCCCAAGAACTTTACCATGTTTGTCAATGAAATTTCCACCAGCCACTTTTTCCTCCAATCCCTCTATCCGTCTTTTCAAAAACCCACGGTAATCATTATCCGGTACAAAACAAATTTCATAACTCTCACTTTTTTTAGCTAGTTCGGGGTAACCATAATCCATTGCCATTTGGCGGATTTCTGTTTTACGGTATGGTGCCAATGGCAATAAAGTACGGCTCAACAGGTCCTGTTGCAATCCCCAAAGAACATAGCTTTGATCCTTTGTTTCATCAATGGCTTTGCTTATTACATAGCGTCCATTATCATGTTGACGTATTTTTGCATAATGGCCTGTTGCCATAAATTCACAATCCAGTGCATCCGCTTTTTTCAATAAAGCCCTCCATTTTATATGGGTATTACAAATTACACAAGGGTTGGGTGTACGCCCGGCAATATATTCGTCTACAAAATTTTCAATAACAAAGTCGCCAAACTCGTCCCGGATATCTAAGATATAATGGGAGAAACCATGCTCCACGGCCGCCTGACGGGCATCATTAAAACTATCCAGGTTGCAGCAACCGGTTTCTTTTTTGCCACCACCACTGGCTGCATAATCCCAGGTCTTCATGGTAATACCAATTACTTCATAACCTTCATCATGCAACATAAGAGCAGTGATAGTACTGTCAATACCGCCACTCATAGCAACCAACACTTTTCCTTTACGACTCATTTCAAAATTTGTTTGAGCGGACAAAGATACAGTTTGTCTGTTGATTGATTTAATCTGCCGAATTATGACAGTTTAAAACAACCAGGTTGTGGTTGTAATATGCCCGTTATTGGCAATAAGTCATTTTGTTTTCCATTTCTGAAAAAAATAATTATACTTTTGTATTCATAGCAAGAATGAAAAAGTTCATCGTAGCCATATTATCTTTTCTCTACATCAGCACTTCTACCGGTGCTACCGTTCACATGCATTATTGTATGGGCGAACTGGTGAACTGGAGTTTGGGGCACAGTAACCCGAACAAATGCGACAACTGTGGCATGGAAAAAACCGATTCAAAAGACAATGGCTGCTGTAAGGATGAGCATAAACAACTTAAGATTGAAAAAGATCAAAAAGTAACTGTTTCATTTCAGATGATGCAGTTGCTTACCGGTACATTACCCATTTCTTTTATTGAAATTCCTGCTCATGGCCTTTCTTCTGTAACGGAAGAAAATCCTATCAGTCATGCACCTCCCCGAAAAAGCGATATAGCAGTTTACATCCGTAACTGCACTTTCCGTATTTAAGAATGACACTCTTGTTTTAGCCGGACAAATAATTGTCGGGCTATTGGCATTTGTATTTATTTTTTAACTGGTATATACTTTAAATTTTATTCAAATGAAAACAATGAAAATACTGATGATGGCAGTAATGACCATCCTGTCTGTTGGAGTAATTGCGCAGGACACAACAAAACAAAAGCATACAAAAGAAAAGACCGAAAAGGTTAACTACAGTTGCCCCATGCATCCGGAAGTGATAAGCGACAAACCCGGCAGTGCAGTAAATGCGGAATGGATTTGAAAGCAAAGAAAGATGACCACTCAAACCATCATCATTAACTCAACTTAAAAACAAACATAAAATGAATAAAATAATTTTCAGTTTTTTGTCAATCAGCATCCTTACTTTAACAGCATGTAATAATAGTGAAAGCAAAACCGAAGACAAAGAACATGATATGAACACGATGAATAAAGATACTGCTCAACATGCAATATCGACAGACGATAAAGAAGTGATTAAATAATCAACAGGCAATGGGCAATAGGCAATAGACAATGGGCAATAGGCAAGGCTGTCCGTTTTTGTTTGCAAATTGCTTATTGCAAATTGCTAATTAAATTAAAAAACATGGTTCGAATATTAATTGAACTGGCTTTACGAAACAGGTTTGTAGTATTGCTGATATCGGCGGGCTTGTTTGCATGGGGCATTTACTCCATTCAGAAAAACCCCATTGATGCCATTCCTGATCTGAGTGAGAACCAGGTAATTGTTTTTACTGAATGGATGGGCCGCAGCCCGCAGGTGATGGAAGACCAGGTAACGTATCCGTTGGTCAGCAATCTGCAGGGCATTCCAAAAATTAAAAACATACGTGGCACATCTATGTTCGGGATGAGTTTTGTGTATGTAATTTTTGAGGATGATGTTGACATCTACTGGGCAAGAACAAGGGTTTTGGAACGGTTGAACTATGCTCAACGTTTGTTGCCACAGGGCATAACGCCAACGCTTGGTCCCGATGGAACAGGCGTGGGTCATATTTACTGGTATCATCTCGATGCACCCAAGATGGATCTTGGTGAACAACGGGCCTTGCAGGATTGGTATGTAAAATTTGCTTTGCAAACAGTGCCCGGAGTGGCGGAGGTAGCTTCCTTTGGTGGTTTTGAAAAACAATATCAATTAGTGGTTGATCCGGTGAAGCTGCAGTACTACAATGTTTCACTCATGGATGTAATGAACAAAGTAAAAGCCAACAACAATGATGTGGGCGGCAGAAAATTTGAAATGGCCGACATGGCTTACATCATCCGTGGATTGGGATATATCAAAAGCAAAGAAGATGTTGAAAATATTGCATTAACCAATTACAACGGTATTCCTGTTCGGGTAAAAGATATTGGCAGTGTGCAAATGGGCGGCGATCTGCGCCTTGGCATTTTTGATATGGATGGCAAAGGCGAAGTGGTTGGTGGCATAGTGGTAATGCGTTATGGTGAAAATGCAGATAAAGTAATAAATGCAGTGAAAGAAAAAATGAAAGAAGTGGAAAAAGGTTTACCCGAAGGGGTAACGTTTAAAACTTCTTACGACAGAAGCATTTTGATTGAAGAAGCTATTGAATCAGTGAAAGGTTCGCTGATCGAGATCATGATCACTGTTTCCATTGTTGTAATTCTTTTTCTTTTTCACTGGCGCAGTGCATTGGTCATACTTATTCAGCTTCCCATTTCTGTGGCCATTGGTTTTATCCTGCTCGAAGCTTTTGGCATTTCTTCCAACATCATGTCACTGACAGGTATTGCATTGGCAATTGGTGTGGTGGTAGATGATGGCATTGTCATGGTGGAGAATGCATACCGGCATTTGAGTGAGGCACAATTGGAAAAGGAGAATGGGTAATAGGCAAAGGGCAAATGGGAATTGGGAATAAGGTATTGGGAATGGGGAATTGGGTATAAGGTATAAGGCAAGAAATTTATTTCATCTTTTTAAAAAGAAATATTCATAGTGAAACTATTTAAACGAAGTAAAGATCCGTTAACAGAACAGGAAAGATTAGACATTATTGAGAAGTCGTCCAAGCAGGTGGGGCCGGGTGTATTCTACTCCACCATCATTGTTGTTACTTCTTTTCTGCCCGTGTTTCTGCTTACAGGAATGGAAGGGAAATTATTCCATCCGCTGGCATGGACAAAAACATTCATCCTGCTGGTTGATGCAGTGCTGGCCATTACATTAACAGTAGTGCTGATCTCTTTTTTCCTGAAAGGAAGAATGAAACCGGAAAGTGCCAACCCCATTACAAGAAACCTGGAGAAAATTTACTCCCCCATTCTGTCCTGGTGTTTGAAATGGCGTAAAACAACCATCGGTATCAACATCATTGCATTAGCAATTGGCGTTATCATGATGACAAGGTTAGGATCTGAATTTATGCCGCCACTGGATGAAGGTTCGCTGTTGTTTATGCCGGTAACCTTACCCGATGTGTCCAATTCAGAAGTAAAACGTTTGTTGCAGGTGCAGGACAAACTGATACTCACAGTTCCTGAAGTATCGCATGTGCTGGGAAAAGCAGGAAGAGCAAACACAGCAACAGACAACTCTCCCATCAGCATGATTGAAACCATCATTCTGCTGAAGCCCACAAAAGAATGGCGCAAAGGATTGACAAAAGACAGCATCATCAATGAACTGAATGCAAGGCTGCAGATACCCGGTGTTACCAACGGATGGACACAGCCCATCATCAACCGAATCAATATGCTTTCAACAGGAATAAGAACGGATGTTGGATTAAAAGTATATGGACAAAACCTTGACAGCATTTATGCTTTTGCGCAAACCATCAAGAAACAATTGGAAGGAATTGATGGCATCAAGGATCTGTATGTAGAACCCATCACCGGTGGAAAATACATTGACATAATAGTGAAACGAGAAGAAATCGGCAGATATGGTTTGAGTGTGGATGATGTAAATGCCGTAATTGAAATTGCATTGGGTGGTATGAAGCTCACCACTACCATTGAAGGCCGGCAACGTTTTTCGGTAAATGCACGATATGGACAGGATTTCCGTAACAACCTGCAGGCATTGAAACGGTTGCAGGTGCAGACCATGAATTTTGGCCCCATACCATTAGAAGCAGTAGCAGATGTGCGTTTGAGCGATGGCCCACCTATGATTAACTCTGAGAATGCCATGCTGCGGGGAACCGTTTTATTCAATGTACGGGAAAGAGATTTGGGCAGTACGGTAAAAGAAGCACAGCAAAAGCTAAACCAGATGATAACCAAATTACCCAAAGGTTATTTTTTAGAATGGAGCGGACAATGGGAAAACCAGATCAGGGCCAATCGCACATTAACATTCATCATGCCCATTGTACTGGTGATCATCTTCATGATATTGTATTTCACCTATCATTCGTTTAAAGAAGCTGCGGTAACAATGGTTACAGTTCCCTTTGCTTTAATCGGTGGTGTGTTCATGGTGTATTTCTATGGTGTAAATTTATCCGTTGCAGTGGCTGTTGGTTTCATCGCCTTGTTTGGAATGGCCATTGAAACAGCTATGCTTATGACTATTTACCTGAATGAAGCCATGGAAAAAATGGTAGCAAAACATGGTAATTCAAAAGCCACTTTAACTCCTGCTATCATCCGGCAATTTGTAATGGATGGTTCCGTAAAAAGATTAAGGCCGAAGTTAATGACGGTTTCTGTCAGCCTCTTTGGTTTGTTTCCCATCTTATGGGCAACAGGTACAGGCAGTGATATAATGAAACCCATTATCATTCCATTAATTGGCGGCACCCTCAGTTCTACCATTTATGTTTTGCTGATAACCCCCGTAATTTTTGAAATGGTCAAAGAGTGGGAATTGAAACGCAAAGGAAAAATTGATTTAATTGATGTAAAAGAATAAACGGAAAAGGAAATGATACTGATATCAACCATTACATGCCCTCATTGCAAACATCAAAAACAGGAAGAAATGCCAACGGATGCCTGCCAGTATTTTTATGAATGTGAAAAATGCAAAACTATATTAAAGCCCCAACCCGCTGACTGTTGCGTTTTTTGTTCGTATGGAACTGTTCCTTGTCCACCCATTCAAAAAGATAAAAATTGTTGTGCGTAAAAAATATACAATGAAAAGATTATTATTCATACTTGGCCTGTTTACTTTTTCAATCAGTTTATCTGCACAGCAGTTAACATTGAAAGCTATTATAGATAGCATCAAAGCCTCACATCCTGTAGTGAAGATGTACGACAATGAAATCCGCTCAATGGATGAAGCGGCAAAAGGGGCAAGAAGCTGGATGCCGCCGCAGGTAGGGTTTGGTCAATTTATGACACCCTATAATGTGGGGCTCTGGCATCGGGAAGGCGATATACCAGGTATGGGTTCGGTCATGTTTTCCGGCGAACAAATGATTCCGAATAAAAAAAAGCTGGATGCGGATGAACAATACATGAAAGCCATGTCATTAGTAGAAAAAGAAAAGAAAAATGCTACCCTGAATGAATTGATGAATGATGCCAAACAGTTTTACTACGAATGGATCATCCTGAAAAAGAAAATAGTCATCATTGAACAGAATGAAAAACTACTCGACTTCATGATTAAAAATGCAGAGATACGCTACAAATACGGCCTGGAAAAAATAAGCGCTTATTACAAAGCAAAAGCAGCGCTTGGTAATTTACAGAGTATGCTTTTGATGTTTGAAAGCGACATCAACGAAAAACGTATCCGTATCAATTCGCTGATGGGCAGAAACGCCCTGATTGATTTTGATATTGATACCGCTTACCAGTTTCAGAATTATTCATCTGTTGTCTTCGACAGTACACTATTCTATAGCAACCGCAGCGATTTAAAAGCTATTGATAAAGACATCAACCTTACATGGCTCAAACAGGAAACAGAACGGCAAAGCCTGAAACCGCAGTTCGGTATCCGCTATGATAATATGTTTGGCTTTGGCGGTCAGCCCGTGCTCTACACTATCATGGGTATGGTAAAAATACCTATGGCTAAATGGTCTTCAAAAATGAATAAAGCCAATATTGAAAGCCTGAAATGGAAATCAAACACTTTACAATCGCAAAAAGAAATGATGGTAAATGAATACAGCGGCATGGCTTATGGCATGCGCAATGAACTGGAGTTAAAAAAGAAACAGGTAAAACTGTATGACGAAAATATTATTCCTGCATTAAGAAATAATTATAAAACCATGCAGTTGGGTTACGAACAAAATACAGAAGAACTGTTCATGCTATATGATGCATGGGAAACGCTGTACATGACACAGTTAGAATATACAGAATTGCTGAACCAGGCACTCAGATTACAGGTAACATTAGAACGGATTATGGAAAAGAAATAATCTCAAAACGAAAAAATATGAAAAGAAGAGATTTTATAAAAATATCGGGGCTAAGTACAGGTGCTGTTTTGGCAGCAGGCACAATTACAGGGTTTCTTGCCGGTTGCAAAAAAGACCATCATATTGGTTTGATGACAAAACCTGTAATGGTAACCGAAGGAGATTTTTCAAAATTGCTTTCTTTTCCATCTCAGGCAGGAGCTAATCATACACTGTCGGCACAGGCAACAACAGCAAATCTTAAAGGAACAAATATCCCCGTATTGGGTTATCAGCCCAACAGTTTGTTAGGCCCGTCTTTCAGAATTAATAAAGGCGATGCAGTAAATATTTTGTTACAAAATAATTTATCGGAACATACTAATATTCACTGGCATGGTTTGAAAGTACCTGCATTGATGGATGGCCATCCCGATCAGTTGGCCAATGCAGGTGGCACATTCCGTTACCAGTTTACAGTAAATCAAAGAGCTGGTTTAAGCTGGTATCATCCGCATCCGCATGAAAAAACAGGTAGGCAGGTTTTTCAGGGATTGGCAGGAATTTTTATTATTAATGATGCTGAAGAAGCGGCGCTAAATCTTCCTTCAGCTCAATATGAATTGCCTTTGGTGATACAGGATAAACGTATCACTACATCGGGTATTAATTACAATCCTTCCATGGAAGAAGTAATGGCAGGTTACATGGGCGAATCTGTTTTAGTGAATGGAATATTTGCGCCTTATATTGATGTAGCAACAAGATATTATCGCCTGCGTATTCTCAATGGCTCCAATGCAAGGCTGTATAATCTGGCATTGAGCAACAATGCCGATATGATTATTATTGGCAACGACGGTGGATTATTAAAGAATCCTGTTTCAGTAAAAAATATTTTAATTGCTCCCGGCGAAAGATTAGATGTGCTGGTAAACTTCGCCGGTTCTGCAATCGGTACTGAGATTTATTTACAAAGCAAAGAATTTAACAACGGTGGCAATGCACAGGGCAAGCAAGCTTTTAAAATCATGAAGTTTAAAGTAGCCGTTACTTCTGCAGATGCATTTACCGTTCCGGCAAATCTTTCTGCCATTACTGCAATCCCGGTTTCTTCTGCAGTTAAAACAAGAACCTTTGAAATTTCAAACGCAATGGAGCATCACGGTGTGCCCATGAACAACGGTATGCAGATGCGTCACCGCATCAATGGCAAACTGTATGACAGCAACCGTATTGATGAAACTGTTGCGGCTAATACCAATGAAATATGGGTGTTTGATAACAGCAAGGGCGATGAACCACATCCTATGCATTTGCATGGCACTTTCTTCCATGTAATTCAACGCAGCGGCGGCAGGGAGAGTTTGATTGCATCGGAAAATGGATGGAAGGACACGGTATTGGTAATGCCTGGTGAAACAGTAAAAGTGATTGTTCCTTTTGAGAATCTTTCAGGCAAATTTGTTTTTCATTGTCACAATCTTGAACATGAAGATGATGGTATGATGTTACAATATCAATTGAGTTAAGCGAAAATATTATGAAGAGTAAAATTTTAAATAAGCAATGGGCAACTGGCAATAGGCAATTTGCAATGCCTACCCGGATACGAAGTGGACGGGGGCAATCGGCAATAAACAATAAGCAATTGGCAATTGGCAAATGGGGAAATACTTTAGTTGCTTATTATCTTTTGCTGATTGTTTATTGCATATTGCTAATTGGTTCTACAGCTTGTAACAATAATAAATCTCCCTCAGAACAAAAGGCTTTACCTGCAAATGTAATGTACACCTGTCCTATGCCGGAAGATTCTGTTTTCAGTGATAAGCCCGGCTTATGCCCCAAGTGCGGAATGGACTTAGTAAAAATGGAAAACAGCAAACATGACCATGCAGCAGTTGAATATACCTGCCCGATGCACCCTGAAATTATCAGGGACAAACCCGGCGCCTGTCCTATCTGCGGAATGGATTTGGTAAAAAAAGAAACAGGAGGGAAAAAATCAACTGAACCTGATCTGGAAGCATTGCTGAAACCAACCAACGAATTTGTTGTGTCTTCCATTCCTGTTACAACCATTGAGAAAAAAGAAGAGCAGATTGAAATTGATGCATTGGGTACAATTGCTTATGATACAAGACAGGTGGGAAGTATTTCTTCAAGAATAGCAGGCAGAATAGAAAAATTGTATGTCCGTCATCGCTATCAAAAAATCAGCAAGGGCCAACGCATCATGGATATTTACAGCCCCGAAATAATGACGGCACAACAGAATTTATTATTCCTTGTCAAAAATGATCCGGATAACATAACACTCATTCAGGCTGCAAAAGAAAAATTATTGTTGCTGGGCATGAGCAGTCAGCAGTTGCAACAGGTTATCCAAACAAATCAACCATCCTTTACCATTGCCGTGTACAGCAACTACAGCGGGCATATTCATGAATCGGTGAACAGTGGCTCCATGAATACTCCATCCTCAACAATGAAAGATGTTTCATTAATTACGGAAGAACTTTCGTTGAAAGAAGGCATGTATGTGCAAAAAGGACAATCGGTATTTATTGTTTATAACCCCGACCGTGCATGGGCCTTGCTGAATATTTATGGAGATAGCCAGGGCCTGGTAAAAACCGGCAACACCGTAAGGGTCGTTCCCGAAACAGCGCCGGACAAGGACTTCAGGGCAAGTATAGATTTTATTGAACCCTTCTACCGGAAAGAAAGTAAAACTTTAACAGCAAGAGTTTATTTCAACAATAGCAGTTTAAAAATCTCCATCGGCAGCCAGGTAAGGGCCGTTATATTCGGTAATTCAAAAGATGCGTATTGGTTGCCCAAAGAGGCCGTGTTGTCTTTGGGAATGGATAGGGTAGTTTTTCAAAAAGTAAACGGCGGTTTTAAAGCTCAAAAAGTAAACACAGGCATTCTGCATAAAAATCATATTCAGATCATGAGCGGTTTATCGGCTTCTGATTCGGTTGCTGCAAATGCACAATATTTAATGGACAGTGAAAGCTTTATTAAAGTAGCCCCCTCTAACTCCCCCAAAGGGGGAGAATAGTAAGCACACAGTCTTATCCGAATAGATTAATATTAATCGGAGGGGGTTAATAAGTGGTTAATCGAAAGAATTCCTCGCAGCTTGCTGCGGGGTGGCTATTTGTATTTTGTATGATATTTGTATTGTGAGCGAACATATTCATATGCGGCATAACAAAAGTTTGTTACTGTATCATTTTGTTTGTCCGATAAAATATCGGAGAAGTGTATTGTCTGAAGATGTTGAAAAGAGTTTGGTTGAGGTGTGCAAAAATATTGAAAGCCGGTTTGAGATACATTTTTTGGAGATTGGAGCAGATGAAAATCATGTTCATTTTTTGATACAAAGCGTTCCGATGATGTCTCCAAAATCGATAGTTCAAGTGGTGAAAAGTATTACTGCAAGAGAACTTTTCCGTATTCATCCAGAAGTGAAACAGCAGTTGTGGGGAGGGTAGTTTCGGACTGACGGGTACTACATTAACACGGTTGGACAGTATGCAAACGAAGAGATAATTCAAAAATATATTCATGAACAAGGTGACGATAAAAAGGTTTATA
>JAYWEL010000269.1:0-15723 GCA_043779285.1 Chitinophagaceae bacterium | reverse complement strand
GCGGTGGAAACATTTTTCCAAAGCTTTAACGACAGGATAAACGATATGAAATCTTTATTGAATTTTAAATTCGGAATTATCAAAGCAAGTTAGTATATTCAAATTTTATTTCTACAAAAGCTTAGATTAATGCCGATGAAAAAGCCTGAAAAAAAAATCCAAGCTACTCGTTGATTCGTTTAACAACAATTTGGTTAACGAAGATTTATACCGCTTATAAACAGTAAATAGTCCAATGCGCTTTTCTGCGGTATAATACCATCTAAGATTTACACATAGTCCGTTGAACTATTTAGTAAATCAAGATGGTATTACTTACTTTCGGCTTCTGTTTAACAGATTGGGGTATATGAATAAATTAATCCGAAAGTTAAAAAAAATCCGATTAGTGAGGGCCTTGGTTTACGCCATTGTAGGGTTAGCATCATATCCCGGGTTAACTATTTTCAATAAATTAAAAATAGAAGGCACGGAGAATTTAAAAGACCTCCCTAAAGAGAATGTTTTATTTGTCAGCAACCATCAAACTTATTTTGCAGATGTAATTGCATTCCTTCATATTTTTTGTGCCTATAAATGGGGTAAAAAAAATAAGCTTGGGTTACCATATTATCTGTTGAATCCTTTTACGAATATCTACTTTGTTGCCGCTGCAGAAACCATGAATGCCAATTGGCTGAGTCGCTTATTTGCACTTGCCGGTGCATTGACAGTAAAGCGAACCTGGAAAGAGGGAGGGACTGAAATCAGGAGAGGATTGGATCCATCCGATTCAAGAAAAATTAGCAGAGCACTTGCATCCAGTTGGGTAATCACTTTTCCGCAGGGAACAACCAGGCCTTTTGCACCCGGAAGAAAAGGAACCGCATTGCTTATTAAACAAAACAGACCCATTGTGATACCTGTTGTTGTTAATGGCTTTTGGAGAGCTTTTAATAAAACCGGATTGAAGTTTAAAAAGAAAGGATCAAATCTTTCCGTTCGATTTAAAGCTCCTTTAAATATAAATTATAATGCAGCTCCTGAAGAAATACTTGAACAGATCATGCAATCAATAGAGCAAAGTAAAACCCATATGATGCACGGGCCACATCATTGGGTTTTAGCTTAATTAATTAAGGTTTGAAAAAAAGTGCTTTCAATTCGGATGCATCATCCGGTTTCATTTTACCCCCTAAGATTAAACGAACCTGCCTTCTACGTAATGCACTTTCAAAAAGTTTTTTCTCCTCCTCGGTTTCGGAAATTAATTCAGGTACTACAGTAGGACGACTATTTTCATCTAATGCAACAAAAGTATAATAGGCTGAATTGCTTTTGTATTTGTTTTGCAGTTTAAGATCTTCACCCCACACATTTAAATGAATCTCCATGGAAGTATTAAAGGCACGGGTTATTTTAGCTTCAATGTGTACTACATTTCCCAGTTTGATAGATTTTTCGAAAGAAATATTATCGACAGAAGCCGTAACAACCGGGGCATTACAGTGTTTCTGGGCTGCAATGGCAGCTGCGATGTCCATCCAATACATCAAACGGCCTCCCATCAAATTCCCAAATATATTGGTATCATTTGGTAAAACCAGTTCGGTCATTATGGTAAAACTCTCTTGTGCTTTTTTTGTTGGCATTAGTAATATTATTTGTGGTAAAGGTATTTTATCAAATAGTAATTATCGAATAACATATTTCAGCAATTAATCTTTTTTCATTCATCAACATTTACCTTTGCGTCGCATTTAAAAAAATGAATATGGATTCCAACCCTGTTATTTCATTCGAAAATACGGAAAACGCTTTTGCTTATAAATCGGACAAAGAATTGAGATTGGCTCATTTTCTTTTTTCTTCGATGAGTTATCAATTTCTGGTAAAATTAGGGACATCATTTACCCCCTGGATGATTAAAATTGGGTTGCCCATAAAAGGGTTGATTCGTCAAACAATTTTTAAACAATTTGTGGGTGGCGAAACATTACAGGAAACGGCTAATGTTGCAAAAAAATTAGCAAGCTACCATGTAAAAACCATACTGGATTATGGTGTTGAAGGAAAAGAAGGTGAAGAAAATTATGATCATGCTTGTGAAGAGTTTATCAACGTGATAAACTATGCTTCCACACAGCCGGAGATTCTATGTATGAGTGTGAAGGTAACCGGGTTTTGCAGGCATACATTGCTCGAAAAATTGCATCTGCAATGTGATAATGCAAATGCAGTAAATGGTATAGTGAATTTAGATTCATTAGATGAAGTAGAAAAAGCAGAATGGAAAAGGTTTGAACAAAGAGTAGATCGGGTATGTGCCATGGGGTTTGAAAAGGGAGTTAAGGTTTTAATAGATGCAGAAGAATCCTGGATACAGAATCCTGTGGATGCAATGACCATGGCCATGATGGAGAAGTATAATAAAAACAGTGCTGTAGTTTTTAATACCATTCAATTATACCGTACCGACCGGCTTCAATTTTTAAAGGATAGTTTTGAAAAAGCCCTGCAAAAGAATTTTTTCCTGGGTGAAAAATTAGTGCGTGGTGCCTATATGGAGAAAGAAAGAAAAAGAGCGGATGAATACAATTACCCTTCTCCAATTCAGCCAGACAAAGAATCATGCGACAATGATTTTGATGCATCTGTTGAGTTTTGCATTTCTCATCTCGAAAAAATATCTGTTGTTGTTGCATCGCATAATGAAAAAAGTAATTTATACACAGTAGAACTGATGAATAAAAAGGGCATAAATATCAATCATCCGCATGTTCATTTTTCACAGTTATATGGAATGAGTGATAATATTACTTTCAACCTGGCAAAAGCTGGATGTGTTGTAAGTAAATACTTACCTTTCGGCCCTATTGAAGATGTGATCCCTTATCTGATGCGGAGAGCACAGGAAAATTCTTCTGTTGCCGGACAAACCGGAAGGGAGTTGGGGTTGATTAAAAAGGAATTACAAAGAAGAAAATAATTTAACCGGACCATTAGCTCAGTTGGTTTAGAGCACTACCTCGACAAGGTAGGGGTCGTTGGTTCGAATCCGACATGGTCCACTTTTCAATAAATGAAACCCCTAAAAGGGGTTTTTATTTTTTTTACAATGGTTCTTTTTAACTTGCATTCATGCAGCAATACCATCAGCTTTTACAGCATATCATAAATAAAGGAATAGATAAGGAAGACCGTACCGGAACCGGAACAAAAAGTTGTTTCGGATACCAGATGCGTTTTGATTTGCAGGAAGGATTTCCAATGGTCACCACAAAAAAATTACATCTTAAAAGTATCGTTTATGAACTTTTGTGGTTTTTGCAAGGCGATACGAATATTCAATATCTGAAAGAGCACGGAGTAAGGATTTGGGACGAATGGGCAAATGAAAATGGAGACCTGGGTCCGGTATATGGTAAACAATGGCGTTGTTGGCAAGGACTGGATGGAAAAGTTACAGATCAGATCACTGAAGTCATTCAACAAATAAAAACAAATCCAGACAGTAGAAGATTGATCGTAAACGCCTGGAATGTGGGTGAACTTTCAAAAATGGCATTGATGCCTTGTCATGTTCTTTTTCAGTTTTATGTGTCCAATGGAAAACTTTCATGTCAATTGTATCAGCGTAGTGCAGATGTATTTCTAGGAGTGCCTTTCAATATTGCATCCTATGCATTACTAAGCTTGATGATTGCACAGGTTTGTGATTTGCAGCCCGGCGAATTTATTCATTCATTTGGGGATGTACATTTATATAACAATCATCGGGAGCAAGCAGATCTGCAATTGAGCCGAACACTATTTCCATTACCAACCATGAAATTGAATTCAGCCGTCAAAGATATTTTCGATTTTAAGTTTGAAGATTTCACATTGGAGAATTATCAGTGTCATCCGGCAATTAAAGCTCCGGTGGCGGTTTAGGGAAAGTTGGATGAATTGAGAATTAAGAATTACGAATTAAGAATTTAGAGTTCTGAGTTTAGCATATTGCTTATTGAATATTGCCCATTGCCTAATACCTAATACCTAATACCCAATTAGAAAAATTATGTTGATTGTTTTAAAGTTATTTAAATAAAAAGTATGATAGTAAGTTTAATCGTTGCTGTTTCTTCCAACAATGTGATTGGAAAGGATAATAAACTTCCCTGGCATTTGCCAAACGATCTTAAATATTTTAAGAATACCACTTGGGCCATGCCCATCATCATGGGACGAAAGACGTATGAATCAATTGGTAAACCATTACCCGGAAGAACCAATATTGTTATTTCCCGAAACGGTGACTGGAAAGCAGATGGAGTTGAGTCGGTTCAATCATTAGATATGGCCATTGAAGTGGCACATAAACTTCAGGTGAAAGAATTATTTATTATTGGGGGAGCTGAAATTTTTAATGCATCATTGCCTTTGGCTAGAAAAATTTATCTGACCCGGATACACGAAGAAATAGAAGGGGATGTGTTTTTCCCCAATGTGAATGAAGAGAAGTGGAACCTGATCAGTAACCGGGATTGTGAATCGGATGATAAAAATGGATACAAACATTCATTCCAGGTTTGGGAACGGAAATAATTTATTTGAAAATTTCAACTATTCATCACTAATGTTTCACCGATTTCGTTTTGCATGCAAATACCTGCACTATTTTTTTACCGCTTCCAATGGAAAAGGGCACGGCATTCATTCTCATTTTATTTTTAATTTGGTCAAGCATGTTTTTAATGATGACCGAAAATATTATGCATTTCAAAGAATCGAAAAACTCAGACAGAATTTATTGAATGATGATACAGTCATTGTTGTAGAAGACTTTGGAGCTGGTTCAGTATTAGTGAAGGGAAATAAAAGAACTATTTCTTCTATTGCAAAGTCAGCAACAAAACCGGCTAAATACGGACAATTGTTTTTTCGGATGGTTAATTATTTCGAAGCAAAACAAATTCTTGAACTGGGAACTTCATTAGGTATATCAACTGCTTATTTTGCATCTGCTAATAAAAATGTACAAGTAATAAGTTTAGAAGGAAGTAATGCTATTGCAGAAAAAGCAACACAAAATTTCGCAAATCTGGAGTTGCAGAATATTCACATAATAAAAGGGAATTTTGACGATACACTTGAAAATGTATTGGGAGAAGAAGATAAATATGATGTAATATTTTTTGATGGCAATCACCGGAAAGAGCCTACTCTTCGATATTTCAGACAGTGCTTGAATAATAATCATGCAGATACTGTTTTTATTTTCGATGACATTTATTGGAGTAAAGAAATGGAAGAAGCCTGGGATGAAATTAAATCGCATCCTGCCGTTACCTGTAGTATCGATCTTTTCTTTGTTGGATTAATTTTTTTCCGAAAAGAATTCAAGGAAGTACAACATGTAATCATTCGATTTTAAGAAAAAAAATAGTGAGCTATTTTAGCATAAGATGAATGGTCGGTTAATGGGCAAACCGGTTATTTATTTTTATATAGTTTTTCAGAAATAATTATTTCCGGGATAGTAATTAATGAACATTCGATTTCATTATTCAGTATCTTCAAAAGCAAAGTTTAAAACAAAGTATATTAATGATTATTGGAATTTTAAAAGAATCAAAGCCAGAAAACAGGGTATCGTTGCTGGCCGATCATGTTGCTGGTCTGATAAAAAAAGGGATTACCGTGCAAGTGGAAAAAGATGCCGGTTCATCAGCATTTTGTTTTGACAGTGATTATGAAAAAGCCGGAGCAAAAATCTCCACCTTTCAGAAAATAATAGCTTCATCGGATATCCTGTTATCCTTTCAAATACCTGCATCATTGAATGGGGTTCAAAAAGGTACAATTATCATCGGAGTTTTTCAGCCAATGTTCAATGCCGGATTAATGAAAGAATGGGCTGAAAAAGGATTGACCTGTTTCAGTATGGATATGCTGCCACGTACTACCCGTGCGCAAACCATGGATGTATTAAGTTCTCAAGCAAATATTGCAGGATATAAAGCGGTTCTGTTGGCAGCAAATACTTATAGCCGTTATTTTCCCATGTTCATGACTGCTGCTGGAAGTATTATTCCGGCAAAGGTTTTGATTTTGGGGGCCGGTGTTGCAGGACTACAGGCCATCGCCACAGCAAAGCGTTTAGGAGCAGTTGTAGAAGTATTTGATACACGTCCGGCTGTGAAAGAAGAAGTAAATAGTTTGGGTGCGAAATTTATTGAAGTAGAAGGTGCCGTTGATGCTAGTATGGCGGGTGGTTATGCGGTTGAACAAACAGAAGAATACAAACAAAAACAACATGCAAGGATTGCAGAGAGTATAGCCAAATCGGATATTGTCATTACAACTGCCCAGGTTCCGGGTAAAAAAGCACCTATTCTTATTACTGAAGTAATGTTGAACGCCATGAGAAATGGTTCTGTCATCATAGACCTTGCTTCGGCTACAGGAGGCAATACGCCATTCACAAAAAATAATGAAACAGTTGTTCATCATGGGGTAAGTATTATTGGGAACAGTAATCTGCAATCAACGATGCCTTCCGATGCCAGTAAATTATATGGGAAAAATATCCTGAATTTCATGCAACTAATCATTGATAAAGAAAATAATATCAACCTAAATTGGGAAGATGACCTGGTGAAAGGTTGTTGCATGGCACATGATGGGGAAGTAAAGAATGAACTAATCAAATCATTATTATAATTCACAAAACAAAATAATTATGTCAGCTATTTTACAATGGATCAGTTCGAATGAACAGATGATGTATATTCTCATACTGGTCATTTTTCTGGGGTTTATTGTTATCAGCCGTGTGCCTACGGTTTTACATACACCTTTGATGAGTCATGCCAATGCCATTAGTGGTGTTGTTATAATTGGTGCCATCATTGTTTTAGGCAGGGCAGATGCTGATAATTATACCGCATTGGTACTTGGCCTGCTTGCAGTGATCCTGGGTACATTGAATGTTGTCGGAGGCTTTGTTGTTACTGACAGAATGATGGAAATGTTTAAAAAGAAAAAATAAAAGAATGGGTGTTTCAATACTTACTTTAATATATATAGCGGCAGCAGTTACGTTCATCTTAGGACTTAAAATGATGTCGAATCCGGTTAGTGCCAGGCAGGGAAATATAATTGCTGGTTTGGGAATGTTGGCTGCCATAGTCGGAACAATTTTTCTGTATAAAGGTGAAACGGGTAGCCCTGTTCAGAATCATGCCTGGATTTTTGCCGGACTGTTCATTGGAACCGTTACAGGAATTTTAATGGCAAAAAAAGTGAAGATGACAGCCATGCCTGAAATGGTAAGCATGTTCAATGGAATGGGTGGGGCAAGTGCTGCATTGATTTCCATTGTAGAATTCAATCATATGGCAGATAAAGGGTTTTCCGGATCAGATGTTTCAGCAGGGACTATTTCAATTTTATTTGCCGGATTGATTCTGGGTAGCATTACTTTTTCAGGAAGTATGGTAGCTTGGGGCAAACTGAACGGCACAATAAAAGATTTTTCTTTCAAGGGTCAGCATTTGGTAAACCTTGCAATTCTTGCATCGGTCATCGGAATTTCCTCCTGGTTTATCATGTATATGGAAACGGCCAACCTGATGTATTTCTATTTAGTGATGGCTTTATCACTTATTTATGGAATCTTTTTTGTTCAACCGATTGGTGGTGCCGATATGCCGGTGGTTATTTCATTACTCAATTCATTAAGTGGAATTTCTGCAGCTTGTAGCGGTTTTCTGTACGACAATAAAGTAATAATGACCGGTGGTATTTTAGTAGGAGCAGCTGGAACAATATTAACCGTAATCATGTGCAATGCCATGAACCGATCGTTGACCAATGTTTTGATCGGATCATTTGGCGGAAGTGCATCCGGTGGATCACAATCCGGCGATCAGGGTTCTTATAAAGAAATATCCTTGAATGACGCAGCTGTTGTGATGGCTTATGCAAAAAAGGTACTCATTGTACCCGGTTATGGATTGGCTGTAGCTCAGGCCCAGCATGCCTGTCACGATCTGGAAAAATTATTGGAAGACAAAGGTGTGGAAGTCAATTATGCCATACATCCGGTTGCCGGCCGTATGCCTGGCCATATGAATGTATTGCTTGCAGAGTCGGATGTGAGCTATGATAAATTAAAAGAAATGGAAACAGCCAATGCAGATTTTCCAACGACGGATGTAGTATTGATTCTTGGAGCAAATGATGTGGTGAACCCGGCTGCTAAAACGGATAAATCTTCACCAATATACGGTATGCCGATCCTGGATGTGGAACTGGCCAAACTGGTTATTGTAAATAAGCGAAGCATGAAACCGGGTTATGCCGGCATTGAAAATGATTTGTTTTTCCGTCCTAAAACTTCCATGTTATTTGGTGATGCAAAAAAAGTATTACACGATCTTATCAAAGAAGTCGAGGAACTATAAAAGCAGGTATTGTGTCCACCGTGGTCTGTGTCCCAACGACCACTAATAGACATATTAGGAAATTATAGAATCATTTTTAAACAGCTTCTTAGTAAGTCAATCTAATCTTCAGATCAATTTTTATTATTGAATCCTTTCGCTTTTTTGTTTAAGTTTGATTGTGCTGCCAGAAAAATTATTAGACTCGTTAGAAGGAATAAAAGGTTTTAATAAAGAATCTTTTCTTCAGGTTCACAATTCTGGTGAGCAAATAACATCCGTTCGTTTCAATCCGATGAAAACAAGTATCAATCTGCAACAAAATATTTTTGCAAATAAAGTCAGTCATAAAATCCCCTGGTCCGGTTATGGCTATTATTTGAACGAAAGGCCATCCTTCACTTTTGATCCTTTATTTCATGCCGGTTGTTATTATGTACAGGAAGCATCCAGTATGTTTTTGGAAGAAGCCATCAAACAAACTGTTGACCTTTCAAAAAATTTAATGCTACTTGATTTATGTGCAGCACCAGGTGGAAAATCTACCTTATTGCAATCCATCATTACAAAAAATAGTTTACTTGTGAGTAATGAAGTTATCAGGACTAGAGTAAATATTCTGACTGAAAATTTAATAAAATGGGGTGCAGAGAATGTTGTTGTTACACAAAATGATCCAAAGAGTTTTCAAAAATTGGAAGGATTTTTTGATGTGATCGTCATTGATGCTCCTTGCAGTGGTAGTGGGCTTTTCAGAAGAGATGCCAATGCAATCAATGAATGGAGTTTGAACAATGTGCTACTCTGTTCGCAAAGACAGCAACGGATCATTGCGGATGTTTGGGATGCCCTAAAACCGGGCGGCATACTTGTTTATTCTACCTGCTCTTTCTCCAAAGAAGAAGATGAAGAAATCATGGACTGGATTGTGGAAGATATGGGAGCATCTTCTAAAAAATTAAATACCGAAAATGCAGGTAGAATAACAGAAGTGATCAGTGAAAGAAGAGAAGCTTTCGGATATCGTTTCTGGCCCGATAAGGTTGATGGGGAAGGATTCTTTATTAGTTGTTTTCAGAAAAATGATGGGAATGATTTTTCTATATCCAAAATAAAAAAGGAAAATAAACAGGCACAGAAAAATATTCCGGTATTTCAAAAATATATGAAGGATGTGGATATGTATTCTTTTCTTGAAAAAGAAAATAGCTGGTATGCCATACCTAAACAAATAAAGGATGCAATCGAATCCGTATTGGAGAAAATGAATATCGTTCATTTTGGTATTGAAATGGGTCAGGTTATAAAAGAAGAGTTGATTCCTGCACACTCTTTGGCATTGTCTTTGCAAATCAGAGACGATTTGCAAACGGTTGATTTAGATAAAATGGAAGCCTTGCATTATCTGGGGAGACGGGAGTTGAAAATAGAAAAAGAAATTACGGGTTGGACACTGGCTAAGTTTGAAGGGAAGAATCTGGGATGGATGAAGGTTCTGAAAAACCGAATCAATAATTATTACCCAAAAGAATGGCGGATATTAAAAGATCCCTCATTGATGAAATGAGATTGATTTAATCCTAAAATATCTTTTCGAATAATGATGCATCTTTGCGATGCAGAAAAACAAATATGATGAAAAAATTATTTTTAAATATAGCATTGATTTTATTTCTTTTAATATCTGTACCTGTATCAGCGCAGGATTTGATGCTAAAAAACGTTGACGGTAAACTTTATCTTGAACATAAGGTTGCGGCTAAAGAAGGGTTGTATGGCATTGGACGTAATTACAATGTACATCCAACAGAAATTGCATCATTCAATGTTATGGATATAAACAAAGGGTTGAACTTAGGTCAAATCATCAAGGTTCCATTGACTGAAAATAATTTTTCGCAAACTGCATCAAGCGGGAAAGCAGTTTATTATAAGGTTGGAGAAAAAGAAGGGTTGTACCGGGTGGGTGTTAATAGCAATGCCTCTACGGAGAATATTAAAAAATGGAATCGATTAACAAGTGATCATGTTTCGGTAGGCAGTAAATTGATTGTTGGATATTTGCGGGAAGGAGATCCTTTTCTGATTGTTAGTAAACCAGATGAAAAAACTGTGATGCCCGTTGCTGTAGTGAAAGAAGAAAAAAAGCCAGAATCTAAAACAGAGCTGGTTAAACAGGAACCTGTAAAACCAGTAGTTGTAACCGTTAAAGAAGAAAAGAAACCAGAGCCCAAAATAGAAATGCTAAAACAAGAGCCTACAAAAGTTCTTGTTCCTTCTGTATCAGGAAATGGATATTTTAAAAATGATTTTGATACACAAATAATAGAACAGCCACTCAGTAAAGAACTTACCCTTACTTCAGGAATATTTAAAACTATCAGTGGCTGGCAGGATGGAAAATATTATTTGCTGATAGATGATGTGGAACCCGGTACGATTGTAAAAATTTCTAATCCGTCAAACGGAAAAATAATTTATGCCAAAGTGTTAGGAAAAATGAATGGCATTCGTCAGAACCAGGGATTGAATATCCGTATCAGCAATGCCGCGGCTGCGGTACTGGAAGTAAATGAAACAGATAAATTTATTGTAACAGCGAATTATTAAAAAAAGAAATCAGGGAAAACGGTAACCTCGCAGGAAATCTTCGATCAGCAAGCGTTTTTTTCCTTCCAACTGAACATCTTTTAAAAGTATGTAGCCATCAGCACAGGCAAATTTCAAAAAAGATTTTTTATCAGATTCCCATTGACCTGGTTTTGAAGAAACAGAAATTCTTTCTTTTTCACTGTTGAAAACTTTAATTGTTTTACCATCAAGTTTTGTAAATGCAGCAGGAAATGGTGAAAGCCCTCTTACCAGATTATGTATTTCTTCAACTGTTTTATTCCAGTCAATCATGCAGGTTTCGGTGAAAATTTTTGGTGCATGATGAAGAATGGTTGATGTTTGATGTATGATGTCTGATGTATGAAATTCTGAATCAGTAATGTTTTCATTTGCCAATTGCCTGTTGCCAATTGCAGATTGCGGCCTCTCTTCCAATATTCCTGCTGATAATTCTTCAACCGTTTTTACTAAAAGCTTTGCCCCAATCTCTTTCATACGGTCATGAATTTCACCGGCCGTTTCATTTTCACCAATCGGCATTTTTTCCTGCAATAAAATATCGCCGGTATCAATTTCATGTTTCAGTTTGAAAGTCGTGACTCCTGTTTCTTTTTCTCCATTGATGACGGCCCAGTTGATAGGAGCAGCACCACGGTATTGGGGTAATAAGGATCCGTGAACATTTACGGTACCCATCGGAGGCATATTCCATACAACTTCGGGTAGCATTCTAAATGCTACTACTATCTGAAGGTCTGCTTTGTAAGATTTTAATGCTTCTAAAAATTCCGGGTTCTTAAGTTTTTCCGGTTGTAATATTTTCAGATTATTTTCAACAGCATATTTTTTTACTGCACTTTCATTCATTTTCATGCTACGGCCTGCAGGTTTATCAGGTGCAGTAATTACAGCAACAATATTGCAACCGGCTTTTACCAATGCATCCAGCGATGCAACAGCAAATTCGGGAGTACCCATAAAAATGATCCGCAGTGATTGATATTTCATCATTATTGCGAAAATAATGAAAAGAACTTTTCATTATTTATTATTCATATTCTTATCTTACAATTACTTCTTTCTTTAGTTTTAAACTTTTTCTTTTCTGTTTACAAAGAGTGCGACATTACTCCGTTTTTCAAGATCAATTTATTAACATAACCCGTAATTAACAGTATGTGGATTGATTTTTTTTTAAATAAATGTCTTTTTCCCTGAAAATATTTATTGTTTTCTCAAAATGTTTTTGTTTGGATTAATAACAGGTACTTGTAATAATGGTTGTTGTGGTGTTGGAGATGCAGTACCTGATGCCTTCTCTGTTTTTTCCCACATCTGAATATAATCTTCTGCACTTCTGAACAGGGTGGTGAGTCTACCCGGTGCTAAACCGATATTGCGGAGATCTTGAAGAAAGTCTGGCATCAAACCATAATGTGCCATGCCGTCTGTATTAAAATCCCAATAGCGGTTACCTGTTTTCAATCTTCTTAATGGTTGGTTGTTGCCATATTTTGATTGCCATGTCCGCCATACCGGAACAATAGCATTATGAAGTATCATGATAAATTCCCGATCAAACTGTAACCATATATCATAGCCAGGAAGCGATGATATGTTCTTATTATTCTTTACACAGTACATAGCAGCTTTTTCAAACCAGGGCACACTCTTTATAGCAGGATTGTCAAGCAGCGTAACAGTTAATCCTTCATAAAAATTTTTGATACGTCCGGCTCTTAATACTTCACGGCTCAACGGAACGTTACCAACACCAATCCCGGCTTCATAAGCAGCAAATGCTTTCCACATATCTTCTTCTTCGTAAGTAACAATAATCTCATCAAATATACTCAACAACCCCCCTTTCATATCAAGATTTTCATACCACTGCTTTTTGTAACTCAGCATAGGCACATCATATCGTACTCCATTTGTTTGCGCAAGACGTTGTTGTTTTCGTTTGTCAATTTTCATGCTGACGAGCTTTTCATCTTTCAGTGCATAAGCTGAATTAGGTCCAAATCTTGGCCCAATAAAATCTGTCATTCCCCTGTCGGTACAAAGGGCCACACCTTTATGATCCATTTTTTCCACGCTGTACAAATACATCTGTGCCCATGTTTTGGAACTGCCTGCACAATCATTGGCTACAGAACCAAGGAATCCTGTATAAGTTTTTTTATAATAGGGAAGCATGAACACACCCACTGTTCCCCCACTGTTGCTGATTTTTGTATAATGCTCATCGGCCAGTTGAAATTCACTGGCAAGGTTTCGGATATTTGTAGTGCCGAAGTTTTGTTGATTAAAGTTCTTATTGGCTTCTCCCCAGAAATTATCTTTAAACTCTACAGGTGTGCCAGTCCAGTTCATACTAAGAGTTGCAGGATCAGTATGTGAAGAAATGATCGGATAGTTTCTGGCCGCTGCAATAGCAAAAACATTTTCTTTCATTTCATAACTCATGTGTTCGCCATCAATGATAAAACCTTTCACCATCATTTTTTGTATCAGCTTATTTCCGATATTGGTTATGCCAAGATTATTAACCGTACTGAGCCGGGTAGGCCCGCCCAGACTTTTGATCTTGGTTTCATAAGCATCTTTCGTTGCAATGGGTGGATTACTGAATGTAGTGAGCTGTGTATAATCTGCATATAGTGAATAAGGAATTCTTTTTTCTACTGCCGCTTTTACCTTTACATCGTTATTAAAAGCTGCCTGCTGCACGGCCAATTCAGCACGGAACACTGCCGCACCACCAAATAACCCGGAGATATAATGCATCGGTGTTATCTGTCTGACTCCTTTAAAATAATAGTCGGTGAGCTTTGCTTCCAGAAGTTGATCTGCATTCGCATCAGTTAATGTTACCAGCGGATTATTCCAGAGAGCACCGGCATTTTTATCAATCCAATTATAACTGGAAGCTTTGAAGTTGCCCAGGTTATCTGATTCAATACCGAGCACAACTGCCATTTTTCCCTGTAATATAATTCTGCGTGCATCTTTTGGACTTAATGCAATTTCCATCCAACTGGAATTCTGTGCTACCATTTGTTTGATGTGTTCTATCTGCCGAATGACAACTGTTTCATCATCAAAAGGAGTTCCGTCATTACCCGGACCCATGAGTAAGGAGGGTACATACATATTGTTCACAGCCAGGGCACAGAACAAACGCATACCACCCTGCCAGGCCCGCTTCAAAAATTCTACATGCTGCTGCTGGTGAGTTTTTGTGTTGAAACGTGGAAAATCAATAAAATCGGGCCAGCCCATTGCTTCATGTGGATCAGCCCCCATGATGAATGGTTTTCTTACAATAAAAGTACCCAGCGCACCATGATTATGAACGCATAAATCATTGCTGTAGGTTTGATCCAGTGGGGTGGTGGTTTTTCCCGCAATGAGGTATTTGCCAAAACCTTCTTCATGTGCAGGGTGTGCATGTGTATCTGCAATACCCCATACAGGCATGGTTACATCCACTTCATAATTTCTGCCCGTTGCATTGTCTGTTAATGTAATGGCATCAAGCACATCGTTTGTAAAACGGAAATGATCTGCATTGATATGGCCCCAGTTGCCGCTGTTGTTATCAACGATCCTGATCCTTGCAACTTTGTCTTTGTAAGATGAAATATCAATTCGCTCACGATACATGAATTCGCTGTTACGAAATGAAGTTTTTTTTGCAGCAGATGACCAACTGCCATCAGCTTGTTTGATCTGCAGTTCTACAAAAAGATTTTGTACATCAGCACCACCTCCAATTAAAAAATAGCAATATTTTGTTGTGATAGTAAATTCTGATGTGGTGAGAGTTCCTGTTGGTCCATCGCCCTGTGTTTGAAAGAAACTGTTACCAACAGGGTTGTTTTCATAAGTGCCCACCCAATGGTTTCCATTTCTACCAATATCATATCCCTGGTCTTTCCAGTAATCGCCGCCTACACCACCGTTATTCAATTCCATCTGATAAAGTATACGGGTAGTAGCAACATTATCTCCAAAAGTCGGTTGATTATTAAATGCAGTACCTTCTTTGCCCCAGCCGGTGAGCCCCTGTTCAAAATTCCAGTTAGGAAATTCAACATCTTTTGTGACCATTGGGGTAAGAGTACCATCCGTTATGATTGGTTTAATTACCTGGAGGGGTGTATCTTTTATTATTGGAAATTTTGTTTTTGCTGTAGCAGGTGCCGGTTTCTGAACAATGATTGACAGGCCAAGATCTTTTTTAATAGGGGAGCCATCTACATTATACACATACCATTGCTTTACTGCTTCATCATATTTAAAAGCAATTTCTTTTGGTTCATAAACTCCTGTGGGGTTTTCGGCCATTGATGCAAAAATCTGTGCATCGGGTTTGCCGTTTAAGGATGACTTGTTGATATACGCAACATTTCCTTTTAAATGATAGATATCGGCCTGAAATAAAAAATGAGTAGAGTCTGTTACAGGCGAATACATGATCTTAAACTTTACCTTTCCCGGCATGGGTGTTTTATCTGTAGTAAATACATAACAATGCACACTGTTGTTCCAAACACCAACAGGAGATTTAAGCAGGTGTTTTGTTTCATCAATGGGAATAGCTACAATAATTGCTTTTGAATTATTGTACAATACATCAATGCTTAACTGTGAATTCTGACCACTCAGGTTGCCAATTTTTGAAGTATGTAAA
>JAYWEL010000268.1:0-2832 GCA_043779285.1 Chitinophagaceae bacterium | reverse complement strand
TTCAATTTCCCCAGTAATGTCCAGATAATGTGTTGCGGTTTCCAGGCAAGCCTCCAGCATTGGCTTAGACGTATATTTAAAAGGACCGGCAGCATGTAAAACCAGTTTTACAGAGGATACTATTTTAAGCAAATTTTCTTTGTCATTCAAATCAACAATATGAAAAGGCAAATTTAACTCTGTTGCAAGTTCAATAATTTCATCTTTATTCCTGCCTGCCAATATCGGTTTTAAGCCAAAATCAGCAGCATATCTGGCTATCAATTTACCGGTATATCCATTTGCTCCATAAAGCAGAAAATCTGTTTGAGACATGTTCATATAAATTTAAGTAGTCAAATATATTCTTTAAGACTGATTGTCTAATCTGTTTTCCATTTGATATTACAACCAATACTTGGAATCTGATTGTTATCTATTTTTTGGGAAGACAAAATACAATTCAATGCATTTCTGATATCCTTACCTGTTAATGACTTCCCGTTTCCAGGGCGGGAATCATCTAATTGTCCCCTGTAAAATAATTCATCATTTTTGTTGTAAATAAAAAAATCGGGAGTGCAAGCTGCCTCAAAAGATTTAGCTACTTCCTGGCTTTCATCATATAAATAAGGAAATGGGTAACGGTTTTCTAAAGCTGTCCTCTTCATCAATTCAGGACTATCCTGTGGGAAATTTACAATATCATTTGAGCTGATGGCAATAAAAGAAATCCCTTTACTTGCATAGTCATTTGCCAACCTCACCAATTCTTCATTGATATAAATGACAAATGGGCAATGGTTACAAATAAACATGATGAGCGTGGCTTCATTTCCTTTTAAAATAGAATAAGAAAGATTTTGACCTGATACTGCATCCGGCAATTCGAAGGACGGAATTTTGCTTAAAAGAGGGATCATTTTGGAAAGAATTTGAGCCATTAGCTTACTTGAATTAAAGTGAAAAATAAATTTGTTTCCGGTTTTCTTTTCCAAAATTAACCCCAGTAATATTATTAAAATAACTTTACTATATACAATTCAATTTATGAACGACAATTTTACAATAGAGCCAGCTTCATTAAAAGATATTCCAACGTTAGTTTCACTCATTAACAGTGCATACCGAGGTGAGGAATCAAAAAAAGGCTGGACAACAGAAGCATTTCTTATTGAAGGGGAAGTAAGAATTGATGAAGACTCATTAAGTGATATTATTGAAAACGCTGATGCAGATATAATCGTTTACAAAAATAACCATTCAACCATCGAGGGCTCTGTTTATCTCCATAAAAAAGAAAACAAACTTTATTTGGGTATGCTTTCTGTAAATCCGGAATTGCAGGCAAAAGGAATCGGGAAAAAATTATTGTATTTCGCAGAGAAATATGCTGTAGAAAAAAAATGTACCGGCATTTTTATGAATGTCATTTCTCTTCGATCGGAACTCATAGCCTGGTATGAAAGACATGGTTATGTTTATTTGAATGAACGAAGCCCATTTCCATCTGACAAACGATTTGGCTTAGCAACCTTGCCACTTGAATTTATTATCTTAGAAAAGAAGATCATCAATAATTTGTAAATTATACCATGTGGCTTACGACGAATTCCTGGCAGACCGTGTAAGACAATCCTTGATTTCGAAATACAGTAAAAAATTAAATTTTTCTGTTATTTTAATAAAACCAGTTCTCCACCTTTCATGACCAATTTTATTCTTCGGATATCTGATATAGTCATCGATGGATTTCCCTCAACAACTACGATATCTGCAAACAATCCGCTTTTAATTCGGCCAATTTTATTTTGCATACCAAACACATCAGCATTTACAGAAGTTGCAGATTGCAATGCCTGTAATGGACTCATCTCATAATCAACCATGGCTTCTATTTCTCTTGCATTATCGCCATGCGTATAAACACCTACATCCCCTCCCATACAAATTGTAACGCCGGCAGCTAATGCCATTTTAAAAGTTTTTCTTTTTTGTTGAATCCGAGTGGGCTCGGGCAAACTTCCCTTCTTCCATCCACGATATTGTTCAATAGCATCTCCTGCAGATATAGTAGGACAAAAAGCAACGCCTTTTTCTTTCATTAAATCAAAAATCTCTTTAGTAGCTCCATCGCCATGTTCAATCGTTTTTATTCCGGCTAAAATAGAACGTCGCATACCCTCTTCTGTTGAAGCATGTGCTACTACAACCCTGCCACTACTACCAGCAATTTGAACAGCCATATTTAATTCATCCTGTGTAAAAGTTGCAGCCGCTATTCCATCAGGTCCCCATCGATAATCGGCATATAGTTTTATAAAATCAGCCCCCTTACCAATTTGTGTTCTTATTTCATTTGATAATTCTTCCATCCCACCTACTTCTGCTGCGCCTATTGGAAAATCATTGTCTGCCGAACCAGACTTTGGCCCGTAGCTTCCTCTGATTACAATGGCTCTGGTAGCAACAATCATTCTGGGTCCTGGAATAATTCCTTTTTCAATTGATTTCTTTAATCCGATATCATCATACATCGCACCTTCCGTACCTAAATCTCGTACGGTAGTAAATCCGGCTAACAATGTGTTTTTTGCATGTACAGTAGCACGAATAGTTCGCTCGGTTCTTGACTCATTCAATACCTGATCATTCCATGATGTTTCATTATATGGATGAAGGAATAAATGGCTATGCCCTTCAATCAATCCAGGCATTAAAGTGCATCCCTTTAATTCGATTATTTGGGTGTTTTTAGGTATTTGTTGAAGGATTCCAACCAATTCAATTTTCTCCCCTTTGACAAGAACAGACCAACCTGCATGCATCTTTTCTCCATCAAAAACCCTGTCT
>JAYWEL010000267.1:0-6723 GCA_043779285.1 Chitinophagaceae bacterium | reverse complement strand
ATTGGAAAATGAAACGATCAGCACTAACACCTTCTTTCTCAACCATATGATTGATCACTGCATTTACTCTATCCCAACTTAATTGCTGTTCTTGCTTGTTTGAAGAACAATATCCTACAACAACAACTTTACACTCCGGGTTGTTACGCATACGTGAAGCAATACTTGCTAATAAACTTCCGGCATCTTTACTTACTTTAACTGTTTTTGCAGCAAAAGAAACGCTTGGTAAAGCCCCTAATTTTGTAGCACAACTTGGAGGTGCTGTTACTATTGCAGGAGGAAAACAAGATTTATCAGGACAAGGACATTTTCCTACTCCATCTGCATTTACAGGCTGGCAATATGTTGGAGTAATTAATTCTTTGTCTTTACAATCCGGAACACCATCCCCATCAGTATCTAAAGAAACACCATGAGAATCAACTGGGCAACCCTGTGGTGATTGCTCAAGGTCAAACTGATCTGTTACACCATCTCCGTCCGTATCAGGAAGAATTGGCTTCGGTATTCTCATTAAACGAGGATTACGAATCTCGCTGTATGCATAATCCAATGGGTTAACCCACCATAGTGGCTCAACAGACTTAGATCCTAATGTAATATTTAAACCAAGAGTTGTATAATTATACGTATCATAATCACGGCTTAATACCGCATCACCTCTTGCATGTTCCTGCCAACGCTGACCATCTAATAAATCATCCTTTGTAATGGTCCATCTGTTTTCCAGAGCCAAGCTCAACCGGTTATTTAATTTGAATGCAGCACCAGCTCCGAAATGACCTACGGGCTTAAATGTTTTACCAAATACTTTTGGACGACGATCACCCTGGTTCTCCGCTGGCGTTTCATACGTATCATCCATCAATGATTTCAATGCATCTCTGGTATCTTTTCTGGTTTTATAAGTTCCTGAAGGAATAGATGCAAAATTATATTTAGCGCCACTTGCATTCAGCGCATTTATATTTGACTCATAAATTGTTGCACCTAAACCAAAGATTCCATAAATATTAAACCCGGTTTTAGATTTATGAAAGCGTATGTTATTAAAAGTTACAATACCCTCTAAAGACAGATCCTGAACATTCGATTTATAATTATAAAAGACTGGCTCAAGCGGTGTACTAGCACTATTGGTTAAAGAAGAAACCATTAGTCCTGAGTTAGAACGCAAAGGAGCTGAATAACGGCTCCAGGCAGAATTTTTTGCAAAGTTCTCAGATTGAGTCCATGCCAATCCTTTAGCATTTCCATACATATATTCCATTCGCATAGAAAATATATATCCAAAAGCTTTTCTGATATGAGCACCAAAGCCTAAAGTAGGAAGCTTTGCAGGCATATCACCACTGATGGAGAAAGCACCGACTTTCAATCCAAGCTCCCACTGATTACGTGGTTTAGCTGGAAAATTATAAGCACCATTTAAAAACTCGGTATGCTGAGGCATGTTCTTCGTTGCAATAACGGAAGAGTCCTTAACATCATAATTTGACCCGGCCTGACCAAATACAGTTGTAGAAAACAACCATACCATTCCAGCGAGTAATAAAATTTTTTTGCTTGCCATAACTAACAATTAAAGTTTTGTAAATTTTCGTAATATGCGCAAAAATATAAATAGATGGTCACAAAGCAAAGTTTTATTTTAAATTATTTACCTTCATTTTATCGTTAGTATCAATTTATTACGTCAAAAAACACTTCTTTTCTTCTTCCTTTTTTCTTTTAATCATTTCATTTGTAAATTGCCACACTTTACAAATGAACCTATCAGTTAATACAATCGAAAATGAACTCAGTGAATTTGAATCAAAATTCAAAGACGCCGTACGTAGCAAAGTACCGATGCTTGATCGGATTATGCGATACATCGTAAACCGAAAAGGGAAACAACTTCGACCCATGTTTGTTTTTCTTTCGGCAAAACTGGGCGGCCAAGTTAATGACTCTACATTCCGGACTGCTTCTTTGGTGGAAATATTACATACCGCCACACTGGTTCACGATGACGTAGTGGATGATTCGCTTGAACGAAGAGGATATTTTTCCGTGTATGCCCTCTGGAAAAATAAAATTTCCGTTTTGGTTGGCGACTACCTTTTAGCCAAAGGCCTTTTATTATCGTTGGATAATGACGATTTCCGGATCCTTAAAATATTATCAGAAGCTGTACGAAAAATGAGCGAAGGCGAATTATTGCAAATTGAAAAATCCCGGACATTGAATATAACGGAAGAAATATATTATGAAATCATCCGCAATAAAACAGCTTCTTTATTAGCCTCTGCCTGCTCGGCAGGAATTTGGTCCACCACCAATAATGATTCTTTTGCAGAAAAAATGAAAGCTTTTGGCGAAAATGTTGGTATGGCATTTCAGATAAAAGACGATTTGTTTGATTATTTCAATAACAATACCGGTAAACCTTCAGGAAACGATATCAAAGAAAAAAAATTGACTTTGCCGTTAATTTACACATTGAATAAGGTAGACAAAGAAACCAGGCGTAAAATTATTTATATTGTCAAGAACCAAAATAAAGATGCCAAAAAAGTAAAATTTGTGACAGAATTAGTCAAGGCAAATGGTGGTATCGATTATGCCCTTGAAAAAATGAATGCGTTTAAAATAAGGGCTATGGATATTCTTCATCAGTTTCCTGAAACCGATGTTCGTAAAGATTTGGAAGACCTTGTACACTATGTCGCCGACCGAAAATACTAAATGCTGTATGAAGCATTCAATTAATTATCATGGAAAAAAGATGGACTTTATTAAATGCCAATGAAGAAGCGGTTAATCAGCTTCAACTATCGTTAAACATCCATCGAATAATTTGTCAAATACTTGTACAACGAGGACTGACCGATTTTGAAACAGCCAAACAATTTTATCGTCCACAGTTAAGTGAATTGCATAGTCCTTGGTTGATGAAGGATATGGAAAAAGCAGTTGAAAGAATTTTAATTGCTATCGAAAAAAATGAAAAGATATTGGTCTACGGTGATTATGATGTGGATGGAACAACGGCTGTAGCCAGCATGTTTATGTTTTTGAAAAAACTGCACTCAAACCTGGATTTCTATATCCCCCATCGTTACCGGGAAGGTTACGGTATTAGTCAAATCGGTATCGACTTTGCAAAGGAAAACAAATACGACCTCATTATCTCCTTGGATTGTGGTATCAAATCAGTTGATCTGATCAGTTATGCCAAATCACTCGGCATCGATTTCATTATTTGCGACCACCATTTACCGGGAGCCAAATTACCCCCTGCTGTTGCCATTTTAAATCCGAAACAAGTTGACTGTAAATACCCATATAAAGATCTTTGTGGTTGTGGTGTTGGTTATAAACTGATTAGTGCATTGGCAGAAAAATTAAATAAGCCCGATGAAGAAGTGCATGTATACCTCGATTTGCTGGCAACGGCCATCGCTGCCGACATTGTACCCATAACCGGTGAAAACCGGGTGATGGCATTTCATGGATTGAAAAGAGCCAATGAAAATCCCAATAACGGCATCAAAGCACTTTCATCTTTAGCAGGCCTTAAATGCGAAATGCATATAACCAACCTGGTATTTTTAATTGCCCCCCGAGTGAATGCTGCAGGCCGTATGGATGATGCAAAAAAAGCAGTAGAAATGTTTGTGGCAGATACCTATGAAGAGGCGTTGACCTTTGCCGAAATGTTGCACAGCGATAATACAGACCGTAAAGTAGAAGACAAATCTATTACTGCCGAAGCACTTTCCATCATTGCCAATGATCCGGATTTATTAAACAAAAAAACAACTGTACTTTTTCAACCACACTGGCATAAAGGGGTGGTGGGTATTGTTGCTTCCCGGCTCATTGAAACTTATCATCGGCCAACCATTGTGCTGACTCAGAGTGGTGACAATGCCGTGGGCAGTGCCCGCAGTGTACCGGGCTTTGATTTGTATGAAGCTATCCATGCATGCAAAGAAAACTTGCTTGCTTATGGAGGACATTTTGCAGCAGCCGGCATGACCCTTTCATTAGATAAAGTGGAAGCACTTAAAAAGCAATTTGAAGAAGTGGTAGCTAAAAATATTGAACCACATATGTTGATTCCCGAGATTGTGATTGATGCCGAAATTAATTTCAACGATATCACAAAAGGGTTTTATAAAATCATCAGTCAGATGGAACCTTTCGGGCCCCAAAACTTACGACCACAATTTGTTGCAAGAAACGTGATGGATACCGGGTATTCTAAAATTGTAAAAGAGGATCATATCAAGTTTAATGTAAAACAAAATGGCACAACACTCTCCGGTATTGGTTTTGGCTTGGCCGGTAAATTTCATTTGCTCGAAAGTAAAGAACCCATTGACATTGTATTTACCATTAATGAAAATGAATGGAATGATACCGTTACATTACAATTGATGGTGATTGACATCGCTGCATCTAAAAAATAAATTTTAAATTTCTATTTTTTTACATTTATTGGGATACCAACTATATTACAGAAAAATTGGACATTTTTATTCAAATGTTTTTCTTTTAAATAGAACTTTCATTTTATGAGCAATCGTTTACCCTGTGTTTTTACTTTACTATTTTGCGGTTTATTTTTAGTTCCCAATGTAAATGCACAGATCAATCTTAGTGGAACCAGCTATTCGCAAAATTTTGACAATATTGCAAATGGTTTGCCAGCAGGTTTTTTCATTAAAATTAATTCCACCTCTACATCACTTGGAACAGATGCCAACCTTACTGCAGCAGCAACACAATGGAATGTAACCGGAAGCGGATTTAAAAATTATGCATCCGCAGAAGGATTAACAGCCAGCGCAGATGCTACTGCGCAAAACAACAGCAGCAACAGGGCCATTGCTATGCGTCAATCAGGCACGGCAGGAACCGGTGGAGATCCGGGAGCTGCATTGGTTTTTCAACTGGCTAATGCAAATGGTTTTCAAATCTTTAATCTTAATTTTAAAATTCAATCTTTAGACTCCACATCACCAAGAACCAGTACATGGACAGTGGATTATGCCATTGGCGCAAACCCTACAAATTTCACAACGATTGCAACGAACCCTGCTCCATTAGCTATTGGCAATAATAAATTCAGCAATACAGCCGTGTCGGTGAATTTTGGAAACCTGCTGGATAACCAGCCACAGAATATCTGGATCCGTATTGTCACTTTAAACGCTTCTACCGGAAGTGGAAACCGTGCCACGACCGCTTTTGACGATATACAACTTACATATCAGGGAAGTACCGATAATACGCCACCAACCATTTCTTCACTATTGCCTTTACATAATGCAACAAGTCACCAGGCCGTTATCCCTCTTGAAATAAATTTCAGCGAACCCATTCTGAAAGGCAGTGGCAATATCAGTGTGAATAATATTACAGATGGAGGAACTGTATTGATTGATGTAAACAATGCAGCAGTAAGCATTTCGGGTAATAAAGCAACTATCAATACATCATTAATAGCCGGCAAACAATATTCAGTCACAATGCCATCGGCTGTTTTTAAGGATTATGCAAACAATGCCTTTGCCGGAATCACTTCTTCCAACTGGGTTTTTACAGCCATTGCAGGGTATAATTATAATTTTAATAACTGTACCGTTTTTGGCGCACCGGGCAGTGGATGGACAACGTTTAGTTTTTTGGGAGACTCGGTTTGGCAATGCACTTCATTTGGAAATAACAATAGCAATGCCGTACAGATGAATGGATTTGCAACAGGTCAGGGAAACCTGGATAATGACGATTGGTTGATCTCTCCTATTTTAAACCTTACTAATTTTACCTTTCCAACTTTATCTTTTCAGGCACGTACAAGATTTGCCGGCCCGGCAATTCAACTTTTTGTTTCTACCAATTATTCCGGAACAGGTAGCCCGTTCAATGCATTCTGGGTTCCCTTGAATGCGTCGCTTCTGGTTACTGGTAGTGATGTGTGGACCCTGGTAGATAATATTTCATTAAATGATTACAAAACGGCCAATACATATATTGCATTCAGGTATTTATCAGGTCCTGCAGTTGGAGCTTCCAGATGGATTATTGATGATGTGAATGTCCGGGTATCTGCTACAGCACCAGCTCCATCTTTAACCATTAAACCGGTTTTTGCCAATTTTGATTATACAGCATCGGGCTCATTATCCCGATCAAAAACAGTTGAATTTCTGGCTTCCAATTTAACGTCAAACCTGACGATAACAGCACCGGTATCGTTTCAGGTTTCTAAAGACAATAGCAATTTTGGCAACACGGCCGTATATACACAGACAGAAGTTAATGGTGGATTCAAAAATGTATTTGTCCGATACACACCAACTTCAAACAATATAACACAGGCTGGCAAACTCAATTTCACTTCAACCGGATTAACTGTTAGCAAAGCTGATGTAGCAGGTAACAGTATTCCTTATTCCTCCACACTGGAAATAGTAAATTGGAACCTGAATTGGTTTGGCAGTTCAGGCTTTGGACCGACTGACAAAAATTTGCAACAAACCAATATTAAAAAAATCATGGATAGTCTGCAGGCAGATATTTATGCACTGTCGGAAATAGTGGACACTATTCGTTTAATGAACCTCACCAATTCGATGCCGGGTTATTCTTTTAAGGTTTCCGATTTTTGTTCTGGAGCAGATAATGCAAGCAGCCCGAATTATGCAGGTGGTCAGAAGCTGGCTT
>JAYWEL010000266.1:0-2851 GCA_043779285.1 Chitinophagaceae bacterium | reverse complement strand
GTACAGGTAAATTCCATTAGCCAGTTTTTGGCCGTACTGATCAGTTCCATTCCATTTAAACTCAGTAATGTTACGACCAATGTGTATCGGTCCAAGCTCATCTTTCGTAATCTCCCTGACAATTTTACCCGTAATAGTCATAATCTCAATTTTGATATTCTGCGGCACTTCACTTCCGGTAACTGTAAAGACGAAAGCAGTGGAAGTAGTGAAAGGATTCGGGTAATTCAGCATATTTGAAATCATCGGTTTATTAATCACTTCAAATACTACCCTGTATTCGAGATTACCGGCTTTGTTACCACTTTTATCTTTCCCGGCAATAATCATTTCATATTCACCATCCACCGTAAAATAAGGCTTGAAATTTATAGTAGCCGTATTATCCGGATTAGGTGCTTGCCCGGCAGCAGTAAACCGGAGTGTATCATTATTAAAATAGAACCGCCGGAGGTTGCCGTTAGGGTAACGTACATGTAAGATAAGCAGTGAAGTATCATCAAGGATCCTCCACCTGGCTTCATCTTTAAGCTTTACAATAATGTCGGGTTTGGAAGAAACGATATCCCTGTTCAAAATATGTACCCCGTCAAAAGTTACATCCAGTAAAGGATTCAAACTATCGGGTTTTACATAGAAATTCCTATAAGCAAAATTATTAAAATGAAATTGCTCGGCCTGGTCATTATCAGGATTTGCCTCAATATACATCGTGTTAACACCAATGAAACTTTCGGAATTAATCAATGCACCCAATTGTAATGTATCATTTACATTTCCACCAGCAGGTATTGGTCTCTTCCGGGGTATGGGTATTATATACGGTACATTATTCTTATCGGTTATTACCATCTTCACTTTCAGGCTGTCAAACGGAACTTCGCTTATGTTTTTAAACGCTACTTTAAAATCAAACGGTTCACCCACTTCCAGGGTGTCTTTTGCTTTTAAATAAATATTCGGGGCAATAGCACCTTCGGGAACCGGATCATAGGTCAACCGCCAATAAGATAATTGATACGGGGTTAAATTCCCTACATCTTTTGACTGTAACCGCAGCCGGAGATAGGGATAAGCAACCGGGTCAATAGAGGATAAATCATAATCCTGTTGCAATAAATTAAGACCGCTGATAAGTACAGTTTCCTGACCCTGCATATTTACTCCTATTATACTAAGGGTAACTGTATCTACTGGCAGAATATCAGGCATTGTGGTACCCCGCCACTTGAGCATTTTCCATGCTTTTGCAATACCAAAGAGAGGAGATTGTATATAACCGGACGTATCCGAAGTTTTAATATTGGCATCAAGTGTCAATTTATCAAATATAGTCTGGCCCATGGTATATAAAGACGGATAAATTGCCTGACCATTCTTTTTATAAAGAAATATCCATGTACGGGGCCTGTTGAAACTATCTAACGTTGCAAATCCCTGGTTTTTCAAAACATGATATAAAGAATTGCCCGGGCCATAATATACAGTATCATTTTTCCAAACATTCGGGTATGCAGGCGGAGATGGAGTTGAAGAAGGAATATTTCCCCTGGCGACAATAAAATAACCGTCAGGCACAACATTATTAAGGAAATTCATCATTTTTCTGCGGCCAGATGTATCAAAATAAGAATACTCAAAATTATAATCTCTTCTCGGGCCACAGGTCTGTGGAAGACTTTCATAAAGACCTCCGGATCCGGTAAAAATATTTTTCCATGGCTTCAAAGTGTTCGGGTCAAAGACATTAAATATAATAGCATTGTAATTACATCCACCTCCGATATAAGCACTGCCGTTTACGGCAATTGTGAATTCTGCCTGCTGGGTTCCTCCTTCAGGGAAAATTGTATTTCGAACAAACAGGTTCTGAAAAACAGAATCATACACCCATTTTCTGTTGGCAATAAGATTTATATTATTCGTGGAGGATTTTAAATGCTGGAAATAATGAGACTGATTAAATCCCAGGTCATAATTGGCGAGGTATATAAAAGAAGCATAATTCCAGACGGGTGTACCCGAAGCAGGTGCCGGAGAAACTCTCCAATAATAAACGGTACTGTCAGTAAATGTAACGCCAGGTGAAAATTCAAGCACCCCTCCGGTAGAATTTACTGTTCTTGTTATTTTAAAAGGAGAGTTGAATAAATCGGTGGTATCCATTTCCATATTATACTGACGTATTGTACTGAATGGATTGGCTGTTGAGGCAGTCAGTTTAATGTTCTGCTTATTGATAATGGCATAATTATAGGGATAAACCGGTCTGGCTTCATCTTCAAAAATGAAAACATCTTTGGTAATTGTATTATTTGTTTCGTACAACTCATCTACAGCATTATCTGCATCAACTGTTATTGTTATTTTATTCAGCCCTTTATCCCTCGTAGCAATAATGGGTATGGTGTAGAACAGTGAATCCATATAACGGATACCCGGAATAGTGTCCCGTCTTATTACTACTGTAGAAAGATCAGGATAAGTTCTTTTAACTTCCACGACAATATTTCTATCAATTGCCTTGCCTATATTCATAAAGGCAGCATTCACTTTAAAGTCGGTTTCTGCAATGGAGATAAAAGAGGGAGAAATCTTAACTAATTGCTCTTCGATAACATAATCAGGCTTCGGGAAACCATTCATTTTTAAGGCCGGGTCGCCGTGCAAAATAGTTTGCTCACATTGCATCCTCGCATAAAAATCATTCTGGGTAGTAAGGTTATAAGTCTGATTGATAGATTCAACCAAAATTTCTCCGAATGTTTTGCCATACTTAGTTCTTGAAATTGCGTTATAGCTGCCTGTATTATAAATATCCAGGTAATTAACAATGCCAAGAGAGGAACTT
>JAYWEL010000265.1:0-2852 GCA_043779285.1 Chitinophagaceae bacterium | reverse complement strand
TGCCTGCAAATAAAACGACCTGATCAGAAACAAATAATCTCAAAATATTTCAATTATTCATATGGCTATTGTTGATCTGGTAATGCCTAAGTTGGGCGAAAGTATAACGGAAGCAATCATTTTGAAATGGTTAAAGAATCCTGGTGATACCATAAATATGGATGAAACATTGTTGGAAATTGCAACCGACAAAGTAGATAGTGAAGTTCCATCTACCACGGATGGAGTTGTTGAAGAACTTTTATTTAATGTGGATGACGTAGTGCCGGTTGGAGCAGTCATTGCCCGTATAAAAACTTCTGCAAATGAAGTAGTACAGGCCGCAGCTAAACCTGCTACTGCAACTCCCGTCACTACTAATAATACAGAAATCACCGAAGAGACTGAAGCATCTGTTGTTTCATCCAATTTCAATAAGGTGAATACAAATACCAATCGTTTTTATTCCCCATTGGTTTTGAATATTGTAGCAAATGAAGGTGTTAGTTTGGCTGAACTAGAAGCAATTGCTGGAACAGGAAATGAAGACCGGGTAACCAAAAAAGATATTTTACAGTATGTTGCCGATAAAAAATCTGGCAGGTTTGTTCAACCACAAACAAAACCAATTTCTCAGGAACCGGTTTCAAATCAGATTTCAAAAACTGAACCACAACAACCAGTTACTCAATATTCCGGTAATGTAGAACTCATAGAAATGGATCGTATGCGCCGGCTAATTGCTGACCATATGGTGCGAAGCAAACAAACCAGTCCGCATGTAACCAGTTTTACAGAAGCAGATGTTACAAATATGGTTTTGTGGCGCAATAAAGTAAAAAATGATTTTCAGAAGAGAGAGAATACTAAGATCACTTTTACGCCATTGTTTATTGAAGCAATTGTAAAATGTATTAAAAAATTTCCTTTAATTAATAGTTCTTTGGAGGGCAATACCATCATCATTAAAAAGGATATCAATATTGGCATGGCTACGGCATTACCTTCAGGAAATTTAATTGTTCCAGTAATAAAAAATGCAGATCAGTTTAATCTCGTTGGTTTATCCAAACAAGTGAATAGCCTGGCTGATAATGCCCGCAACAATAAACTGAAAGCCGATGATACGCAGGGTGGAACATTTACCATGACAAATGTTGGCAGCTTTGGAAGCCTGATGGGTACACCAATCATTAATCAGCCACAGGTAGCTATACTGGCAGTTGGAGCCATTAAAAAACGTCCGGTAGTAGTTGAAACACCACACGGTGACAGCATTGCAATCAGGCATATGATGTATTTATCCTTGTCATACGATCATCGGATTGTAGATGGTAGCTTAGGTGCCACCTTCCTTACAGCAGTAGCAAATGAATTAGAAAATTTCGATCCGGAAAGGGATTTCTAAATGATATAAAATGGAACGTTTGCTAAAAAATTAATTGGTTGGCGTTCCATATTTTTTATTCTCGAAAAAATATTTATTCCCTTTCTTTTTTACGACATATAGATTATCGTATTGCGTTTCCTGTAAATCTTTTGGAATCTGTACGGCTCTGCAAAGTTTGTTTACCACATCATCTACGGTATTGGAATGCCCGACAATTAAGACATTTCCTTTTTTAATCTTATTCAATCGGGCAATGAATTGAACCAATGTATCCCGATGGTTATATAATTCAATATTAATACCCCGCAAATCACTCAATGGTTTTGCCGTGGAGATAGTGCGGATTGTATTGGTAGAAAATATTGTTCGTATTTTTTTATCCTTCAATGTTTCTCTCAGTTCAATGGCTCTTACTTTTCCTTCAGCAGATAATTGAACATCTCCCGTTGTTGACATGGTCGGGGATGTTGCAGGCACTTCTTTCTCTGCATGTCGGACAATATAATAAGTGGTACTGCAGGAAGTAAAGACCCATGAGATAAATAGAAAAAAGAAAATATATTTCATGTATTGATTTTTTATTGAGCCATCAAAAATACAAATCGGGAACAACAACTCTTGCCCCGATTTATTCATTTGATTTTTAGAATATTTATAAAAGGCTTTCTGCGATAGCCCAAGGCTTATAACTTTCGCTCCGAAGGAGCAGCCTGTTTATAGCTGCAAATTCCTGCGAATTTCCGTGGCTCCGCAGGAGCTTCCTGAAAACAGGCATTAAAAAAATAGGTATGCATATTTATGAGGAGGCTCCTACGGAGCCTTTGTAAATATGGTTATGCTTATTTCTATAAACAGGCTGCTCCTTCGGAGCTATTCAGTTTTTTCTTTTTACCTTTCTTCTCCTTGAGTGCATTTAAAATTAGCTACGCAATGTGGCTGCAAAAAAGCCAACATACACTTCATTGATTTTCTGTCACTATTATCCAGTTTATATATAATTGTTGCATGGCTATGCTATTGCGGGCATTGACTATTTTAAATGCACCCGTTGCCCCCGATTTATTCATTTGATTTGTGGATTGAATTAATCGACAATTTCCAATCCCCACTCTTTTCCTTTTTTCACTGCTGGCACACCTTCAGTTATCCATTTAGAAGGTTTGTCGCCTTTAAGCATATAATCGAAAAATTGTTGCATACGAATCTGATAATCCCGCATATCCTGACGCTGAGTCAACCCATGGCCCTGACCGTTATAATTAAACATCCATACTTTTTTTCCTAAGCGGCGTAATGCGGTAAACATTTCAATACCCTGGTACCATGGCACGGCTCCATCTGCATCGTTGGCCATCATCACCATTGGTGTGGTTACCTTATCTAATTTAAATAAAGGAGAATTTTCGATATATAAATTTGGTTTTTCCCAAAGTGTTGCACCAATGCGGCTTTGACTTTTTTCGTATTGGAATTGCCTAGTTAC
>JAYWEL010000264.1:0-15996 GCA_043779285.1 Chitinophagaceae bacterium | reverse complement strand
TGTTTCACCCAAGGGTCCCAAAAATCATTTTGGGTATTACAGTGCAAGGAATTTTTCCCAAAAGGCAAAAACAATTTGCCGAAAAACTGGGAAAACTTGTTAGCGAGGAGCTTTTGTCGTTTAAGGATATTGAGAGCCTTATCATTAAACCAGAAAATCTTAAAAAGATTTTACCGATGGTAGAAAACCATATTAATGATTTTCTAAAGGTTAAGCTGAGTCAGGAAATGCCCTTTATCAGTATGTTTATTGGAGATAAGACTATCGATTCTTTAAAAGATATTTTTATGCAGGAATTGGAAATACTCTTCCCGCAGTTGATGGGAACTTATATGAAGAACTTAAAAGAAGAATTGGATCTGGAAAAAATAGTTGTTGAACGGGTTTCTGCATTTTCATCTGATAAATTAGAACAAATATTAAATCAGATTATGACGAAAGAATTTCAGTTTGTTGAAATTATTGGTGCCATACTTGGATTTTTAATTGGCATATTACAAGTTTTATTTACGGTTCTGCTTAGTTCTTAATGTTAATTAAAGTTAACATCAGCAACTATATCCTCTTATAACATTCTTTATACCACTTATCAACTTTGAATATTCACTGTGGCCGAATATTCGGAATTTTGCGAAACACATTAAACCAAGAATATGAAGATTTTATTAAGCATCGTTAGCTTTTTCCTTTTAACGATGCATCTTTCAGCACAAAATCCAATGCAAATGGGCGGAAACAGTGCGGCTTCTCAAACCGGCCGTTTTTATGGTAAAATCCAGGATTCTATTACCGGAAAGTCTATTGGTGCAGCTTCTGTACAATTATTTCAGAACAAATTTGATTCGGTTAGTAAAAAAAGAAAAGATGTATCTATTAACGGTATGTTGACTTCCAGCAATGGTGATTTTTCGTTACTTAACGTTCCTGTTATGGGTCAGTATAAGTTGAAAGTATCTGCTATAGGATTCAAGCCATTTGAAATGCCGGTTTCGTTTATCAATATGGCTGCAATGGCTGCAGGCGGAAGACCCGGTACAGACATGAGCACTATGTTGAACATGATTGATAAAGACCTGGGAAATATTAAACTTCAAATGGATGAAAAAGTTTTAGGCGAAGTAACAATTACCTCATCCAAACCACTATTTCAATTAGATATTGATCGTAAGATTTTTAACGTAGATAAAAATATAGTTTCGGCAGGTGGTACCGGTGTTGATGTAATGAGAAACATACCTTCCTTGAATGTTGATATTGATGGTAACGTTACACTTAGAAATAATGCACCGCAGATTTTTGTAGGTGGACGACCTACTACGTTGAGCATTGATCAGATTCCTGCAGATGCTATCGAAAGTGTAGAAATAATTACCAATCCTTCTGCAAAATTTGATGCATCTGGTGGAACAGCAGGCATTTTGAACATTGTATTAAAGAAAAACAAAAAAGTAGGTTACAATGGAAGCGTAAGAACTAATGTTGATTCACGTGGCAGATTTGGATTTGGTGGAGATATCAATATGCGGCAGAATAAAATAAATGTATTTGCTAATACCATGTTTAATCAACGCAAGTCTATTAGCACGGGTGCTACCGATAGATTGACTTTAATTGGAACCCCGAATACTTTCTTGCATCAATATGACAAGAACATTTCAGAAGGTTTTATGGGTTTTTTGCGTGGCGGTTTGGATTATTTTATCGACAACAGAAACACATTTACAATTAATGGATCATTCTTTAAAGGCAAATTTGAACCTACTACAAATAGTGGTATTGTCATTGACTCTCTTTTCAGCACAAAGAGGTCTTCTTATATTAACCGCTTGTCAGAATCCAATATGAACTTCCGAAACCTTGGGACACAGATGAGTTTCAAACATAATTTCCCAAAAGCTGGAAGAGAAATCACATCCGATTTAACTTTTAATCAGCGGAAAAATGAAAACGCTAATGTGGTAAGAACAGATTTTTTCAATTCCTTAAATTTAAAAACGAATGATTATGACCAGCAACAAGTAGGAAATGGCTCAGCGAAAAGTTTAGTTATACAAACCGATTTTGTAAATCCCATGAATGAAAAAACCAAAATAGAAATGGGGCTACGAGCTGCCATTTCAAATTCAGATAATATCAACGACTTGTCAGTTATTCAGCCCAATGGTCAATTAATTTATCTACCCGCTTTATCATTGAATTTCAACAGTACCGAGAATATTTTTGCGGCCTATACTACTTTTTCAAAAAAAAATAAAAACTTTAGTTACCAAGTGGGTTTAAGAGCTGAAAGTTCGGAGTACAAAGGTAACCTGCCAGATAAAAATGAATCGTTTACCATTAGTTATCCAATCAGTTTATTTCCGAGTTTGTTCCTGAGTCAGAAATTGAAAAAAGATCAGGACTTGCAGTTAAATTATTCAAGAAGAATTAATCGTCCGAATTTCTGGCAATTGATTCCGTTTACTGATTTTTCAGATTCGCTTAACCTGAGCCGTGGAAACCCAAATCTTTTACCCGAGTTTACCAACTCATTAGAGATGTCATATGCCAAAGTATTTAAAAATAAAGACAATCTATTAGCTTCCATCTATTTCAAACATACCGATAACATGATTACCAGGTTTCAATTTAATGAATTGCATCCTACTGTTAATAAGCCAGTTTTAATCAATGGGTTTATTAATGCCAATTCAAGTTATGTGGGTGGAATCGAATTGATTTCAAAAAACAAAATAACCAAGTGGTGGGAACTAACTTCAAACTTTAACTTGTTTACATCAAAAATTGATATTACAGACCCTACTCAAGCACAAATAGACCAGTTTGTAAGTTGGTTTTCTAAAGTAAACAGTAATTTTAAATTACCTAAAAATATTACTATTCAACTTGCTGCCGAATACCAAAGTAAAACTGTTTTGCCTCCAGGCGGTAGTGGAAGCGGCGGTGGTGGTGGTGGTGGACGTGGCTGGGGTGGCGGTGGTGGTGCTACTACTGCACAAGGTTTTATACGTCCAAATTATGGGCTAGATTTAGCCGTGCGGTATGAATTTTTGAAAGAGAAAAAGGCCTCGATTTCTATTAATATGAATGATATTTTCAGAACCAAGATTTCAAGTGTACACTCTTCATCTCCTTTCTTTGTTCAAGATGTTGATCGCAGAAGAGATCCGCAATTAGTCCGGGTTAATTTTAATTACCGCTTTGGTAAATTTGATGCCAATTTATTCAAACGCAAAAACATGCGTGGAGAAAGGGAAAACATGAATTCGATGCAGGATGGGCAGAACTTCTAATGGAATAAATTAATTATCAAAGCCCTTGAACGATCAGGGTTTTTTTTAGGACTAGTCACTAGGCATATTCATAATATTAACCCAAACCAATATTGTATTATGAATGTATATTTGAAACAAGTCTGAAATAAAAACGATTTGATACATCTATTCTTTACTGTAAGCAACGACCTTAGTTACGATCAGCGAATGAAACGTATTTGTACCAGTTTGGGTATGAATGGTTTTTCAGTTTCATTAATAGGACGCAAGCTTCCAAATTCTTTGCCTTTGGCCAAGGAAATATATACTCAATATCGTTTAACCTGTTTTTTCTCCACAGGAAAATTGTTTTATATTGAATACAATATCCGATTGTTTTTGTTTTTGTTTTTTAAAAAACCAGATGCTATTTGTGCAATCGATTTGGATACAATCCTCCCCTGTTATATAATTTCTGAACTTAAAAATATTCCACGAATTTATGATGCCCACGAGTTATTTACGGAGATGAAGGAAGTAGTAACCAGACCCGTTATTAAACATTTTTGGATGGGAATTGAGAAGTTTTCAGTTCCCAAATTCAGTTTTGGATATACAGTTTGTGAAAGCATTGCGGAAGTGTTTCATCAGCGGTATGCAGTCAAATTTAAAACAATCAGAAATTTGCCGGTAAAAAATTCGGAAGTTGAAGTACCGGAAAGAGAAGATTTTATTTTATATCAGGGTGCAGTTAATGAAAGCCGGGGACTGGAGTTTCTGGTACCAGCTATGAAAATGGTTGACCGTAAATTGATTATCTGCGGTGATGGAAATTTTATGAGTCAATTAAAAATATTGATTCATAAAAATAAATTAGCCGAAAAAATTATTCTGAAAGGCATGTTGAAACCAAATGAACTTAAGTATTATACAAACAAAGCATTCATCGGAATATCCATTTTAGAAAATACAGGATTGAATCAATACCTGAGTTTGCAAAATAAATTTTTCGATTATTTGAATGCCGGATTGCCGCAGGTATCGATGAATTTTCCTGAATACCGGAAAATAAATGAGCAATACGAAGTGGCTTTTTTAGTAGATGAACTAGATCCGAAAAAAATTGCTGAAGCAATTAATAATTTGATAGACGATAAAATGAAATACAACCAACTTAGAAATAATTGCCTACTGGCACGGGAGGAATTCAATTGGGAAAAGGAAGAGAAGAAATTAATTGATTTTTATAAAAATATATTTCCAAATACTTGATTCAACATATTCATATCGTTTGTTTAGACAATCCTTACCCGCCCAATTATGGTGGTGCAATTGATATGTTTTATAAAATAAAGGTTTTGGCTGAATTGCAAATAAAAATTCATCTGCATTACTTCGATTATCATGAAAGAAAAGATATAACAGAATTAAAAAAAAATTGTGAGACAGTGCATGTGTATGAAAGAATCACCGGATGGAAAGGATTGTCTTTACGACAGCCCTATATTATTTCATCCCGTATCAATATGCGATTGATAGAAAACCTGAATAAGGATAATTATCCGATCATTTTAGAAGGATTGCATTGCGGTGGATTAATTCCCTTTGTGAATAAGGAAAAAAGAAAAATAATAGTTCGTGTTCATAATAATGAAGAAGCGTATTATACAAATTTATTCAAAGCTGAATCAAACATTTTTAAGAAGATTTACTTTGCTTTTGAAAAATATCAGCTAGAAAAATATCAGCGAACACTACTTCCCGACATTTTGTATGCCTGTATTTCTGAAAAAGAAACGAACTATTTTAAATCGGAATTGAATCTTAAAAAAAGTTTTCATTTACCTCCATTTGTTGCATGGCCAGAAGTAAATTGCAAAGAAGGTTTGGGTGAATATTGTTTATATCACGGCAACCTGGCTGTTTCAGAAAATGAAATTGCTGCAAATTATTTAATAAATATATTTTCCAAACTAAGTGCCACATTGATTATTGCAGGGAATGATCCTTCTAATCATATTCATCAAAAACTGAAAAAATATGGCCATATAAAATTGGTTAAAAACCCTGCTTTGCATGAATTAGAAGCGTTAATAAAAAATGCACAAATTAATATTCTTCCTTCCTTTACAGAAACAGGGATAAAATTGAAATTATTGCATGCTTTATTCCAAGGTAGACATTGTATTGTAAATGAGATGATGATTGCTGGAACCGGACTTTCTGATTTATGTACTATAATTAATGATGAATCTGAAATGAACGAAGTCGTCTATAAATTATTCGGCAAAGAATTAACAGCCGATGAAATTGAAACAAGAAGATTAGTGCTTAAACAGCATTATGACAATAAGCTACATGCGGAAAAACTTATACAGTACTTATAGATGTTATATCAAAAACTTTTCCGCTTTCTGTTTTGACCATTCGTGCAGGGAATTTTTCAATAACCATATAATCATGCGTAGCCATAACAATTGTTGCACCATAATCTCTGCAGATATGGAAAAGCAATTGCATGATTTCGTCAGAAGTTTCCGGATCCAGATTTCCGGTTGGTTCATCAGCCAGAATCAATTTAGGTGAATTTAATAAAGCTCTTGCCACATCCACCCGTTGCTGTTCGCCTCCACTCAATTCAAAAGGCATCTTGAAACCTTTTGATTTTAACCCAACTTTATCCAATACATCCTGTATTTTTTCAGTAATTAATTTTTCATCTCTCCAACCAATTGCTTTTAAAACAAATTTTAAATTCTCATTTACATTCCGGTCGGTAAGTAATTGAAAATCCTGAAATACCACTCCCAGGTTTCTGCGTAGAAATGGAACTTTTTTCCAAGTTAGTTCTCTCAGATTATAATCAACAACGGTTGCCTCTCCTTCAGTAAGAGTCAATTCGCCATATAAGGTTTTTAATAAACTGGATTTACCTGTACCGGTTTTGCCAACCAGGTAAACAAATTCTCCTTTATTAACGGTCAGGTTTACGTCTTTTAGTATCAAGCTGTCGCCCTGATATATATTGGCATTTTTTATTTCTATGATAGCTTCTGACATACTTAAAATTGGTTTGTTGCAAAATAAAGGAAACTCAGGAGATAATTTTTAAAAAATCATTGCTCAAGTAACCTTTTAACAATATGACTAAATCAAATTACTATCCTTTAATTATAGACGAGTTCCTTGTTTTCGATCTTAATTACTAATTCTTTTTTATCTGCTTCTTCTACCCTTCCAATGATTTGTGCATCTACTCCATAGCTATTAGCAATGCGGATAAATTTTTCTGCATCCTTATCATTGGTATATATCTCCAACCTGGTTCCCATGTTAAATACTTCAAACATTTCTCTGTCATCCGCTTTGCTTTCTTGTTGAATGATTTGAAAGATTACCGGAGGTTTAAACAAATTGTCTTTTATAATACGAACATTTTCAGGAATATATTTTAAACATTTCGTCTGTCCTCCACCGCTGCAATGAATCAAACCATTTATGGTATCAAAATGGTTTTCAAAAATTTCTTTCATTACTGGAGCAAATGTTCTTGTAGGACTAAGCAATAATTTACCAATGGGTATTTTTTCATCTTGCACATCTATTTCATCGGTCATAAGGTAAGAACCAATATAGACAACATCATGGCTTAATGCATTATCAAAAGATTCGGTGAACCGGCTTGCATAGGTTTTGTTTAATACATCATGTCGTGCACTTGTTAAGCCATTGCTTGCAAGTCCGCTATTATATTCTGTTTCATAATTTGCTTTGCCAAAACCAGCCAATCCGACAATTACTTGGCCTGCCTTTATTTTTTCATTGGTAATCAGTTTATTTTTTGGCCATCGAGACGTCATAGTTCCGTTTACCGCAATAGTTCTAACCACATCACCAACATCGGCCGTTTCACCACCCATGAAATCAATGTTTACGCCAAATGTTTTCATCGTTTCAAAAAAATGCTGACTTCCATTTATGATTGCAGACAATACTTCTCCCGGTATCAATTTTTTATTCCGATCTATCGTTGACGAAAATAATAGTTGGTCATGAATTCCAACACAAAGCATATCATCCAGGTTCATAACAATAGCATCCTGTGCAATCCCTTCCCAAACGCTTATATCACCTGTTTCTTTCCAGTAGAGGTATGCCAATATGCTTTTTGTTCCAGCACCGTCAGCATGCATTACATTTACCCAGTCATCATCTTTACACAAAAAATCGGGATACACTTTACAGAATGATTTAGGATAAAGACCCTGATCGAGGTGTTTAGTAGCTTCATGAACTTCTTCTTTTTGTGCCGAAACACCTCTTTTTTCGTATAAGCTATTACTTTCCATTATTTGGCAAAGCTAAATGTTCGAAATTCATTCTACAATTTTCAATTAACCATTATTTTTGCAATACTTTATGCAGGTACATTTTAATATAGATCAATTACCCCGTTTTAATAAGGCTGTTATTACAATCGGTACATTTGATGGAGTACATCAGGGCCATCGTCAGATTATTCAAAATCTGAATGAAGAGTCTGAAAAAATTGGCGGAGAGTCAGTCATCATCACTTTTCATCCACATCCAAAAAAAGTGGTGAGTTCAGCTATTCTCGGTATTCGTTTGATTAATTCTTTGCGAGAGAAAATTGAACTACTCACCAAAGAAGGAATTGATCACTTGGTTGTTGTTCCATTCACCGATGGTTTTGCAAATCAAACTGCCGAGGAATATATACAATATTTCCTGTTTGATAAATTTAAACCCCACACCATAATTATCGGATACGACCATCACTTTGGCAGGGATCGTACAGGAAACTATTTATTACTGGAAGCAAAGGCACCAGAATACGGATATAAATTAAAAGAAATTCCGGAACATATTTTAAATGACGTTGCCATTAGTTCAACAAAAATACGAGAGGCTATTTTACACTCACAAATTGATGTTGCCAATAGTTTATTAGGATATGATTTCTTTTTTGAAGGAGCCGTTATTCATGGCAATAAATTGGGAAGGAAGCTTGGTTATCCTACAGCAAATCTAAAAATACTAGATGAAGAAAAATTGATTCCAGGTGATGGTATTTATGCTGTTTATTGTCAATTACAAGACGAAGACTTTAAACGAAAAGGCATGATGAGCATTGGTTTCAGACCAACAGTTGATGGTAAGCAAAGAGTTGTGGAAGTATTTATCATGGACTTTAATAAAATGATTTATGACCAGACTTTGAAAGTTTTTGTAAAAAAATATTTGAGACCTGAAATAAAGTTTGACAACCTAGAAGAGCTCATCAAACAGATTGATCAGGATAAAATTAATAGCCTTAAGATACTTTAAAGATTGGCAACCCTTTTCTGTAATTTGGAATTCAGCTTTATGCCATCATTTTTACAACTAACTCTTTCAATAAGGAAGCTGTTTCAATGCCGGTACTATTAATTCCTACACTTTTTAAATTATACTGGTGAAGAAGCAACAACACATTTTCAACGTTTGAATAAGTATAAATTCTAGCAGTAAGTAAAAGCTCTTTACTTTGAAAATCTTTGATGTTTAAAGCTGCAGCAACCGATTTTTCATCTTTTGATTGTAACCCATGAATCATATATACTTTGCTGAAGAATGAATAAAAGGTTGGTAACATCAATTGCAAAGGAGCTGCTTTAGGGTTTGCTTCAAAATAACTGATGATGCGAATTGCTTTGGACAGATCTTTTTTAGCCAAGGCGGATTGCAATTCAAATACGTTGAATTCCTTGCTGACACCTATATATTTCTCTACATCATCATCTGAAATGTTTTTTCTTTCACCCAGATTGATAGAGAGTTTTTCAATTTCATTATTTATCCTGCTTAGATCATTGCCAATATGATCAACGATTAAAGAAAGTGCCTTTTGAGATATAGTTAACCCCCTTGTTTGAACCAGTTGCTGGGTCCAATCTGCAAGCTGATTTTCGTACAGCTTTTTAGTTGTTATTAATACTGCTTTATCTTTTACCAGCTTTGCAAACTTGGTACGGCCATCCAGTTTTTTATCTTTATATGAAACAACAAAAATGGTTGACTTAAGTGGGTTTTCGAAATAAGTCTCCAACTTTTCAATATCTCTCATTTGCTGCGCTTCTTTTAAAAGTACAACTTGTCGTTCTGCAAACATCGGGTATCGCCTGCATGCATTTACTACATCGACCCAAGCTGCATCTTTTCCATAAAAAACACTCAAATTAAATTCAGCTTCATTCGAATTTAGTATATGATTTTCAGCGTAGTGTACAACTTTATCTATAAAAAAATCTTCCTCCCCTTCGAGCCAGTAAATGGGTTGAAATTGTTTCTTATTCCAGTCTGCAATTATTTTTTCTATGGCCATAGTTTGCTAAGATAAAGATCAAATTCTGCCAAAAAAATGAAATTAAATCAATATGAGATAGAAAAATATTGTTTTTGGCATGATTATAGAGTATTATGTATCGAAATCAAAATGATTTATCAACTTTATCAAGTTATACATATTGATTTTCAATAAATCTTAATTATTAATCAAATTTTAAAAAATGAGTACTTCGAACTATCCATCAGCCTCCCCACATAATCAACCAAAAGGAGATGATAACAACAAGAATATCTATATTGGCTTATTGGCTATTGCCTTATTGGGCACATGGGCTTATTTGCTTTACAGCAATAATAAAGCAGAAGGTGAGTTAAAACAATCTCTATCTCAAGGAGTTGCCTTTATGTCGCAGCGAGATTCGGTGCAGGTTCTTTATAGCAGCACTTTAGACAGACTAGACTCCATTACCAGTAACAATAATGAAATACAAGGGCAACTGGTGGAAAGAAACAGTGAGATTTCAAAAATTAGAACGGAAATCAGAACGATCTTAAATAAGAAAAATGCTTCTGATGCTGAATTGACTAAAGCCCGTCGATTAATTGCTTCTTTAAACGAGAAATTAAATGGATTAGAAAATGAAGTTGCCCGTCTATCTGGAGAAAATCAACAATTGAATGCATCTAATCAACAATTATCAACAGAGAAACAAAGCCTTGAAGAGAATTTACAAGCATCGAATGTAGTTAAACAAAATCTCGAAAAAACCGTTGATGTTGGATCTACTTTTACTGCATCCAATATTCAGATAACACCATTTAATGAAAGAAAAAGTGGTAAGGAAAAAGAAACTACTACTGCCAAAAGAGTTGACAAATTAGTGGTAACATTTGATATTCAAAACAGAATCTCCAATTCTGGTCCTGCTGATTTATACATTATGGTTACTTCACCCGAAGGAAAAACAATTGTTGATCAAACATTAGGTTCTGGAACTTTAAACACCCGGGAAGATGGATCAAAAGAATTCACTTCGAAACTGGCCATTCAATACGATAAAGGGACCAAAAAACAAGTTGAACTGCCTTTACGTTTTGCTGAATTTAAAACTGGCGATTATAAAATCGAAGTTTATCACAATGGATTTAAAATTGGATCTGCTGTAAAGACCTTGAAAAAAGCTGGTTTATTCGGATAAAACAAATTAATATCCTTTAAAAACTGCCGTCTCATCTTGTATGAGGCGGTTTTTTAGTGCTTGTTGTAAATCTGTTTACTTATGACATATTCAATATTTTGACGATTCTACGGATAGGTTTTAAGAAACAAGACTATACTAAATAGTTTTAATTGGTATGGTTAGATATTGACATTAAAAAAAAATGGCCTCCAAAACATGGAGGCCATTCATTCTATTAATTTCAATAACTATTAAAATACATTGAAACCATAACTAACATAGTACATACCACCAATAGAAGGGTTACCAAATGCAGAACGGAAGTATTTATTCGTAATATTTGAACCACCTACCTTAATCATATTTTTAGAATTAGGTAATCGATAGCTAAACATTAAATCAACCGTTTCATATGCAGGAATCTGACCACCACCAAATGTTGCCTGATAGTAGAAAGAGCTTTGTCTGCGGTACATTAAATTAAATCCAAAACCTTTGTAAGCATTGGCATTGCTGATACCAAAATTGATACGATGTTTTGGAGTATTAAAAAATGATTCAAAATCAGACGGCACACTTTTTAAAGTATCTGTTGCATAATTTGCTTTTATTACATATCCTTTATGCACATTGTAATCTATTCCAATTCCAAATCCTTCAGCCTGCGGATTTCCGGGTACATTGATTACAGTAGAATAAACCTGACGGGTAGAACCGGATAATAAAGCAGCAATATTTGTAGGACCAGATAGTGGTCTAGACTGAACAAAATTTCTTGTTCCGATAAAGTTTGAATAAGTTGACTGATACCAGTATGCATCAACCATTAATTTTTTAGCAATGATACCCCGATAACCAATTTCAGTTGATTTTACACTTTCCGGCTTAAATTCTGGAAATTCACCTTTTACCAATAATGGAGCCGCTTGACCGATTGCTGCAGCAACACCAACAGTTGGAGCTAAAGTTTGTACACGGGCACCAAATGCCAATACACTGTTTAAAGTATAAACTGGATTGTTGGCAAAATTGTAAGTAGTTCTAAACTCTGGTAAACCACCGATTAAACGGGCACTAGGAACCAACAAATCGATGTATTGGTTTTGTGTAGAAGGAAAACGATAACCGGTTTGATAAGAAACCCGCAGGTTATTGTCTTTTACAAAAGTGTACATAGCAGATACTCTTGGCGTGAACTTGCCTTCAAAATTTGAGTTCTTATCATATCTGCCCGAAGCTGTTAATTTCAATTTGTCCTTCAGGAATTTTTTCTGCAATTGCATATAACCACCAGTCTCGTTGATTTTAATACGACCAGCTTTGTCGGCAAATAAAGTTCCTTCAGAGTTTAAGTCATATTGACGAACATTAACACCGACTAAAACATCAACAACCTTTACCAAGCTTGTTAAATTATATTGCCCTTCGGCAGCATATAAATCCGATTTATCCAGAAATCTTGCACCCTGTGGAATTGGCAAACCTGAAATCCTGTTAAAAGCAGTTTTGAATGCATCAGTTCCAGGAATTAATCTACCAACATCAGCAGCATTTCTTGCTGCTACGTGAGCAGCTGCATCAGGTAATCCAGCACTTCTAGCTCCAACATAATTTCCAACATAAGTAGGAAACCATCTGGCAGCACTTCCAGACCATGATTCATTAATTAAAGAAGCCATTATATTCACAGCAAACGCATCTCCTGCATTTTCCTGTGTAGTATAAGCACGTACAAACCAATTTGTTGACTTCAATTCAGCTTTGTATTGACCCATTTTTACACCACGTAAAGAATAACGGTCAGCACCTGTATAAACTGTATTTCCAGTTCCCCAATAACCAATTAATGAGGCTTCTAAATTTGGTTTGATCTTATAAAATAAACCACCATTTACTTTAAAGGTATTGGCATCATAGTTAGCTAAATCTCTTTCGCTATAACCGGTTCTGCTTACTTCTTGTCCAGGGTTAGCTAATAATGGTCTTGCAGCAGGATTCATTACACCGGCAGCTACCATGGCATTAAAAACAGTTCCCATGGATGCCTTAATATCGTCTCCATATACATTCACACCATCATAATCTGTTGTTGAACGGTTACCTGGAATTGACTTGAATAAACTTCTGTTATAGTTCGACTCATCATTTGCTTGCCAATCCTGAGCAGAACTAAATTGAGCAGAAATTTTAAAAGCTAACTTTTCATTTATTACTTTAGCCCAACGAGCGGACCAATCATAATAAGGAGCCGTAGATCTTTGTTTCTTGTCGGTATGGTTTACACCCTGTTTTACAACATAACTGAATCCCTGGTATTTGAAAGGATCCTTGCTGGTCATTAGCATGGTACCATTCATTCCACCAGGCCCGTATAATGCGGATGAAGCACCAGGTAATAATTCTACGTTATCCACATCCAGTTCGTTTATTCCTAAAAAGTTACCAACGGCAAAATTTAAGCCGGGAGCCTGGTTATCCATTCCATCAACCAACTGGTTGAAACGAAGGTTACCACTTCCGTTAAAACCTCTTGTACCTACTGTTCTGAAAGTGATAGATGAGGTAATCATATCGACCCCTCTTAAGTTGGCAAGAGCCTCATAAAAGTTAGGAGCTGCACTCATACGAATTGTAGCAGCATTCATTCTTTCGATAGTTACCGGCGATTCAATAATCCGTTCTGGTAATCTTGAAGCAGATACAACAATCTCCTGACCTAAAATTGAAACAGAGGTAAGAGCAATATTTAGCTCATCAGAAGCACTATTGACTTTTACTTCTTTTGTTTCAAATCCAACGGAAGAAACAACCAATGTTAAAGGAAACTTACCTACATGGCTAAGTTTAAAATCTCCTTTATCGTCAGTGAAACTACCTGAAGTAGCACCTTTTACAGTTACAGATACAGCAGATAAAGTTTCGGAATTTTCCTGGTTCTTTACTTTACCGGTAATAGTAACATTTTGCGCATTAACCGCAATTGAAAAGATGCTGGCAATTAGCATGGAGGCTAAATAGCTGAAGCTTTTTCTCATAAACATTTGTTTTAGTTTGTAATTTAATCAGCAAAATAATAATAGAAATCAACCCGCAAAAATTTAATTTTCATTCTTTAATCAATTTTTAAACTTTTGGTATAAAATATTAATAAAAATAATGTAAAAAAACCTGCTTTTGCAACTTAAATTTGACCCATGAAAAAGTTCATATTTCAAAATCAATCTGCTTTTTATAGTGGCAAAGTAAGAGATGTTTATACCGTTCTTGAACACTACATTGTTATGATCGCTTCTGACCGGATTTCTGCCTTTGATGTAATTCTTCCCCGTACAATTCCTTTTAAAGGACAAGTTTTGAACCAGATAGCTGCATTTATGCTTAAAGCTTGCAATGATATATGTCCAAACTGGCTTTTAAGTGTTCCTGCCCCCAATGTTTCAATAGGGAATAAATGCGAACCCTATAAAATTGAAATTGTTGTTCGGGGAAATTTAACCGGACATGCATGGAGAACGTATCTCTCTGGTGAAAGAATTTTATGTGGCATCCCACTTCCGGAAAATATGAAAGAAAATGATCTTTTTCCGGAACCAATCATAACTCCATCAACAAAAGCTTCTGAAGGGCATGATGAGGACATCTCGAAAGAAGAAATAATTGCACATGGTTTAGCTACTAATCAGGAATGGAATATCATCGAGGATTACGCATTCCGGTTATTTAAAAGAGGAAATGAAATTGCTCAAAAACAGGGTTTGATATTAGTGGATACAAAATATGAGTTTGGGAAACTGGATGGAGAAATAGTTTTGATGGATGAAATTCATACTCCCGATTCGTCCCGGTATTTTATTGCAGAAAGATTTGAGGAACGTCAGCAAAAAGGGGAAAAACAAAAACAACTCAGTAAAGAGTTTGTCAGGGAATGGTTAATCGAAAATAATTTTATGGGTAAGGAAGGGCAGGTTGTTCCTGAAATGAGTGATGCATGGGTGAACACAATTTCTTTACGATACATTGAACTTTATGAAAAAGTAATTGGTGAAAAGTTTAAACCGGAAAATTTATCAGATGATGAAACATATCAATTAGTTCAACAAGCATTAAACCGATTATATTAATTATTTATGGCCAAATTTTAAACGCATCTTTTCCTTCGACTTATTAAATATGTTTCTTCCTTTATCAATTCCTTTACGCAATTCTTTTTGTTCTTCTTCCGGCCATTGAATGAAGTCGTAACATTCTTTACTGCAGCAACCGGCAAATTTAGTTGAGCAATTTTTACATTGAATAAATAATAAATGGCATCCACTGTTAGCACAGTTGGTATGGCTATCGCAGGCTTCTGCGCATTGATGGCATGTTGAAATTACTTCATCACCGATCATCTCCCCCAGCCTGTTATCAAACACAAAATTTTTACCCCTGAATTTATTTTGTAACCCTTTCTCCTTTATAATATTAGCATAATTGATTATTCCACCTTCCAGGTGAAATACATTATTAAAACCTTTATGCAACATCCATGCACTGGCTTTTTCGCAACGGATGCCTCCCGTGCAGTACATAATGATATTCCTGTCTTTTTTATCCTGCATCATGTCAATTGCCATGGGCAGTTGATCTCTAAATGTATCGCTAGGTATTTCAATTGCGTTTTCAAAATGACCAATTTCATATTCATAATGATTACGCATATCAATCACAATAGTTTCAGGGTCCTCTGTCAAAAGATTGAAATGTACCGGGTCGACATAATGGCCTTTATTATCCATATCAAATTCAGGATCTTTAATTCCATCAGCTACAATCTTATCTCTCACTTTTATTTTTAAAACCCAGAATGATTTTCCGTCTTCATCAACAGCTTCATTCAACCTGAGGCCTTGCAGTTCTTTAATACTGTTTATGTAAACTTTAAACGCTTCAAAGTTTATCTCCGGCACACTTATCTGTGCATTGATTCCTTCCAGGGCAATATATATTCTTCCAAATACATTCAAGCTGAGAAGCTCTTTAAACATTTCATCCCGGAAATGCCGGGGATCATTAATATGAAAATATTGATAGAAGGATAATGTCTTTCGGAATACCGTTTCCTGGAGAAGCTTTTCTTTTAACTCTTTTTGAGAAACCCGATTATGTAGGATAGCCATAGTGTTGAAATTTAAAGAACACTTACAGGGTGAGCAAAATCTCTGATAAGCTAC
>JAYWEL010000263.1:0-32581 GCA_043779285.1 Chitinophagaceae bacterium | reverse complement strand
ATATTTTCTTCCCCTGCCTTTTCCAATTCCTAAAATGAGCTTGTCTGAGATTAGTTTTGTTAAAATTCTTTTTACAGTGGCATATCCTAAATTTAATTCCAGGCCATTATGAATTTCCTTGGATGAAAATGAAGGATTATTCTTAATAAACTGAATGACAAGGTTATTTCTGTCGTTTGCCATTTTGATGTTGTTATTAATTTGTAGCTCACTTACAACTATAAATATAGCTCATAAATTAATAAAAATGATCTTTAATATCGGATTCGATGAGCTTTATTTGACCAAATCTAAATTTAAGGCTCATAATTATTAAATATATAGCTCAAAAAAAGCTTTTTTCAAGACGTATAGAAGCGTTTAATGAGCTTTAAATTTTGTATTAAGTACCAACAAAAATGAAGAAATCAACATTTTGTTTATAGAGGATTGAAATTAGAGCTTGATTAAAACTTGATCATCAAATAATTACATGCTCACATTTTTCTAAAAAACGTTCATCGATTGTTGCTCCCAGTCCGATTGTTTCAGGCACTTTCATTGTTCCATTTTCATGATAAGTCAAACCCCCTTGTACATAATCTTCAGCATGCATCAGTGGCGTATCAAAGTCGCAATATTTTACGGCCGTACTTGATAAAGCAAGGTGGGCAAAAGCTGTCATGGCCAACCTCGATTCCATAAATGCACCAATCTGTACGTCCATGTTTTCTTTTTCAGCCATCTTTAGCATTTTCATTGCAACAAATAATCCACCCGATTTTCCCAGTTTGATATTTAATTTATCACAGGCGTTTAAGCGAATTAATCTTTTTACATCTTTTTCTGTACAACAACATTCATCGGCCATGATGGGAATGGGGCTGTTCTTTTTTACTTTTTTCAATTTCATAAAATTCCATCTTGCTATGGGCTCTTCGCAATATTGAATATGGTCGTCTTTCAATGCAGTTAAAATTTCAATGGCTTGTTTTACTTTCCATCCCTGGTTAGCATCCAGTCGGAGTGGGATTTCATTGCCAACAGCAGCACGGATGGCTTTGATTCTGGCAATATCCTTTTCTGCAGATTGCCCCAATTTTACTTTGATGGCAGGATATCCAGCCTCTTTTATTTTGATGGCATCTGCAACCATCTTTTCTATTTCGTCGATACTTACTGTATAGTCCGTAACCAATATTTTGTTTTCTTCTCCACCTAAAAATTGGTAGAGTGGCTTGCCGGCTTGTTGAGCAGCAATATCGTGCAATGCAATATCGAAGGCACTTTTAATACTGCTGTTTCCATAAATCACCCGGTCCATAATTCTGATACATTTTTTAATATCCAGTGGGTTTTTATTTTTCAATGCTTTGGCAAAATATTGTGCCACTGCATAACAGGTATCCATACTCTCGCCATTGATGGGCATAAACGGATTGCATTCGCCAAACCCTTTGATGCTTGTATCGGTATGAATTACAACCACAATATTGTCTGCAGTTTCTTCTTTGCCAAGTGAAGTGATGAAGGGTTCTTTTAAAGGGATGGAAACTTTGTAAATACCAATTTGTGTAATAATCATTATAAAAATATTTTTAATCGAAAAGAATCCTGATTCCGAAATTAGTTGTTATAATAAAAGGGGCTTTTTCATTGACAAACAAATAAGAACTTGGGTAAGAAGATGAAGGTAGCCATACTCTTCCTTCGCCATAAAAAAACATACCGGCACCCAGAGGAAGTTCTGCACCCAAACCTAGGTCCATCGTTAGTCTTTTAAAATTCCCTTTTCCGGGAATGGGGTTTGAAGGCAGGAAATATTTACCTGAATCAATGTTGGTTGAATACGTATTTTGAATGATGCCGATCAATAATCCAAAACCTGCTGTGCCATATAAATTCCACTGTCCTTCGGCATCAATCGTTCCTTTGAAATAATGTTTCATGCCAAGAGAAACCTGTTTGATTTTCATTTCAGCCAGGTTGTCAAAAGAAATAACTTGCGGAACAGTGGTTGATAATTTTGCTTTAGCGGATAAATTATTTTTAAATTTTCCGGTTGAATAATAAGCAACTGAAATAAAGACAGCGTCTTTTTTTGTGTAATTAAAATGCCCCACAATATTTTGACCTGCTGTAAAAAACCGTTGATCTTTTTTTATACTCTTTAATAAAGAAAGATCTGTGGCAATGCTGAACATAGTTTGAGCAATACCCGATGTATAACTTACTGCCAATAAAAAAACCAGTATAATGAATCTTTTGATCATGGTTGAAACTTACCTGCAATGTTAGTCAAATAATCAATGAATAAAATCAAAAAAGCCATTCGCTGCATTCCAAATTGTTACCGGTTGGTGGGACACCAACCGGGGCGGCCCGCCGTGGGTGCTGTCCTCACCGCCCACAAAAAAAAGCCATCTGCTGCAGGCGGATGGCTTTTTTGTATAAATAAAAACAATTGAATTAGCGAACCAGTTTTAATTCGTCAATGATGTTTTTGGCACCACCTACTTTGTCGATACACCAAAGTACAAAACGGATATCGACATTGATGGTTCTGTTCAGGTCTTTATCAAAAGCAATTTTATGACTCAATGCTTCGTAGTTGCCGTCGAACGCAAGTCCAATCAATTCACCGTTGCCATTAATCACCGGAGAGCCGGAATTACCGCCGGTAATATCATTGCTGGTTATAAATCCAACAACCAGGTCGTTTCGTTGCTTATCGATATACTGCCCGAAATCTTTTTTCTTTAACAGGTTAATTACATTATTCGGCAAATCGAATTCATAATCGCCGGGCTTATATTTTTCAAGCATTCCTTTTGAAGTGGTTACATTGTCGTAGAATACAGCATCACGGGGTCTGTACGATTTAACATTGCCATAGCTGACACGCATGGTGAACGTAGCATCAGGATACATGACTTTTCCCGGGTTCATTTCCATAATTCCTTTCAGGTACAATCTTCCAAATTCATTATTTTTTGTATTGAACTGGGTAAAGAAGCTGGCATATTTACCGGTATAATTTTTAATAAAAGCACTGGCATGTGCAAAAGCCGGATCGTCCTGCAATACGACTGCATCAGGGTTTGCTGCGAATGCATTCCATTTGGCGTCATCAAAAATCATGGTATTGTTGAAAATATCTGCGGCATATTTTTTAAATGTTGCTTCATCACTCAGGTCGCCGTATTTATTTCTGAGTGCAGTAAAAAATCCATTCGGGTGTTGCTCTTTGTTTACCTGGTCGTAAAACATTTTTGTAATGGTACCGACTATATTCCTGTCAGAAATTTTATTTTCTTTTTCCAGGAAATCAGTTCTGGCAGCACTGGCAGCATCCACTGCTTTTTTAATATCGGCCGGGGTAGAACCTGTTTTAAGTAAGGCATTTTCAACCTGCATTAAGGTTCCTGCAAATGCAATCAGTGGAGAACCCATTATACCTTCATTAATAAATACACGGTTTTTAGAATAAGGTCTCCATGCATCATATGCTTTTGCTAAATCTGCAAAAATATTTTCATACTCCGGTTTTCCTTTTGCCCATGCATTGAAAGCAATTTCTTGTTTGATCTTTTGTCCATATACATCATACTTAACCAGTTGTTTGCTTTCACCATCAAAAAATTTCCAATAGTTTGCAATGCCTGCATAAGACGATGCAAGATTCAGTTTAACCTTTGCATCTTTTTTCATTTCTTCAAACATGAACTTCAAACGAACATCACGAAGGTTAACCGTGTTAGGATTATCCGTGTCTACTTTTTGCTTTACACCGTACGAACTTTCGTATCTGTTGGTGCTTCCCGGATAACCATAGATCATCGCATAATCACCATCTTTAACACCTTTCAATGAAACAGGTAAAAACCATTTTGGTTTCAACGGAATATTTTCATTGGAGTGATTTGCCGGTTTCCCATCCTTGCTCATATAAACCCGAAAAACAGAGAAATCTCCGGTATGGCGGGGCCATTCCCAGTTATCCGTATCGCCACCAAATTTACCTACACTTTCAGAGGGTGTACCAACCAGGCGAACATCCTTATACCGCTGATAAACAAAAGCCAGAAACTGATTGCCTTTGAATAAAGGACTGATCCTTGTTTCAATATTATTATCTGCATCCGATAAGCGTTTGTTGATAGCTGCAAGAGCTGAAGATTGTTTTTGAGCCCTCTCTGCTCCGCTTAATCCTTTTAAAGAATCCATTACTTCTTTTGTCACATCATCGATTCGTAGGAGAAACTGAACCGAAAGATTTTTTGCCGGAATTTCTTCTCCTTTTGTTTTGGCATAAAATCCATCTCTCAGGTAATTGTGGTCAACCGTACTTGCTGAGGCTATAACATCATATCCGCAGTGGTGGTTGGTAAAAAGTAAACCCTGTGAACTGACTATTTCACCGGTACAGCCTCCTCCAAAAATTACGATGGCATCTTTTACAGAAGCTTTATTAATATGGTAAAGCTGATCGGCCGTTAATTTCAGTCCTTTTTTAACCATATCTGCATACACTTGTTTACCCAATAATAATGGCAACCACATGCCTTCGTCGGCAGAAGCTTTTAATATCATGGTTATTGGTAAAACCAATAATAGAAATATTTTTTTCATAACTATAAATTTTTGTGTAGCAAACCTACTGAAAAAAGATTTCAGACCAAATGATATATAACAAGAATGGCGTATTTTAAGTTTTTAAATTAACTGTATGCGGAAAAATAATTGGCTGATTACAGCCGGACTAGCCTTATTGTTGTACTCCTGTACAAAAAAAGATACGATTATAACAGCTCCTTCTCCTAACCCACCTGCACCACCGTTAATTGTAATTCAACCACCACCGGCATTTGGGTTTTATGTAGTAGGATATTTTCCTTCCTATCGTAATGTGAACGAAGTGCCTGATGTGAAATTCAGGATGTGTAACGTGGTAAACTATGCTTTTTTTGGGGTAAATGCTTCGGGTTTGTTAACCGTTAATAATCCGGCAACATTAGCAGCAGTAATAGCCAAGACCAGGGCAAACGGCGCAAAAATATTTGTAAGTATTAATGACGGTAGCGGAGATGGGAAAACCAATTTTAAAAATATGGCGGCTACCGCTACCGGCAGATTAACTTTTATCAATGATGTGATGGCTAAAGTAAAACAATATGGTTTTGATGGTGTGGATATGGATTGGGAATTTCCCAATACAATTGATGGAACAGACCTGACTTTTACTTCATTAATGAAACAGCTTTCCGATTCACTTCATCGGGATGCGAAATATTATTTAACAGCAGCAATTACAGCAGGTAAATATGCAGGTACTATTCGGGATGCAATAAGAACGGAATTGTTTGCCTATGTTGACTGGTTCAACGTCATGGCATACGATGATTTTAGTACGACTATACCATACAAGCATCACAGCGACCTTGCACTGGCACAGACTTCGATGAACTATTGGTTAACCACACGTGCAATGCCTACATCAAAATTTGTATTGGGATTACCTGCCTATGGAAGACCATCCGGTATTACGCAAACGGGTACTGCTCTTTCCTTTCAAACTATTTTAGCGCAGGGTGGAAATCCATTACTGGATTCAGCTGTAGTTACTGCCGGCGGATTTACAAATTATATGGTTTACTATAATGGTCAAAATACGATTAAGCGTAAAGCCATACTTGCCAAACAAACCGGCAATGGCATCATGATGTGGGAGAAATGGCAGGATGCGATAGATGGGAATTCTTTATTGAAAGCAGCCTGTGATACGATTGGCAGAATCTATTAATTTTCTATTTAGTAATTTTGAAGCAATAAATAAATCAACATGATTACAACTACAACACCCGACATTCAGGGAAAAACTATTGATCAATACCTGGGAGTAATTTCTGCCGAAGTAATAATTGGCGCCAATATTTTTAAAGATATTCTTGGAGGCTTACGGGATGTATTTGGAGGCCGTAGCGGAACCTATGAAAAAGTTTTGGCAGAAGCCAAAGAAAATGCCTTAAACGAGTTGGTACAGAAAGCACAGGCCATGGGTGCCAATGCCATTGTAGGTATTGATTTGGACTTTGAAACCATTGGAAGTGGCGGCAGTATGCTGATGGTTGTTGCTACTGGAACAGCAGTCAGAATCGGTTAAACTAAATAACCACTGAATGAACCTGTTTCAATTTATGCAACGGGTTCATTCAATGCATTCCACAATTGATCTTTTAATTCCATAAGTCCTTTATTAGCCAACGATGAAATAAAAACATGCGGAATGTTTTTCGGCAATTCTTTTCTGATAGCTTCAATCAATTCTTCATCAAGCATATCTGTTTTGCTAACGGCAATGACAAATTGCTTGTTTAATAATTCCGGATTGTATTGCTCCAGTTCGTTGTGCAGAATTTCAAATTCTTTTTTGTGATCAGCACTATCAGCAGGAATCAGAAAAAGTAAAACAGAGTTCCGTTCAATATGCCTCAGAAACCGATGCCCAAGGCCTTTTCCTTCGGCAGCTCCTTCAATAATTCCTGGTAAGTCGGCAATACAAAAACTTTTATTATCACGATATTCTACAATACCCAGGTTGGGTGTGATGGTAGTAAATGCGTAATCGGCAATTTTCGGTTTTGCGGCAGTAATGGTTGACAGCAAAGTGGATTTGCCGGCATTCGGAAATCCAACAAGGCCGACATCGGCCAGCATCTTTAATTCAACAATTTTAAATCCTTCCACCCCATCTTCACCCGGTTGTGCATGTTCGGGAGCCTGGTTGGTGGGGGTGGCAAAATTGGAATTCCCCAAGCCGCCTCTTCCACCCTTTAGCCAGATAATTTCCTGTCCGTCTTCCAACACTTCGGCTTCTTTTTCTCCGGTTATCTCATCATAACAAACAGTGCCTAATGGAACGTCGAGATAAATATCTTTTCCAAACCGGCCGGTTCTGTTATTGTCTTTGCCGTTCTCTCCATCTTCAGCCAGTACATTCTTATGATATCTTAAAGGAAGTAGGGTCCACATGTTTTTATTACCTCGGAGAATGATATGAGCACCACGACCTCCATCTCCACCATCAGGGCCACCGTAGGCTGTCAGTTTGTTGCGCATAAAATGCTTACAACCGGCTCCGCCATGCCCACTTTTGCAAAAAATCTTTATCTGGTCTATAAAATTGCTCATCTACTTCAGAATATTTTGACCTGCAAAAATACGATATTCAAATTTCCCCTTTCATTTTTATACAAAAAGCAGTTTGATTGCTGAATTTGCAGGTAAGGGAATTTTTATTTTGCAAAAAAAATCATGCTGAAGTTGGTATTTTTCTACCACTTCAGCATGATGCTGAAAAATAACGATCTATCTTATCTTTTCATCATACTAAACAAATCACCCTTATTCCATTCTGGACGAATGACTGTCTGAGCAATGGAATAGCTGATCAGGAAATTTAGTTTTACATATTCTTTTCCGGCAGTGAAATTAAACATGCCATCGATACCGTCTGCAGATTGGTGATAGTACTTAGCTCTCCATTGCTTTACAAAAGCTACCATATCGAAACCCGGGATGGCTGACTTGGTACCAAACTTTACATGCAGGGCAGGTATGCCGTTCATGACAAAACTGTACTGGTCGCTGCGGACAAAACGGTTTTCAGTTGGCTCCGGATCTTTTTCAACATCCAGTCCGAGATGTCCGGCAGCAAATTTTACATGATCCATCATACTGGAATGTTCGGCACCCAGTGGTACAATGGAAAGCATGGGTGCAATCATGGTGGGCATATCGGTATTTACATTGGCTACTATGGATGCTTTTGGCACGGTGGGGTTGGCAGCAAAATAAGATGAACCAATCAGGCCCATTTCCTCTCCGGTTACCATGACTATCAATACTGACCTTTTGGGTTTTACCCCAGATGATTTATAGATCCTGGCAATCTCCAGTAAAGAAGCCACTCCGGATGCATTATCATGTGCACCATTGTATATAGAATCTCCATTTACTGCCCTTAAGATGCCTATATGATCCAGATGAGCAGAATGTACGACATACTCATTTTTCAAAACTTTGTCCGATCCGGGAATCAAGCCAACCACGTTATAGCTTTCTATATCGCTGTGTGTCGTGGAGTATTTAGCTGAAAGGCTGAATGGCAGATCAAAAGATGCCGGTTTTTTTCTTTTAATATCGGCGAGCACCTGGTCAATATTTTTACCCGAATTCATAAATAAACGGGTGAGTAATTGTCTGCCAGCATTTAAAACCAAATTCAGGTTACCGGTGAAGGAATGGCCATAGGCAATGGTTTTGTCAGGATTCAATGTTACATTGGATTGCAGCACGGGGTTGGTATTTGTAGCAGATCCTTGTGTCGGATTTATCAGTATTACGGCAAGGGCTCCTTTATCAAAAGCTGTTTTCAGTTTATAGCCCGGCCGGGAAAAATGAGAAGCGATGGTTGAATGGTAACCATCCGGGGAACCGGTGATCATAACGGCAATTTTACCTTTTACTTCAATACCAGCATAATCGGAATAATCTCCTGGAATATCTATTCCATAACCAACAAAAACCAAACCGCCATTTGCCGTTGAATTATTATGCAAAGGATGTGGGAGTGGCGTAAAATCTTTTGCAAAGACCAATGAATCGATATTGCCGTTTTTATCTTTCAAGACTGCTGCACAAGAACTGTTTTTCACGATGGATTTACGTATTAGCAATTTTTGGGTATAGTTGCCAATGTCGCCGCCCGGCAGAATGCCCATTTGTTTATATTGGGCAATCACATAATCAACGGCCATTTGATAACCTTCTGTTCCCGGTAACCGGCCTTTTAATTGATCATCGGCCAGGTAGGTGATATGCGAACGGATGTTGTTGGTATCGATTTGGTTTATTGCCTTTTGAACATTTTTCGAAATTTTTACCTGTTGTGCATTGACAAACATGCATGAAGCACAAAATAGGATGAAGAGTAATTTTTTCATGGCGAAAAGATAATTGATTTAAATATTCAACATGCTGAAAATGGCCAGAAAGTTTTATAAATATAAAAAACGGACTTTAATCAATAGATAATCAGAAAGAATATTTCATAAAAAAAGCGTTGACTGTGATGCCAACGCTTTCTATAAAAAAAATTGATCGGTTATTGTAAAACCAGTTTTTGGGAATAAACTGATTTATTGGTTCTGTCTGACAGTTTAATCATATAAATTCCCCTGGTTAATCCCGGATGGATATTTACATTTTCTACTTGTTCATCTGCCATGATAGAAACTTTTTGTTGCATGAACTGACGGCCCATCACATCCATTAATTCCAGGGTATAATCACCGGTATTCATTTTACTGAATTGAAGAGTAACCTTATTTTGCGAAACAGGGTTTGGATATAACTGAACCTTATCAGTTCCAAAATCTTCCCTTTGAGCAATGGTTGGTATGGTTGGAGATTTGGTAGATTGTTTTGTTTGAAGAATATTACCATTAGCCAGATCGGAGCTTCGATATACACCATCTTTAACTTCAAATACTGTGGCAGCCAGTGTTTTCATGTTTACGGTAAAATAAGATTTGCTGTAAACCGCACTGCTGATCAATAATTCAGCTTTTTCATTTAATGCAGCACCATTGGTGGTAAACTCATTGGGCAAATTGCTGATGGCGCCGATATGCGTAGCAATTCGGGATTCTATATTTACCCTGAACACATGATTGCGGTTTGTGATAATGTACAAACTTCCATTGTCATCGGCAATCATATCACCGCCAAAACTGGTACAACGGTTATGAATGGAAACCGTAGTATTGGCCGGATCATCAACCAATGCTCCAAATGAAGTGATTTCCATTTTATTATCAGTTGTGAATCGGACAAAATTATTCGCATCGTTTGAAATAGCATATCCATACCCGTCTTCAGCAATAACCATACGGGTCATTATTTTTCCTTCATCATTATGCATATCGCCTGCTTTTGAAAAAGGTTTGTCGCCGACATAATATAGTTTCATTGACTTGAGATCAATGTATCGCATCTGATCGATGAACATCGGCGTATAATACAATCGGTTGTTTTTCTTATCATAAGATAAGGCTGCCACACCGGTTGAAAAAGCCGCTGATGACAGATTTGCATATCTTGCTTCTGTTGATAAATTAGTCAATAGTTTTCTGGTGCTGGCGTCATACACTAACTGATCATTCTTACTGCCATCCAATAATACATCAGTGAAATCGGCTGTTTGTGTATTTAGCTTCCGTAGTACATTCCAGGATGCCCCGTCTTTCTGCACATCGGTAATGGCATATGCAAACCGATCTATCTGGCTGAAAACACTTGTTGAAATTGTAAGCATTAATGCAGCAGCAAAAAGCGATTTTTTTAGTAGTAGATTTCTCATCTTACATCTTTTTAGTGAAGGTTTATGGTTGGCTAAAATGGATATGTAAAATACAGAAAATATCAATTGATAGGTAGTGAATTTTTAATATATATAAATAAATTATAGGCCAAATGGCTTGTAATTTGCCGTAATATCGCTTGGAGTTTCCGATGATTTTTCATTTAAGGGCTCACAAGATTTCAACGTATCAAAACAATCCTTGGGTAATTGCTGGTAAAGTTTGGTTCCTTCAGTTTTCCAGGCAATCATTTCATCGCTAACCTGTTTTATTATTTTCCCTGGATTGCCAGCAACCAAAGATCTGGCAGGAATTTTTTCTCCCTGTTTAATAAAAGTCAACGCACCTACAATGGACTCGTCTCCTAATTCAACATTATCCATGATGACAGCATTCATACCAACGAGGCAATTTTTTCCGATGCTGGCACCGTGAATGATAGCACCATGCCCAATATGTGCCCCTTCTTTTAAAACAACCGTTACCCCCGGAAACATATGAATGGTACAGTTTTCCTGCACATTGCAACCGTCTTCTATGACGATGCCGCCCCAATCTCCACGGATAGCAGCACCCGGACCGATATAAACATTTTTACCAATGATAACATGGCCTGTTACTACGGCCTGTGGATGTACGAAGGATGATTCGTGTACAACCGGTTTGATTCCATTGAATTCGTAAAACACGTTGAGTGGTTTGATTCCTTCAAAAATAAGTTAAGTGGACAATTTATTCAGATGGTTTGGGTTCTTTAGGGCCTTTTTTAATTCGTTCTATGAGTTTTACCAATCCAAGAACAATACCAAAAGTCCCTGCAATAAGAACAAGAAGTCCCAGTACACCTGAACCCGAGCATGAGATGGAGCAGGCCAGGGCTGCAATGACAAGGAACAAACCAACTCCCAATAAAACGGAAAGGAAGATGAGGATACCTTTTGAAGCAGCTGATTTTTCCTTATATGCGTTAATCATTTTTTTAAAAGTCTGTTTTAGACTTTTTTTATCAACCTTGACCGGTTTTATGCTGGTCTTTTCTTTACCGAATTCTATCGATGAATTTGTGGAAGGAGCAAAAGAGCCATATGCATAACTGCTGTTTCCGGAAACCATATTCGTGACACTGCCGTATTGATTGTAAACGGTCAGTAAAATCAGGTAGGTGCTGATGAGTAAAAGACCATCCAGCGTTTTATGATACAGGTAACTGAATTGTTTTTTTAAAACATGTTTTTGCAGAATATAGACAGAAGCCGTAACAGTAAAAATGATAGATGAGAATAGGAGAACGTAAAATGGAATTTGTATTTGAAGATCCCGTAGTGCATTACCGGTAAAAAAACAAAGCAGGTATAAGAAAAGAAATCCTGTAATAATCAATATCCGGCTAAGGATGTAATTCTTTCTGGCCCAGTTAGAAATATTTTTCATAAGTAATAATTAAGGTTGAAAAAATATCGACTGTTCGCAGAGTAAAGTAACTAAAGATTTTCGATTTTTTTAAGTAATAAATCAATCGTTAATTACGGTCTTTCCTGTACGAAAACAATTACCCTTGAACTGTGCAACCAAGTCTCCTTGTTGATTATGAATACTGATATGGTACAAACCGGTACAGCGGCCATTATGCAGTTCTTTTGCTTCAGCTGTCAGCACATCACCGGTTTTTGTTTGTTTAATAAAGTTGATGGACGTATCCAATGCAACAGACAAATTGTTTCGGTTATTGCAGGCAAATGCAAATGCACTGTCGGCCAATGAAAACGCAATGCCACCATGGGCTATCCCAAAACCATTCATCATCTCCTCCCGTACAGTCATCTTTATTTTACTGTAGCCGTCCTTCACTTCAAGAATCTCAATCCCCAGCCACTGGCTGAATTTGTCGTTTTGCATCATATGGGAGACTACAGATTGGGCAAGGTTGGTTGGCATGGTTCTTTGGTTGAAAGGTTGATAAGTTGGTATGTTGAATAGTTGAAAGGTTGATAAGTTGATAGGTTGATAAGGGGTAGTTATTTCTCTTTAGATTTTATGTCAAGAAAGTTAATATACCCATTCAATAGCTTTTCTATTTCTGTTAATTTATTTCTGTATTGTAATAATAATTCTTCATTAATGTACAGGCAATCAAATGCATCACTTAAATGATTTAATGTTTCAATTAAAGAGCCTCTGGCAATTACACAGAATCTAAGTCTATCGGGATAAGTTCTTCTGCCATGGCCTTCGGCAATTTGTGTATTTACCGATCTTGTACTTCTGATTAGCTGGTCTGCTAATCGAAATTTTTCTTCTGATGGAAATGTTTTTACCAGAATAAAAATATCATTTTTTAGGTCCCTGGTTTTTTTCCAGACTTCCAATTCTTCAAAACTTTGATAGGCCATTTTTTAAGTTTAATGGTTGATGGGTTAACAGGTTAATAAGTTGATAAGGTGATAGGTTTACAAGGGTTATTACCAAACTTTGAAGGATCTATTTTCTCCATATCAACTAGTTAACTTATCAACTAGTCAACTTTTCAACTTACAAACAGCTACTCTCCCTTAAACGTTGGAACCCTTTTTTCCAGAAAAGCATTGACGCCTTCTTTGTAATCATAAGTTTCTGCTGCCTGTTGCTGCAGTTTATCCTCCAGTTGTAATTGCTTTTCAAATGTATTGGTAAATGAAGCATTCAGTGCCTGTTTGGTAAATGCCAGTCCACGGGTGGGCATTTCGGCCAGTTTTTGGGCAATACTTTTTGCATGATCTGCAAACAATTCATCGGTAAAAACTTTATAAATCATGCCCATTCTTTCGGCATCAACTGCCGATATTTTATCGCCCAACATAGCCAATGCAGAAGCTTTTTGCCAGCCAATAAGACGGGGAAGAAAATAAGTACCTCCACTATCGGGTACCAAACCAATTTTAGAAAAAGCCTGGATGAAGGAGGCTGATTCTGTTGCCAGCACTACATCGCAACACAAAGCAATATTGGCACCGGCACCTGCGGCAACTCCATTCACAGCGGCTACTACGGGTTTTTCAATACTCCTTATCCTTGCAATGATCGGATTATAATGTTCACTTAAGATAGCATGAATACCCGGCCCTTCCGGATCCACGATTTCTGCCAGGTCCTGGCCTGCACTGAATCCTTTACCGTTCCCCGTAATGTACACAGCCCTTACTTCCACAGCGTTTGCACATTCATCCAAAGCCGAGTGCATAGCCAGTGCCATTTCGCGATTGAAGGAATTCAGTTTGTCGGGCCGGTTAAGTGTAATAAAACCAATGCTGTCTTTAACCTCAAATAATATAGAGCTCATGTTTGAAAATTGAATTACGAATATACCAATTATGGGTTGGAGATAATTGTTAGTGACACTTGAAATAATCAAACGGTTCCATACAGTCATTACATTGGTACAAAGCTTTGCAGGCGGTGCTTCCAAACTCACTAATCAACCGGGTGTTGCCGGAATTGCAAAGTGGACATACGACTCCATCTTTAGGAATGGAGAATTTTTTATCGGGTGGGGCGATGCCGTACTCTTTGAGTTTTTGTTTTCCTTCTTCACTCATCCACTCCGTGGTCCAGGAAGGGGATAGCTGGTTGATGATTTTTATGTTTTTATAACCATGAGTCATTAATGCCATGCGAATGTCGGCATTAATCATATCGGTTGCCGGGCAACCGGAATAGGTAGTGGTTACCGTGATAACAGGATCATTATTTTCGAAATGAATGCTTCGGATGATACCCAAATCCAATATCGTTAACACAGGAACTTCCGGATCGCAAACATCTTTTAGGATATCCAGAATTTTTTTTTCTTCGGATGATATGTTTTTTGGCTCTACCATTCGGCTCCCGGATATGTTCTATGCACTGATTGCATTTCTGCTAAAATAAATCCCATATGCTCTGTGTGAATACCGTTTTTGCCGCCCCCCATCCAACTTTCCCCCAAGGGGGAAGGGTTAGGAACTTTCAATGTTGCTTCTTCAAAAACAGTTTTGACTTTTTGCAACCATTTTTCTTTCATCAATGAAAAATCAATTCCTGCAATTATTTCATAGTCTGCCGGTTCAAAAAATTCTCCGGTATAAGGCCATAATGCATCAACAGCCTTCAACATCCGTTGATGGCTTTCTTCGGTTCCATCGCCTAGGCGGATTACCCATTCGCTGCTCCAGCGAAGATGATAAGTGACTTCTTTCAATGATTTTTCTGCGATGGCCGCAATTTGTTTATCATCACTCTTTTGTAATTCAGTGTATAAAAAAAACTGGTAAGTACTGAAAAGAAACTGACAAAGAATTGTTTGTGCCCAGTCGCCCCGGGGAAGTTCTACCAATAGACAGTTTTTGAATTCACGTTCGGTGCGTAGGTAGGCGAGGGAGTCTTCTGTGGCCCCGGCCCCACCTAAATCCTCCCCCAAGGGGAGGACTTGAGAACTATCTTTTAAGTTTGAAGTCTCATTTATTATTTCTGCAGCGTATTGATAAAAATGCCGGGCTTGTCCTATCAGGTCGAGCGAAATATTGGTGATGGCAATATCCTGTTCCAGCACGGGTCCATGTCCGCACCACTCTGCATTTCGTTGGCCAAGTATCAGGGCGTTATCGGCTAAGTGAAGGGTGTAGGCCTCCCTAAATCCCTCCAAAGGAGGGACTTTCGATGTTACTGATGAATTGAAAATTTTTTCCATTTTCGGTTTTTTTGTAAGCCCTCCCTTTGGGAGGGTTTGGGTGGGCTACATATGCTTCAACTCATCAGGTAATTCATAAAAAGTTGGATGACGGTAAACCTTGTCACTCGACGGGTCGTACAGGCTTTCGGCTTCATCCGGATTGGTAGCATGAATGTATTTCGATTCAACCACCCAGATACTTACACCTTCCATTCTGCGTGTATACACATCCCTTGCATTTTCAATAGCCATTTGTGCATCGGCTGCATGCAAGCTTCCGGCATGTTTATGATCGAGCCCCTGTTTACTGCGGATGAAAACTTCCCATAGAGGCCATTCGGAGGCCCCCTCCAAACCTCCCCCCAAGGGGGAGGTTTTAGAAACTTCATTTATATTGGAAGCGCCTGAGTGGTCATCAGGAATATCGCCGTAATAGAATTTTCTGATGTAGTTCATTGTTTATTTTTTAAAACCTATTCGTTCTCTTTTTACAAAATTTTCTGTTTGCTGTTTTTCGTTCAATAAAAGTTCTAATACTTTATACACGTCTGTAAAATTTTTATTGTATTTCTTTTCCAGCTTTTTAATTTTATCCTGTAGGTCTTTATAATTCAATAAGTGTTGCCTGATCAGTACAAAAGTTCGAATGATAATGATGTTTACCTGTATGGCTTTTTCACTGTGAAGCACACTGGATAACATGGCTACTCCCTGTTCTGTAAATGCATAGGGCATATATCTTGTTCCACCTCTTTTTGAGGTCACAATTTGTGACCTCAAACCCTGAAACTCTTTCTGAGTAAGGGTGAACATAAAATCAGAAGGAAACCTTTTAATATTTCGTTTGACAGCTTGCTTTAAAACTTTTGTTTCAACCTCATACATTTCTGCCAGGTCATAATCCAGCATCACATTCTGTTCACGGACTTCAAAAATTTTATTTTGTATGACAGATAATTGCATACGTATTAATTATCAGGTTATACATTTTTTTAATTTTTTAACTTAAGCTGTTTCCAAATCCCCTCCTTTGGAGGCCCGCCCGCCTGCCCGACTGAGCCATTCAGGCGGGGATGTTTCCGACGGACGGGGGCTAGGGGAGGCTTTTTTCTTCGCATAAGCCGTTGCTGCCTCACGTACCCATGCACCTTCTTCCCATGCTTTTCTGCGTGCATCCAAACGTTGTTTGTTACAAGGGCCATTGCCTTTTACAACTGACCAAAATTCATCCCAGTTTATTTCGCCGAAATCATAATGTTTTCTTTCTTCATTCCACTTCAGATCCGGATCGGGCAGAGTCATACCTAAAAGTTTCACCTGCTCTGCAATCATATCAATAAAATTTTGTCGCAGTTCATCATTGGTTTTTCGCTTGATCTTCCACTTCATACTCTGGTCACTGTTGGTCGATTCGGAATCCTTCGGTCCAAACATCATCAGTGATGGCCACCACCAGCGATTGATCGCATCCTGGCACATGGCTTTTTGTTCAGCCGTTCCTTTCGATAAAACCAACAACGATTCAAATCCTTGCCGTTGGTGAAAACTTTCTTCTTTGCAAATCCGCACCATAGCTCTTGCATAAGGACCGTAAGAGGTTCTTGTCAACATAACCTGATTCATGATGGCGGCACCATCAACCAGCCAGCCCACTGCACCCATATCGGCCCATGTTAGTGTTGGGTAATTGAATATGGAGGAATATTTTGCTTTGCCACTATGCAGGTCATTAATGGTTTCTTCTCTTGTAATGTTAAGTGTTTCGCAAGCAGAATATAGATAAAGACCATGTCCTGCTTCGTCCTGTACTTTGGCAATCAGGATGGCTTTTCTTTTTAATGAGGGAGCCCGGCTGATCCAATTTCCTTCGGGCAACATACCTACAATTTCACTGTGTGCATGCTGACTTATCTGCCTAATATTATTTTTGCGGTAAGCATCAGGCATCCAGTCACGGGGTTCAATCTTGACCTCGTTTTCAATTTTGTCATTGAAATTTTTTTCTAAATCCTGTACTGACATATCTGCGTTTTTTAGAAATTCAAATTTACAAAAGAATGAATTGATCTGTATTTGTGAAACAGTTCATCATTTGGCATCAAAATCCACCACCACTTTTTCTGTTTTCGGATGCGATTGGCAGGTGAGGATATAACCATTCTCCACTTCTTCTTCTTCCAGTCCCCAATGTACATCCATGATTACTTCGCCTTCAATCAACTTGGCTTTACATGTACAGCACATCCCCCCTTTACAGGCATAGGGCAGGTCGGCACCTTCCTGCATGGCTGCATCCAGAATACTCAACTCGCTATTGAATGGAATGGTAAAGTCATAGAAACGGCCATCTGCTTTCAAGGAAATGCTGCTCTTAGCACCGGTTTCGGCATCAATTGTGTCAACAATTTTTTGTTTATTTTTCTGTCCGGCTGTAGTGAATAATTCAAAGTGAATTTTCTTTTTATCACAGCCCGATGCTTCTAAATAATTTTTTATACAAAAAAGCATTTCCTCCGGACCACAGATGAATGTCTGGTCTACTAAAGAATAATCAATCAACTTATTCAATTCATCCAGCTTAGCTGAATTGATCTTTCCGGAATTCAATGTGGAATCTGTTCGCTCCCTGCTTAATATATTTACAAGATTAAAGCGATCTATATATTTATTTTTCAATCCTTCCAATTCTTCAAAAAAGATAATGGACATACGGTTCTTATTTCCATAAACCAATGTAAACCTGCTTTGCGACTCGGTTTCGAGAGTTGTTTTTATAATGGAAATTATTGGAGTAATACCGCTGCCGGCTGCAAAAGCCAGGTAGTTTTTTTTATTTGACGCATTCAGCTCGGTATAAAATTTCCCAACCGGTTCCATCACTTCCAGTGTATCGCCGGCTTTAAGTTTTTCATTGGCAAAAAAAGAAAATAATCCACCCGCTACTTTTTTGATGGCCACTTTCAATTCATTTTCAGCCGGGCTTGCACAAATAGAATAAGTTCTTCTTACCTCTTTACCATCAATAGTTGTACGCATGGTGAGACTTTGGCCCTGCTTAAATTGAAAACTTTCTTTCAGTTCTGCAGGCACATCAAAGATTACAGAAACACAGTCTGCTGTTTCTGTAACTATATTATTTATTCGGAGAATATGAAAATGGAGTGACATGTTTTCAATACTTGTGTTCTGTAAAACGGTTAATTTATTTTTCTAATCCACTAATCAAATGCAATACCATATTGTCTTCCAGCTCCTGTGGGCTTATTTTTTTCCGGCTACGATGCCAGAATTCCAATCCCCTGACGGCTGATAAAATGGTTAATACAGCAACATAAGGACTGATCGTTTTTATTTCTTTTTGTTGAATTCCTTTTTCAATAATCGTTTCCATTCGTTGTACATAATCTTTTCGCTGGATGATAAATTTAGAAAGGTTAGATTCATCCAAATGAATCCATTCATGTGTCATTACATGATAGTCTTCGAAACTGGTCAGCATCATTTGTACATGAAAGCGGATTAATGTTTCTATTTTTTGAAGACTGTTTAATTCTTCTTTTTCTAAACTTTCCAAATGGAGTGAACATTTATCTGCAATACGGAATATGATTATTTGAAGAATTTCCGCTTTCGATTGAATATGATTATACAGGCTGGCAGCTTCCATGCCTACCGAATCTGCCAAATCCCGCATAGATGTTGCAACAAAGCCTTTTTCTCTGAACAAGCCCGATGCTTTTTCGAGAATCATATCTTTTTTTGACGCCTTGTTTTTTTCTATGATGGGCATGCCCAAAGATAAGATTCGTAGTACAAAGAAGCTTGGATAGTGTTGAAAACCTTGATTTTATTATATTCCCGTTTTTTGAAAATGTAAAAAAATGGCAATATTTAAAGCGTTACTGTTTTTCTAGGTCTTATTTTTCGTGTAGGTTTGCTCGATTTTTCAATTTCAAATATTCAATAATAAAAATATGTCTTTAGTTGTTGTTGGTTCGATGGCATTCGATGCAATTGAAACACCTTTTGGAAAAAGTAATAAAATTGTAGGGGGTGCTGCTACATATATTGCCTGGAGTGCTTCTAATTTTTATCATCCTATAAAACAATTATCTATTGTTGGCGGAGATTTCCCAAAAGAAGAGTTGAGTTTGCTTGCTGCCCGTGGAGTTATTATCGAAGGTGTTGAAATTAAAGAAAATGAAAAATCATTTTTCTGGTCGGGTAAATATCATTTGGATATGAATACCCGTGATACATTGGATACTCAATTGAATGTATTAGCTGATTTTAACCCGGTTGTTCCCGAATCTTACCAGGATTGCGAATTCCTGATGTTGGGAAATTTGGTTCCCGGCGTACAATTGCAGGTTATCAATCAAATGAAAACCAGACCGAAACTGGTTTGTCTGGATACCATGAATTTCTGGATGGAAACAGCTTTGCCGGATCTGGAAAAAGTATTGAAAAAAGTGGACGTATTAATGATCAATGACAGTGAGGCCCGTCAGTTAAGTGCTCAATATTCATTGGTGAAAGCAGCCAAGGAAATTTTGAAAATGGGACCTAAATATTTAATTATTAAAAAAGGAGAGCACGGTGCTTTGTTGTTTCATGAAGACCAGGTATTTGTAGCACCAGCTTTGCCATTAGAAGATGTGTTTGATCCGACCGGTGCTGGTGATACGTTTGCCGGAGGATTTATCGGTCATATTGCACGAACAAAAGATATCAGTTTCAATAATTTGAAAACAGCCATCATCATTGGTTCTGCCATGGCCAGTTTTTGTGTAGAGAAATTTGGAACAGAAAGGTTGAGAGAAATTTCTCATACGGATATTGAAAGTCGGATTCGTCAGTTTAAAGAACTGGTGAATTTTGATATCGAGTTGGTATAAAAATAAAGCTGGAATTAAACCGCAAACTATAAGGATTTCATATCCTCGTTCAAGCTATTATTTAAGTAAAGTTTAGGTATTAAAAAACCGCCACATTTTATACATGTGGCGGTTTTTTATATGTAAGTTAAAAGAAATTAATACCCAGCAGATTGCTGCATATTTGAGTTTGCATCTCTTTCACCTTGTGGTATTGGCCACACCCACTCTCTTCTACTGCTTGCTAAAACAGCCTGCGTAGTAGGAGCAGAAATGGTGCCTCTATTAATTGTATTGGTAGTGCGTCTTAAGTCGAACCAACGATGACCCTCCATGAACAATTCTTTCCTTCTTTCATCTGCAATAGCAGAAAGAAGTGTAGCACCACTTAAAACTACTGGCGTATAACCATTAATTCTTGCAGCTCTTAAATTATTCAAATCGGCTAAACCATTTGATTCTTGACCCGAAGTGTTAGCCAATGCTTCCGCTCGGATTAGATACATTTCGCCTGTTCTGAAAGCTTTCCAGTTAACTACACCATCTGTTGCAGTTCCTTTTCCCAAATGTTTTGTTACAACTAATCTCGAAGTTGGCCTTACTGGGTTTGCCAGTGTTCCATATCCACGTCTTACAGAAGTTGAAAACCGAATATCATTCACTTCATCAAAAGTTGCAAATAAGGTTGGGTTAGCTTCTTGTTGTGAGCGGTTACCTGGGCCACTGAATACATCGCCGGCTAATCTTATCACACCTTCACCGGGTGCAAAAAATACAGTAAATGCAGATTCGGCATTGCTTTGGTCGTTCCAGATTGCAGGATAAACTGCTCTAGTTGCAAGGGGTAATGCATTGATAACCGTTGTAGCGTTTGAAATAGCGGCAGGCCAGTCTTTTGCATATAATGCAACCCTTGCATTGATTGCACTTGCTCCTACTAAATCAATTCGTAGTTTGGTTGTAGGGTTAATGGTTACATCTACATTTCCAAGCAAAATTTTAGCTGCACTTATATCTGCAAAAATATCATCATAATTTTGTTTAACAGACTGTCGAGCTGGCTTAGTAGAAGAAGGTGCTTCTTCTAATACGGATGTTTTTTTATAAAAAACACCTAAAGCAGCACTGTTTCTGTCATAACTCTCACCAAAATAACGAAGCAAGTCAAAATGAACCATAGCTCTGATAGCTAATACCTGCCCTTTAATGCGGTTAGCCTGTCTTTGATTGGTAGCATTAGTAACCTTATCAATATTGTTAATGATAATATTGGCGTTATTAATGATGGAATAACAAGCCAACCAGGTTTCTGAAACGGTGCCATTTTGTGATGTATATAGCCAATCGGTAATTTCCAAAAAGTTAACTAACGACTCACCTGTTTGAACGAGGTTGTCGGTATTCATATCGGGAATTACAGAAAGATTTCGACCATAATAGCCATCAGACCTCATATTACTATAAACAGTACTTAACGATGTTTGGTAATTGGTCATGGTAAGCAAGGCATTCTCTAAGGTCAGCGAGTGCGTTGGATTGATCGTTATGTTTTTTTCACAGCCCGACATACTACTTAGTACCAAACCTGCAAAAAAGTATTTTAATATTAATTTTTTCATATTTCAATAAGTTGTGATTTTAGAATCTGATTGTTAATCCACCGGTTAATGTTCTTAAAGCTGGGTATTGAGCACCTGATAAAAGACCTGTAGCTAATTCAGGATCTGCACCAAGGAATTTAGAACCTGTCCATAAATTTTCACCCAAGATGAAAAATCTCACCGTGCTTACTTTAAGTTTTTTTGAAATTGAACCAGGTAATTCATAACCAAGTTGAACATTTCTTAAACGAAGGAAACTTCCATCTTCCATAAATCGGGTGGTGTTTCTGCGCATTAATTGAGGTGCTCTTGGTATATTGGTAATATCGCCGGGTTTTCTCCATTCAGTCATTACTGACTTAGTTAGATTATCCCATAAATAACTTGGATCTTCTACGTTTGCACGATCATTGTTATATACTTCATTTCCGAATGAGTATGTAAAGAATACGGATAAGTCAATTCCTTTATAATTGAACTTATTAGTAACGCCACCAAAATATGGAGCATCTCTAGTACCAAAAATCTGTCTATCTGCCGCATCATTGTATATCTCCGTTGTAGTACCATCGGGTTTTTTGTAGATAGCATTCCCGTTGGTAGGATTTACACCTTCATGTTTAACCAAAAAATTGCTGTTTAATGGATAGCCTACTCTTTGAACCGTTGTACCCACAATGATACCAGTAGCTGGTGTTGTAGGCGTTAACTGAAGTAACTTATTACGGTTAATGGTAAAGTTAACAGAGGTAGTCCAGTTGAAGTTTTTTGATTTAAAATTATCTGTGATCAACGTAAACTCCCATCCTTTGTTTTGAACTTTACCAATGTTTGTGTTTAGAGAAGTAAACCCGGTTGTTCTTGAAAGTTGACTATTCAAAAACAATAAATTGGTGATGTCGTCGTAATAATCAACACCAACGGTTACCCGACCTTTTAATGCCACGGCATTTAGTCCAACATTAAATTTAGCTCTTTCTTCCCAAGTAAGATTCTGATTGGGTAATTGGCTTAATCCAGGGCCCGCAACACCAGAATAGGTTCTGTTTACAAAAAGTTCTCTGGAGGCAAAATCACCAATACCTTCCTGATTACCTACTTTACCATATGAAGCAGTTAATTTAAGATTCTCGATAAAGTTTACAGACTTGAAAAAGTTTTCATCACTGATAACCCAACCTGCACCTACAGAAAAGAAGTCTGCATATCGATTGTTTGCACCAAATCTGGAAGAGCCATCATAACGATAACTACCATTTACGAAATAACGGTTTTTAAATGCGTATGATCCTATACCAAACAATGAAGAAATAGCGTTTTCAGTTCTGTTTTCCCGTACGGCTGGAATAAAGGTTGCTGAACCATTGGTAACACCAGCTCCATTTTGAAGATTACCCGTTAATCCATATCCGCTAAATCCAAAAGTTTGAAGTCTGCGATTAACCCACTCGTTATAAGCACCTACTGAAAATTCATGGTCTCCTATAGTTTTGGTATAGTTTAATGATGTAGTTCCGGTGAAACGGCTTAATATTCTAGTATCTTTATCAAATCGGCCATTACCACCCAAAGCATTTTGACCTGCTACACTAAAACGGGTAAATAATAAAGATTGATCCCAGTTTTCGTAATCAACTCCCCAATTGGTTCTGAAGCTAAGTCCTTCAAGAATAAAAGGAAGTTTTGCTTCCAAATATCCATTTCCAATTAGTTTCATTTCTTTTATTTGCCTTGTCGTTTCATTCATTTCTTGTGTAGGGTTCGGTTGGCCAGAGGCAAACAACTGATACCTGTTTGTGTTTGGGTCGATAGGCCTTTCATATGGATTTCCCCAACGAATTGCATTTAATGGGGAAGCAATACCCGAATTCGCTTCTGTTGTATTTTGAAAATCGCTCCATCCGCCATATGTGTTTAGACCAAATTTCAGGTTTTTAGACACATTATGTTCTACATTTAATCGTGCACTATAACGCTCTAACCCGGTGCGTTTAACGGTTCCTGTCTGGTCGAAAACAGATAAAGATGTATAAAAAATGGTTTTTTCATTACCGCCACTTGCACTTAATTGCTGGTTACGGGTAAGGCCAGTTCGAGTCAATTCATCCTGCCAATTTGTATTTACATTTTTTAAGCTATCCGCTTGTGCGGTACTCCATCCAAATGGGTTACCATTTGCTAACTCATAATCAATTTTTTCAACAGAGTTCATGATTTCCAGTTTATTGATAGGGAACTTCGATTCTCCGTATTGACCATTGTATTCAAAAACAGTTTTACCCGATTTACCTTTTTTGGTAGTAATAACAATAACACCATTTGCTCCCCTTGAACCATACTGCGACGTGGTGGATGCATCTTTTAAAATGGATACTGATTCAAAATCATTTGGGTTTAATGAAGAAAAATTTTGTGCAGAAATTTGTACGCCATCAATAATGTAAAGCGGTTGCGTAGTACCGTTTACAGAACCAACGCCACGGATAGTCACATTTGCTGCAGCACCCGGCTGGCCTGAGTTTGCCCGAATTAAAGCTCCGGCAGCCTGGCCTTGTAAAATTTGATCAAATGATCCGATGGGGGTGTTTTTAATGGTCTCTGCTTTTACTGTTGCAATAGAACCGGTTACTTGCCTTTTTTGCAATGCCTGGTAACCTGTAACAACAACTTCACTAAGATCAACTCCTCCAACTTCCATTTTCAAATTAAGTGGCGACCCGGTAATTGTTACATTGATATCCTGGTAACCAACAAAGGATAACCGAATACTTTTAGCATTGGTTGGAACCTGCACATTAAAGCTTCCATCCTGATTTGATACACCAACTGCACGACCACTTGCTGAAATAGTTACTCCGGAAATTCCGTTTCCGTCTTTGGCATCGCTTACTTTTCCTGAAACTGCTTTATTTTGAGCTAGCAGTTGCAACGAAAACATGGTACACATGAAAGCGAGCATGTAGATTTTTCTTCTCATTTACGTTAGTTTTAGTTAAAAATTTGCTGTGAATTTAAGTAAAAAAATTAATAGCCTGCCAATTTTTGATCTAATTATTTAATTAAAAAGAAAGTCTGAATTTTCGATTTGAGGTTTTTTATTTAATAAAAAGCGAAGAGTATAACAATTCGCTGATTAGTAGCATATTCCTAATTCAATTTCCTGGCAAGAATCACGTTGTTCTTAAATGTTTGCCTGTTTCCTTTCAGGTTGAATATTTCGGTAAAAATAATATAAGGGCCAATGGGAAGCTTAAGGCCTTTATCGTCCAATCCATCCCAGTGCCAATATCCAATCAAACCCAGGTTGGCATTTTTTACCAGATATCTAATAGGTCTTCCAACGACATCATATATTGTAATATTAGTAGCATATCCGGGTTCGGATAACTGATATTGAATGGTGGCAATGTCGTCCCGGCCATCATTATCCGGTGAAAATATTTTTGGAATAATAGCGATAGATGCATTGATGCCGGTTACCTGTTTAAACTGTGAATTTTTGTAGGTTGGTGTGCCATAACCGGCTGTAGAAGCAGCAGAGTGCCAGTTTGTTTTTTCCTGCGATGGGCCATCGGGGTCAATTCGTTCTAGAGCAACCCCCGTTTTGTTTTCAATCAATCCAAAATGCCAGCTCTTATTATAGTTCACTTCATCAATAACTGTTCCCTGCAAATTCAATAATAATACAAATCCTTTATCATCCGGATAAGAAGGTAATGTTGGCAAGGTTAAAACAGACTCCGGATTTTTTACGAGATATTCTTTTTGCAAACTGGACAAGCTTTGTGTGACTACTAAATATTCTCCGGGGAATAAATAAAATGGAACAGCACTTATCTGTTTAATAGAACTAATAACATTTGTACTGCTCCGATTGGCCAAATAAAGTTTAGATGCATCAATGATTTTATTACTTCTGTTATAAAACTCTATATAGTCATAGGCATTTGTTCGTGGATCAAATAAAATTTCATTCACAATGATTTCCAATGGAGATGCATCAGCAGCAAGCCCTGCTTTTGCCTTGTTCTTATTTCCAACAACATTGCCTTTGCAATCAGTAACATTTGTAACCGTTAAATTGTAAACCGTATTTGCCTTTAATGGCGAAACAAGTTTTAACTGAACCTGATTAAAAAATGGGCCTAACGGTTGGACAGAACTGATGGTTAATCCTCCATCCAGTGTATAGTTTGAGGCAATGGATCCTTTTGTACTATCCAATGGTTCATCAAATTCCGCAATGATGGTTTGATTATCAGCTGAAAAAGTTCTTTGTAATGATGGAGCCACAATATCCTGCGTAGTGCCATCAATTGAATTCTTTTTTCCGGGTGTGCCGCCAATTAAGCTTACACTTGCCCGCCAGTTAGTTGAACCAATACAAGGACTTTTTGGATCAATCATTTCCAGTGACCAGCCACCATCTTTTTTCAATTCATTCTGATACCAGCTATCACTATATAATATGGAATGCATAGTCAAGCCGGCTGCATTTTTCAATGTTAGCTGCTCACCTTCATTATCCAATGATGGAAAATTGGTAATGGAAATGGTTGTACCAAAAGCCAACATGGCAGCAACGGCACTTCCCATACATACTATTACAAAACTGTCGGGTTGCAAAGTGAAGTTGGGGAAAGGTCCGCTCTGGCTTGTTGCATCACTTAGCCGCCAGTTTTGTAAACTGATTGGAAAAGGAGAAGTGTTTTTCAATTCAATCCACTCATTATTGGGTAAGCCAATTTGTGGTGTGGGATCAACCATCAGTTCATCAATTACAATATCGTATCGTTGTGGGGTAAAATAAAAAAAGCTTTTTGTTTTGTTAGAAATGGGATTTCCTGATAAGTCCTGCACATTGTTGACAGACATATTGAGCGTAATGCCATTTGGGAAAACAGTGCCGAATGTTAAGTGTACCAACGAATTATTTCCCGCATCCCTCACAGCTGATATCGGACTACCAACTGCATTGCTGACAAAATAATTTGTAGTCGTTTGAGCCGTTATGAGATTTACCGGTTCATCAAAAAGCACATCAGCGGTAGAAGCCGATGTGGAAACGACTGAAACAATAGATGGCGGAGTTATGTCAGGAACATAGGTTTTGACTTCTATGTCGTCGAAAAAATGTTTGTAAAAAAAACTGCTGGTACTTTGTACAACGAGTATTCCAAAAAAAGAAGATGTTGTAAGGGTTGCATCAGTCACAGAACCTTCCGAAGTAAATGATGTGCCGGTTCCTGTCATATCCCTTAGCAAGGTCCATTGATTATTGACATCCCGGAGCACTTTTATTTTCAGGATATTATTCGTGGTTGAACTTAATGTATTATCCAATCCGTCTATAATTTTAGTCATTGTTCCGGAAGCATCTTTTCTGAAAAGGCTTATTTCTTTAGCGGTATGTCCAAGTCTTACAAAATATCCTGATGTATTTGTTAAGGTTAAATTACTTGATGATGCGGTAAGGTAAACATCCACATAATTATTACCCGAAGGAGTAAATGAAAGTTTTGCATAAAATTCCCATTGGGTTGTTGTGGCCAATGTATTGGTAGTACTTAAGTAAAAACTGCTGCTTGCATTGCCATTGTTGCTTTGTAATTGAAAAGAAGAGTTAACAACCCAATCGGCCACATTACCAACCCAGACTGGATTATTTGTATGGTCACCATCGTCAAACCGTTCCATAATCTGAGCCGATACTTCCATTTTAATAAAAAAGAAGACAAACAAAACCAGGACAGATGATCTATTCATTATAGTTGGTTAATGCTTTTAAAGATACTCATAGCACTTGTATATGGAAGCATAAAAGCAATATTTGTATAATTTATTCAATTATTTTTTTGCTCAAAAAAAATTTAGGGTTTAATTTCACTGCACATGAATTTTGTAAAACAAACCAGACAGATTAATAAACAATCCACTTTCGGAAGGTTTTAAGCGTATGAGTATGTTCTTTGCAAATGCTGGCCTTCTTAAACAGAGGGTCTTTTTTTGCCCCCATCCCCTGAAGGGGTGAAAGCAAAAAAACAGAATATTTAGTATTAACAATTAAAAACTCTCCCTTTAGGGAGTTGGAGGGCTTAAAAATGAAAATTGCAGTTGTTGGTGCTACAGGCTTGGTTGGAACAAAAATATTGCAGGTATTAGCGGAAAGAAATTTCCCGGCTGATGAAATAATTCCAGTTGCATCAGAACGATCTATTGGAAAGGAAATAGAATTCAAAGGAAAAAAATTCAAAGTGATAAGTATGACTGACGCTATTGCGGCAAAGCCAGATGTGGCCTTGTTTTCAGCGGGAGGTAATACGTCATTGGAATGGGCTCCTAAGTTTGCAGAGGCAGGAATAACGGTTATAGACAACTCATCTGCATGGCGGATGAATCCGGATTGTCCGTTGGTTGTTCCGGAATTAAATGCCGATGTATTAACAAAAGAAAGCAAGATTATAGCAAATCCTAATTGCTCTACGATTCAGATGGTGGTTGCTTTAAATCCTTTGCATAAAAAATATAAGATCAAAAGAATTGTGGTTAGCACTTATCAGAGTGTAACCGGAACGGGCAAAAACGCCGTGGATCAGTTGATGGGAGAAAGAGCGAAATCTATTTCAGGAAGTGAGGATGTATATACGATGGCTTATAAGTATCCGATTGATCTGAATGTTATTCCACAAATTGATATATTTCTGGAAAACGGGTATACCAAAGAAGAAATGAAAATGGTTTTGGAAACCAAAAAAATTATGCGTGACGATTCTATTCGTGTTACAGCAACTACGGTTCGCATACCGGTCATGGGTGGCCACAGCGAAGCGGTGAATGTGGAATTTGAAAATGATTTTGAACTTTCTGAAGTGAGGAGTTTGTTAGAAACTGCTGCGGGAGTAATTGTTGTGGATGATACAGCCAATCAACAATATCCGATGCCGGTGGATGCACATGAAAAAGATGAAGTGTTTGTTGGTCGTTTAAGAAGAGATGAATCGCAACCGAATACCTTAAATATGTGGGTCGTTTCAGATAATTTGCGCAAAGGTGCTGCTACAAATGCTGTGCAAATTGCAGAGTACCTGATTGCAAATAAGCTGCTATAAATTATTCTATTGCCCGATTAATAAAATGCAACATCGGTTGTAGGGTTTCAAATGCAGTAGTGGTTTTTTTCAAAAGGTCTTTTGATGTAAGATCTTTTTCAGAAAGATTACAAGTACCAATATAGCTTTTGAGTTTGAGAAATTCTGCAGCCGGGTTTTCGGCTTCGTATCCTTTGGGTACTCTTGTCAGGCTGATACCATCATTTCGGTAAAGCTCTCCGAATACTGATTTGAATTTTGCAGAGCTTATTATTTTTTTAAACTCCTTGAAATTGTAATCAATCTCCTGCCTAACGTTTGATAATATATCACTGGAGGGCATCCATATTCCACCACCGGCAAAAGCCTCTCCCGGTTGAAGATGAAAATAATATCCGGCAAAAGTTGATTTGCGTCCACCTCGATTTATGCTTGCACCCAAATTTGTTTTATATGGAGATTTATCTTTCGAAAAACGTACATCCCGGTTAATTCGGAACAAGCATTCCTTTGCTTTCAATTGACTTAATGTCGGATCTTTTTTTGCATGTTTGTCAATTACAGTTTGAATGAAATGCATGAAATCTTCTTTCGCACTGTCATATCGTTTGCGGTTATCATCAAACCATGGCTTATTATTATTGTTCTTTAAATCTTGTAAAAATTTTAACGTACTTGCTTGTATCATTTCCTGAACGATTTTTGTGTAATACCGCTTATAAACAGTAATTAGTCCAATGCGCTTTTCTGCGGTATAATTTAAAAATTGTTCGTTAAAATAAAAAAATGCAGCAATTGCTGCATTTTAATTCAATTATAAACGAGAAATTATATACGACCCCAATTCTCACCGCTTTTTATACGATACATGGTCATTTCACTGACGTCGTATTTTTCTGCCAGTTGTTTAATGGTAATCTGGCGGTTCTTACTGCCCAGTGTTTCTTTAATTTTTTTCACTTGTGTTGCATTCAATTTTAACCCAACGGTCCGGTTTGCCTGCTTTTTCTTGTAAGCTATTTTTGCTGGACTACCTTGTTGATGTTCAATCATTTCCTCCAAAGTGGCCCATTGAAGGTTAATGATATTGTTATCAAGTTTATTATGATTTTTGTGGATTACATATTTAAATCGGGCTGAAGCTTTTGTGAGAAAAAGTTTAGCCATTTCACGATGGATATAAAGTGTACCCTTGTTTCCAGGCCGGTGTAGGTTTAGTGTACGGTAACCAGTTGTGATGGAACCTCTGAGAAGTTTTCCATCTTCATGAACATCTTCTTTATAAGAAGAAATTCGTCCAGTACTGGATACAGCATATTTATTTCTTAACTGTTTCCAACCCGAAAACTGTATCTGTTTCCAAGTTTCTCCGACAATTTTCTTTATCATGGTTATATTTTTTTATTGCGGGTAAGGCTGATAGATAATCGAGAGGTACAGTGTAAATAAGGTTACTCCTTAATGTAAGTACACTAAGTTATGATTATTTGTTATGCTTTTCAAGTATTTTAGGGTAACATTTTCAGAAACTCTTCTTCGCTGATAATTTTAACACTATTGATTTTCTTTGCTTTTTCCAGTTTGCTACCGGCATCTTCACCAACTACAAGGTAACTTAACTTGCTGCTAACCCCCGTAACAATTTTACCGCCATTTTTTTCAACCATAAGCTCCGCATCAGCCCGTTTCAATGTTGGTAAACTACCGGTAAAAAGAAAGGTTTGGCCCTCCAGTCTACCTCTTTCAGTTAGTTCTTTCTTTTCATTTTTTAGTTGAATGCCAAGCGATTCTAATTCTTCGAGCAATATGATGTTGTCTTTATTTTTAAAAAACTCAATGATACTTCCGGCAACTTTGGGTCCCACATCTTCCAGTAACAATAAGTCTTCTAAGGTGAGATTCTTAAAGTCGAGTAAATGGTTAACGGCATGAGCCATTATTTTAGCCGTCGTTTCTCCTACATAACGGATCCCCAAACCGAAAATCAACCGGTTGAGCGGTTGCATTTTTGAATTTTCAATAGCCTCCTTCAATTTTTCAACCGATTTGCTTCCAAAACCTTCCAAAGAGCCAATGGTTTGGAAATCAAATGTATAAATTCCGGAAATGTTTTTCAGTAAATTCATTTCATGAAATTTCCGGATATTGGCATCACCCAACCCACGAATATCCATGGCTGATTTGCTAACAAAGTGAATGATCCGTTCTACAACCTGTGCTTCGCATGTGATATTAATACAACGCCAAACGGCTTCCTCTTCCAGTTTGTAAAGAGAATCGTTACAAACTGGGCAAGTTTTAGGAAATACAATTTTGGTTTCATTCCCCGTGCGTAATTCTGGAAAAGATTTTACAATGTATGGAATAACATCACCCGCCCTTTCGATCAGTATACGGTCACCAATCATCAAATCTTTTTCTTTGATTACCTCTTCATTAAATAAGGAAATAGAAGTAACAGTAACTCCTCCAATTGCAGTTGCCTGAATTTTAGCAACCGGTGTCACGGCACCAGTTCGGCCAACCTGATATTCTACAGAAAGCAATTTGCTTGTTCCTTGTCTAGCTTTGAATTTGTATGCAATTGCCCAACGCGGATGATGAGCAGTCATACCCATTTTTTCCTGCAATTGAAGATCATTTACTTTGACAACCATACCATCAATTTCATAAGGCAATCCATCTCGTTTACTTTCATATTCAAGACAGTAATTGATGACTCCTTCAATATCAGTAAAGGTCTTTTTTTCAAGGAACGGGCTTCTGAAACCCAGGTTCCACAGCATTTCCAACATGCCCGAGTGTGTTTTTAAAAAATCTGAGGGTACTTCATTTTCTTTTTGAGAATAATAACTCACATGGTATACAAATGCTTCCAGGTTTCTTCTACTTACTTCTGCGGAGTTCTTGATTCGCATGGATCCGGCAGCGGCATTGCGGGGATTGGCAAGTGGTGCCGATCCCTGTTCAATCAAAAGTTCGTTGTATTTCTTAAAATTAGATTTATTGATCAATACTTCTCCTCTTATCTCCATGCTATCTATTCCTAAAGTTGAAAATTTTGCCGACAAGGGAAGGCTTCTTATTTGTTTAACATTGGTCGTTATTTCATCTCCTTCTACACCATCGCCTCTTGTGGCCCCACGAACTAATAAATCATTTTCGTAAATCAATGAAATGCTTGCTCCGTCAAATTTAGGTTCCACACAATATTCTATAGAACCCAAGCCGGACAATTCTTTTGCTTTTCTGTCAAAATCAAGCAAGTCTTCTTTATTGTATGAATTGTCAAGCGAAAGCATGGGTACCAAATGCTGTACAGTCGGAAAGTCTTTGGTCAATCCTTTGGCTACCCGTTGTGTAGGAGAGTCGACCGTTATTGAACCCGTGTTTTGTTTTTCTAAAAATCCCAGTCCTTTATAAAGTTGGTCGTATTCGAAGTCGGACAATAAAGGATCATTCAGAATATAATATTGATGTTCATGAAAACGCAATACATCACGAAGTGAATTTATATCTGTCAAAGCCAACTCTTTTTTGTTTGTTTTATCGAGTAAAGAAATTGACCGTTCCTGTAATTCACTTATTTGTTCTTTCGAATACATATTTAATTCTTGAGCTGTAAAGTTAATATACCGGTAAAGGAAATGGAAAAGTCAATTTATTGAATTTTATTAAGCATAGGAGTTTATTCAATAAAAAATCAATGTGTCTTACATACATAAATTGTAACTTCAATTAGATTCAACATTCGAAAAACGTTTCATGAAAAGATTTTTATTTCTTACTCTATTAACTGGTTTCCTCACTGTTACTCATGCCCAATTATTAACATGGTCACCGGGTTTTGCAACGGATAATGATAATATGACCATGACTGTCGATGCGACAAAAGGGAACCAGGGATTGAAGGGGTTCTCAGGAAATG
>JAYWEL010000262.1:0-2878 GCA_043779285.1 Chitinophagaceae bacterium | reverse complement strand
GTATTGGTAGCCGGATTAGGGAAGCTTTTAACCTTCAACCATGTAGGCGTTCTTTCAGGTAATGCAATTTGTTCGATGGTTGATATATTCAATCCTTTTGAACTTAAAAGAACATTACGTATACCTCCTGCATCAAATAATTTCCTCATCCGTGCTTTCTGCCCCAGGGTAAACATATTTAAACAGGCATCACTGGTAAAGTCCATATAGTTATTGTACATGTCTCCGGTAGTATTATTTCCACAGGTTAAACGGATAGCTGTTGGACAGCCAACCGTATAGGCTCTTTGTTTAGGCGTATCGTCAACCATATCATCTCCGCAATCTGCATCACCCCAAAGATGTCTTAAACCCAACCAATGCCCCACTTCATGTACCGCGGTACGACCACCTGCTTCTGCAGTTCCCAAAGAAGATGGATTCAGTACAATACCATCTTTTTCCGGAGCACCACCTACTACAGATGAATAACCTAATAAGTTTTTGATATTACCAACCCAAATATTCAGATAGCTATTCGCATCCCAGGCATCATTACCCATTTCGGATGAAAATTTGATCTTATCATCCATTCCCCATGAAGTTACAGGGCTGTATTTATGAATGATACCATTTGTAGCCCTTCCTTTAGGATCAGATGATGCTAATACAAACTCAATTTGGCAATCGGCTGCAAACTGTTTGAAAAAGGATGGAATTTTTGACGTGTCTGCATTCTTTTTTCTGAAATCCCTGTTTAATGCTGCAATCTGTGCTTTAATCTGCGCATCGCTTACATTTTCAGAAGATTTATTATAAATGACATGAACGATGATCGGAATCTTGATTATAGCAGCTGGTCCAAAAACGGATGACTCTGTTCTTAAACTTTCTGAATGATTATTTGTATTCAGAAAATTTTCTACAGCCTGTAAACGATGCTGAAGCGTTGGATTATTATTTATTTCCTGTTGTTGGTATTCAAACGACCTGCACCTATCCTGTGCAGATAAAGAAAATCCGATTACTGTAAAAAAAAGGAAACTTAAAATAGCTAACCTAAATAATTGAACAAAAGATGTAACTCTAAAAAAATAAGACATTTACTCCAAGGGTTGTAATAATAAAAACGGTTTAAATCACTGGTTTTCAGGAATGAATTTTCGTTTTTGGTTATTGCAGGAGGGCTGGAGTTCTATTTGGTGGGAATCGTAGGTATATGAATCTTTGTAACTAATGCAAATAGAGTATTAATTATTCAATATAACAAATGTTAATCACTAAATTTTTTACTAAAAAAACATATTAAACTATTAATACATTGCATCTTACACTATTTTTGCGCTGTTCAAATTCATTAAATGAAGTATAAATTACTGATTGGCCTGCTGTTCATTTTACAAAGTTGTAATAACAATGACACAAATAATGACCCGGATCAATCAACCATCAAGTATCTAACCCCTGAAAATATCAGTTACAGTATCTTAAAAGTTTACCCACACGATACCAGTTCGTTCACACAGGGACTTATTATATACAATGGAAATATGTATGAAGGTACCGGCGAAAAGGGTAGTTCAAAATTGTTGAAAGTTGATTATACTACAGGGAAAATAGAAAAATCAATTTCATTGGATGACAAATACTTTGGCGAAGGCATCAGCATTTTACATGATACGGTTTACCAGTTAACATGGAAGGAAAAAACCGTTTTTCTGTACGATCTGAATTTTAAAAAATTAAAAGAGATACCGTTTAACACGGAAGGCTGGGGAATAACCAATGATGGCAAACAACTGATTGTAAGTGACGGTAGCAGTAATCTTTATTTTTACGAACCGGGTAGTTTTAAGCTTTTACGCATGCAGGGAATTACGGAAGCAGGCAATCCTGCTTTCAACATCAATGAGCTTGAATATATTGATGGGTTTATTTATGCCAATCAATGGCAATACAATTATATTCTTAAAATAAATCCTTCTAATGGCCAGGTGGTTGGTAAGGCCGATCTAACGGAAGTGGTAAACAGGGTTCGGGCAAAAGATCCTAAAGCAGATTTTCTGAATGGCATTGCATACAATGCAGAAACCAAGAAAATATATGTTACCGGAAAACGTTGGCCCGAATTATATGAAATAGAATTCAGTCATTAAGCTTCTATCTTCTTTACCAGATAAATGACCGAACTGCATTTTTGCGGATTTTTGAACGCATTCAAATTCGATTTCAATCCGTTAAAAAATCCATCAAATATTTTAATCGCTCCGGTTTTATATTTACTGCTTAATAAAGAAATATAAAAACTATCGAACCACATGGGTTGATGTTTTATTACTTTCAAATTATGCCTTTTCATTAACTCATCTATAGCAGCCGGACTAAAATGATACAAATGTCTTGGCACATCGTATGCCGCCCAGTTATTTTTATAATACGCCGCATCCAATGAAGTATAATTTGGAAGAGCAATGAAAATAGTTCCTGAAGGCTTCAATAAATCTTTCAGTTTGGTAATAAATAAATCCAAGTCGTGTACGTGTTCCAGCACATGCCATAAACTTATTGCATCAAAAGATTCTTTATTTAATTTTTCCATCAGATCCATATCAAACAGCTGTACCTTATTTTTATTGTAAGCCAAATTTCTTGCTGCTTCATCCGGTTCCAAGCCGGTAACCTGCCAGCCATGATCTTTCATCTGTTTTACAAACATGCCTGTTCCACTTCCTACATCCAAAAGATGACCCGTTTTTAAACCGGTAATACGTTCAATATTATACTGTTTTTGTTTCAGTGTTATGCTTCTTACAATCTGATATAGCTTATTGATAAGTCCTTTGCTGCTGTTGGTATGCGAGATATAATCTTCCGACTTATAATAGGATGAAATAGAATC
>JAYWEL010000261.1:0-6806 GCA_043779285.1 Chitinophagaceae bacterium | reverse complement strand
GAAGTCCACCGACATTTGTAACGATCATTGGTTTTTCAAAATGATAGGCGAGGGGGGTGACGCCACTTTGCGTAGCATTTCGGTAAGGTTGAACTACCACATCGGCAGCAGATAAAAAATATTTCACTTCCGAATCCGGAATGAAATCAGTTCTTAATATTAATTGATCCTTGATTCCAAGTTCTTCAATCAACTTTTTATAAATTGATTCATCTTCATAATATTCTCCTGCAACCAATAATTTGATTCCATTATTTTTTATCCTTACATCGGCCATAGCCCTGAACAATATATCAAGTCCTTTGTAATTACGGATAAATCCAAAAAATAACAACAATTTAGTTTCACTTTCAATTCCCAAAAATTTTCTGGCATCCAACTTGGGTATGATTGCACCAAAACTATCGTACAACGGATGCTGAACCAGTTGAGCCGGTTTATCTTTTTCAAATATTTTTAAATCAGCTAATACCTTTTCACTCATGGTTACAAATGCGTCACAGGCTTTTAAAAAATAACGAGTGAATAAATTATCCCCGGGCCTTTTTTCGTGAGGAATAATATTATCGGCAATACAAACAATCTTTGTGTGATTATTTTTTCGGACTCTTCTCAAAATGGTTCCCAGAGCAGGACCCATAAAAGGCAACCAGTATCTGACGATAATCAAATCCGGGTTTTCATGCTTTAATCGATTACCTACCTGAATCCAGTTTAGCGGATTAATAGAATTTATGACCGGTATTATTTTCAAATTTTTGGGTGCAGGATCGTTACTGTATTGTGTTTTACCCGGAAATAAAAAAGAAGGGTATTGCAGGGAGAAGGACCAGATTGAGCAATCATTTCCCTGTTCAATAAACTCTTTTGCCAGCCGTTGATTAAACGTGGCAAGCCCACCACGCAACGGATACCCGGGTCCGAGAATAATTATTTTTTTATGCTGAGTTGAATTTGACACGTACTATTTTTGGATTTTCAGTAAAGGCAATAATACTAAATCGAAATTGGTTATTGTATATCTCCGATTTTCTTTTCGATTAAATAATTATTTCTGCCCGGGGCATTTCTGGAAATCAATTCGGCAATGAATCCAGCTAAAAAGAGTTGCATTCCTATTATTAATGCGGTCAATGCCAGATAAAATCCGGGGCGGTTTGTTAAAGGATAACTCGCATCTAAAAATTTAGATATGATCAGGTATATCGAAATTCCCAATCCGGCAAAGAAAAAAATGCTCCCCCATAATCCAAAGAAATGCATGGGGCGTTTAGAAAATTTGCCGACAAACGTAATTGAAAGTAAATCCAGAAAACCGTTTACAAATCGTTCCCAACCAAATTTGGTTACTCCATATTTACGAGCCCTGTGTTCAACTACTTTCTCAGCAATCTTATTGAAACCGGCCCACTTGGCAATAACAGGAATATATCGGTGCATTTCACCATATACTTCAATACTTTTTACCACTCGGCTCTTGTACGCTTTCAGTCCGCAATTAAAATCGTGTAATTGAATTTTGGAAACTTTACGTGTTACTGCATTGAAGAACTTAGAAGGAATATTTTTGGTCAGCGTATTGTCGAAACGTTTCTTTTTCCATCCGCTTACCAAATCAAATCCACCTTCCTTGATCATATTGAATAAACCGGGAATTTCATCCGGACTATCCTGAAGATCCGCATCCATGGTGATGACAACATCACCAACTGCTGCTCGGAAACCTTCATTTAATGCACCGGACTTTCCGTAGTTACGTTGGAACTTGATTCCTTTAATAGCAGCATTTTTTGCAGACAGATTCTCTATAACAGACCAGGAATTATCATTGCTTCCATCATCTATCAAGATGATTTCATAAGAATACTGATTCGCATTAGCTACTCGTGTAATCCACTCGCATAATTCGGGCAAGGATTCCTCCTCGTTATATAAAGGGACAATGATTGAAATATCCATTATTCGATGGTTTGGTCCAGCGGATTAATCTGATCTTTTTTAGTAACAGCAGCACCAATTGCAGCACCAATTGCACCAATTATTACAAAGAAAATCAATGTGCCACCGACAATACCGATCCAGAAGAATTTTTTTCCTATCTCTAATGCCTGATCAATTTTATCGTCGGAAAGATTTCCTGCTTCTTCCATTTTCTGACGGGCCATTTCAAATGCCTGTTCTTTTAATTCAGGAAATATCACATTGAAAATGATCAGGAAGCCAATGAATAGAATCGTTAAAACAGAAGTAGTTTTGAATCCATAGGCAAATAATTCACCAAAACTCAGTGAATTATTCATCGCACTTCCATGCATCCGGACAAAGATGATGATGCCTACAATCATAATCAGATAACTGATTGAACCAAGAGACTGATTGGCTGCCTGTCCCAGGAAGTTTAATGCAATTGAATAAACTATTAAAATGGCAGCTATTAATAATCCTGCCTGTAAATGACTAATCGGCTTACGTTCTTCCATGTGTAATATTAGTTTTATTTGTTCAAAAATAACTGGTCTTTATTAATAATCCCGATAACTTTTCCGGTAAATTCTTTATTTATAAAAGGAGAGTTTTTTGATTTGGATTGAATGGCTTCTTTCGTGAATGTCCATTTTTCGGTTGGGTTAAATAATGTAAGACAGGCTTTTTCATTTTCCTGAATTGAAACGGCATTTAAACCAAACAGTTCTCTTGGCTTTTTAGCCAACAGATCAACCCATTTCTCCATCTTCATTTCAGGCATGGAAGTATTTAAAACTGCAAAAGCAGTTTCCAATCCAATCATCCCCGGTTTGGCATATTCAAATTCCAACACTTTGCTATCATATTCATGGGGTAAATGATGTGTGGCAATACAATCAATGGTTCCATCCAGTATTCCTTTTTTTATTGCATCCCTGTCTGCTTTGGTTCTCAGAGGAGGATTTACTTTTAGGTTAGTATCATAATCAACCATATCCTCGTCGCAGAAATACACATGTGCAGGACTTATGGAACAGGAGATATGTAAACCTGCTTCTTTGCCTCTTCCAATATATTCAAGCGATTTTTTAGATGCAACTCCGGTGAAATGTATCCTGGAATCTGCATACCTCGCCAATTTAATGTCTCTGGCAATAACCAATTCTTCAGCCATGGAAGGTTTGCCTGGAAGACCCAATTGGGTTGAAACAACTCCTTCATGCATTAAACCATGTGGATTAATTGACTTGTCATCCGGTAGCTGAATGATTGTTCCCTTAAATACTTTTACATATTGTAAGGCCTTTAATAATAGTCCCGGTGATTGAATGCTATGTATACCATCACTGAAGGCAATCGCTCCGCTGGCTTTCAGGTCGTACATTTCTGCCAGTTCGTTTCCTTCTGTATTTTTACTAACAGCTCCTATTGGGTGAACATCAATAATGTTTAATTTACTTTTTTGAACCAGGTATTCAATGGTGGCTTTTTCAAACAATACCGGTTTGGTATTCGGTATCAGCATCACGTCTGTAAAACCACCTGCTGCAGCTGCATGACTTCCAGTCTCCAATGTTTCTTTATATTCCATTCCCGGATCGCAGAAATGTGCAAAGCTATCCATCCATCCCGGAGAAACATGTAAGCCGGATAAATCAATAACATGATCTGCCTCCAAATCAATTTTTGGCGCAATTGATTTGATTAAACCGTTTTCAATATATATATCAAGTATTTTTCCGTTGAAAGGAGAAGATGAGTCAACGATGTGGGCTTGCCTAATGAGTATTTTCATTAATTAACGAAGTTATGGTTTGTTTTTGATTTTTCGAATCTCAAAAAAACTTAGTTTTGTTATCTTGAAAATGACCGGTTTCGGGACGTAGCGCAGTCCGGTAGCGTACCAGGCTGGGGGTCTGGGGGTCGCAAGTTCGAATCTTGTCGTCCCGACATAAAAAAGTCACGGCATTTGCTGTGACTTTTTTAGAATCAGGCATCTCTTACTTAATTATTATTCACCGTATCCTTTACCGGTTTTGTTTGTTTTTTCAGCAAATTATTCAGTGTATTCTTGATGGTTTGTTCAGCTTTTTGTTTTACATTATCCAAAGGCTTCGCTGATAATGAATCATATTTTGTGCTATCCTTCTGATTAAAAATTTGTTTTTTCAATTCATCCTTCAAATCGTCCGTTATTTGTTTTTTGATGGAGCTTGCCGAATCCTTGATAGTTTGCCTTGTACTATCCACTTTTTGTTTTACATAATCTTCGGCCTGTTGTTTTAATTCCTTCATTGCATCTCCTGTTACTTCTTTCAACTCTGTTCGCATGATGGGGTCTGAAATTTTTCCGGTTAAATTTATTTTCAGATCAACCGTTTCACCTAAAGTGATGGGTATACCATTATTATTTGCCTGTGCTACTAAATTATTGACCAATGAATTCCCTTCAGTACCAAGATATTTCCTTGGAACTTTCATTTGAACCACATAATCCATGGTCTGGTCGAAACCATGCATTCCACCTATTTCCAATACAATATCATTGACTTGTACTATAAATGGTTTCACGAATACTTTCCCGTTTTTAAAATCAATATAATTCTTGATATCCCGGACAGATAGTTTTTCTAACTCTTTAATATTTAATGAAGACGCAATTTTTTCCAGCGGTTTAAATTTATTCAGAACACCTTCAATTAAAAAGAAATTTCCATTGCCTGTCAAACTGCTCAGGTCAGGCATCATATTCCCATGCAGATTGCCATTTATTGTTAGTGCAGAGGAAATTTTTCCGGCTAAAAACTGACCGATAGGCATTATTTTTTGAATAGTATTAAAAGCAAAGAATGCTTTTTGAATATTGACATTTTTTACTTCATAGGTCAAATTAATATCCGGTTGTTTTTTATTGGTTTGCGTTGAATAGGTCCCGTTAAAATCAATATTCCCATCCAATGCATTGGTCTTTAAATTCTGCAATAGAATGCTTTCCTTATTCAGAATCAAACTTCCAATAATATTTGTGTAATCAACCTTGTCATATTTAACCAGGCCTGCTTTTGCATGGATTGTTATATTTAAATTAGCCGGAACTAAAAATGGATCACCTGCAACAGAAGTACTATCTGCTTCTGATCCAATCCATTCATTCAGGTTCATATAATCGGCTTGAGCATTAATGATACCAATCAGTGTTTGATCGCTAATAGCATAGCCAATCAGATTGTTTAAAATACCATCAGCTGTAAAATTTGTATTCAGGTAATTTGCTTCCAGTTGAGAAATGCTGGTATTGGCCTGGTCTAATTGTACAGAAGCTTTGCTAATAAGTATGCCTGTAGGATAATCTGATGAAATGTATTTTACATTCTCCAAATCCAGTTTGCCATTTAAATGAATCTTGTTATATTCTTTTTTATCAATAAAATCTTTGCTCCCTTTAAACGCCATATTGCCGTTTAATTTACCGGAAACAGAATTTCCCTGTTCCAATGTCATGAACTGTTTCAGATTGTCTAATGTAAAACTTCCCCTGGCTGTTCCATCAAAGTTAATAGCCGTCATAGGTTGTTTTATTTTCAATGTAAAATCGATCGGATCATTTCCAACTTCTATATAGCCGGATGTAATGTCAATCGTTGTATTGTCGGCAATACCACCTGCATTAACAATTTGTGCATTGATCGTTCCATTTTTTATTGGCTGTGGAAAATCTTTGGATGAATAGTTCAAATGTTGAACATTGAAAAAACCACCAGCCATAAAATTACCCAGTTGATTCTGTATAGACTTGAGATTGCCTTTTACAAATGCATCAGCATCTAATATGCCGGAAAGGGTAGTGCCGTGACTTAGTTTTATGATACTTGACAGATGGTTCAAATTCAATTTTCCTTTTACTTTTGCATCTAGATACTTTGTAGTCTCCGGATTTTTATATATTAAATTAAAGTCAAATGGTTCATTGTCCATTTCTATATGACCTTTTGAAATGCTTACAATACCATTATCCGGTTTGCCATCCGGGTTCTCCAGTTTTACATCCAATAAAATATTTTTTACTGCTTTAGGTAAACCGGGATATTGAAGAAAACCATTGTTTACCTGCAGGTCAAGTTTATAGGCAGGCAATGTTACATTATTATAAATGCCTTTTACGAAACCAGAAAAGCTTGTATTCCCACTTGTTTTTAATTCATCAAATCCTTCCTTATAAATTCCGGGAACAAGAGATAATATTTCTTTAAAATCGGAAGACGGAGCTTTGAAACTGATATCCATACCATAACTGCTGTCGTTCAAAAATTGAAAATAGCCGCTCGAGTTGAGCCCCAATTTATTGATTGTAATATCTGCATTATTGAATTCGTATTTACTGGACCAGTTATCAATGATGATATCTGAATTAACGATAGTATTTACTTTATAAAGCCAGGGGACATTTGCATAAACAATACTTAAAGATGATGCACTTGATTTTGTTGCCAGGGTAAAAATATCTTTTGAAATATCTCCTTTTCCGGAGTGATCCAGATTTAGTATTTCCATGTTTATATCTGACTCCAAATCCCTAAACGTAAAATAACCATTGTGAATAGCATAACGCTGTACATTTATCGTAAAGTAAGATGACGTATCAATATTCATATTATCTGATGCATTCAGGATATCCCAATTGGTTTTTCCTTCTTTATTGATCAATGCATTGATTCGGGGTGATTCCAGATCAAACCCATAGATATCCAGTTTTTTTCCTTTTAGCAGACTTAAAATATGTATAGTTATATCTAGTCCTTTGGATGCCAAGAGCGTATCGTTCTTGAAATCATCAATTCCGA
>JAYWEL010000260.1:0-16138 GCA_043779285.1 Chitinophagaceae bacterium | reverse complement strand
TTTTATAGTACTCCATAAAACACACAAAAATTTTGGTACTATACGGCACTACATAAAAAAAGAGGCTGCCCTAAAATTTTGTTTTAAGACAGCCTCATGTAAGGAATCAAATTATTATTCTGCAGCTGGTTTAGCCGATTTTTTTGCTACTTTTTTTGGCTTCTCCTTTGGTACTTCAACTACTACTACTACTTCCGCTTTCACTTTTGGTGTTGAAGGAACATTCTTTTTAACCGGATTTGCCGGACGGCTTTTACCAAATGACCCTTTAAAAATTTTCCCTTTCTTTGTTTTTTTGTCTCCTCTTCCCATAATCTGTTTTTTATTATAAAATTAAAAAATCTGTTGTACTTAAGTTACTAAAAAAGCTCCGATCCACACAAAGTTGGACTAGCGGAGCTTTTAAATTTTTTTGGTATGCAATTAGACTTTGGATGCAAGCTCTTTACCAGCTTTGAACTTAGCCACTTTCTTCGCTTTGATTTTAATAACTGCACCAGTCTGAGGATTACGGCCATTACGGGCAGCACGTTTAGTAACGGAGAATGTACCAAAACCAACTAAGGTAACTTTGCCACCACCTTTTAAAGTTTTAGTAACTGCAGTAACGAATGAATCTAATGCTCCGTTTGCTTGTGTTTTTGTAATACCGGCATCTGCGGCAATTTTTGTGATTAATTCTGCTTTGTTCATGATTATTATTTTTTAAACGTTTTGTAACTAGGACAAATTTAAAAGCTTTTCTATACCAACAAAATTTTTTTTAAGAAATAAAAAAATAAATTTCTTGCTAATCCACGTTAGGTAAGGATTTTGAGAGTAGAATCGGGGTTATTACCGCACGGCTTAAAAGCAGGCAAGTTCTGAAACCATTACTGACACTGTGTTTCACGACAATTTCTTGAGAAACCTTGTTAGCATTGGTTTTTAAGTGACCGTCATTCATTTTTTTTAGTAATAAAAAAAATGAAAAAACTTTTGCACAGTTAGTCCACAATCTGCATTACCGACCGGAAAGCAATAAAACGGGCACCCCATTTGTCGGTCCCTTTTTTGCGCAAATTGTCCGAATGTTTTTGAATATATACATTATACAAAGATTTGCTTTCCGCAAAATATTGAATGGCATAGGTTGGTCCTTCAGTTTCATCTACTTCCAATAAACGTAAAATGGTGGCTTTGGTAAAACAGCCGGTATTGATCATCTCGGGTATATGTTCCTGTTTGATCCAGGTAATCCATGCTGCTGCAGTCGATGAATCTATTTTAGCGGTTACATTATATATGATCATCGGTTCAGATTTTTATGTCCAGATAAACAGGGCAGTGGTCACTGTGTTTAATGTTTGAGAAAATATCTGCATCGATTATATTTTTATTCAATGCTTCTGTCACACAAATATAATCAATCCGCCAGCCTTTGTTTTGTAGTCGTACACTCGGAAAACGTTGACTCCACCAACTATAACGATGCGGTTCTGGATGTACATGTCGGAACGTATCGATCCAATTGTTTTCTACAAATTTATCCATCCATGCTCGTTCTTCCGGTAAAAAACCGCTAGAGTTTTTGTTTCCTTTCGGATCATGAATATCTATTTCCTTATGTGCAATATTGTAGTCGCCACAGAGAATTATTTTAGGATGTTTTTTTCGAAGTTTATTCAGATAAGTAAATATTTCATCCAGCCACACATATTTATAAGCCTGGCGTTCGCCTCCTGAAGTGCCAGAGGGGAAGTACGCATTGATCAATAACACATCGCCAATAAACATTTGAATTACTCGGCCTTCAAAGTCACTCAGTGCATGCCCTGTTCCCATGATTATTTTATCGGGTTTTATTTTGGTAAGGATAGCTACGCCACTATACCCTTTTTTTTGTGCAGAAAACCAATACATAGCATACCCTAACTCATTAAATTGTTTTTCATCTACATCCGTCGGTTGGGCTTTTGTTTCCTGTATACATATGATGTCTGCCGGATTTGTTTTCAACCAACCCAACAAATCTTTTTTAATTCCGGCCCGGATACCATTTAAATTGTAACTGATGATGCGCATAAAAATGAATTGATTTTAAGTTGCCAATTTACATTTTTTGCGGTGAAGCTTCCGAAATAAAATTGAACTGAATGATTTAACTTTCGGAATATCATTTTATATTTTATGCCTCCGAAACAACCGATCATTCCATCTAAACGACATGTTTATCTTGAAGGACCCAAAGACAGGAGCTATGAATTATTCTTTGCCTTCCGGGTGTTTTGGCAATTTATCAAAGGATTCAGAACATTACATTTTGTTGGGCCCTGTGTAACTGTTTTTGGCTCTGCCAGATTTTCGGAGGACCATCCTTATTATAAAGCTGCCAGAGAAATGGGAAGACGAATTGCCAAAACTGGTTTTGCAACTATGACAGGTGGTGGTCCCGGCGTAATGGAAGCCGCTAACAGAGGGGCTTTCGAAGAAGGAGGGATGTCGGTTGGCTGCAATATTCAATTACCTTTTGAGCAGAAACCAAATCCATATGTAAATAAATCAATCACTTTCGAACATTTTTTTGTTCGAAAAGTGTTGCTTACCAAATATTCATATGCTTTCATTATCATGCCCGGAGGGTTTGGCACTATGGATGAATTTTTTGAAACGCTTACATTGGTACAAACCAAAAGCATTTCACAATTTCCTATCGTGTTATTTGGAAAAAAATATTTCGAATCATTGATGGAGATGATTGAATTTATGTGCTTAGAAGGAACCATTTCCAAAGAAGATATGGAATTAGTTCTTTTAACGGATGATTATGACGAAGCGATCAAACATGTTAGTGCATATGTAAAACAAAATTATAAAGTGAAGTTCAGAAAAAAATTCTGGTAGTTGTTTGAAAAGCGATAAGTTTCATTGTGTACAGTTTACATATTATTCCTATCTTCCCAATCAATAAAAGAGTTGGATTATGTTTTTAAAATTGAATTGCGGAATACTATTTTGCTGTTTCTTCTTTTTTGCCTCTGCAAATCCGGTTGCAGAAATTAATTCTCCAAACAGTCAGATAAAACTTAAAGTGGATTTGAATGAAAAGGGATCATTATCCTATTCATTGGGATATAAAAATACGATGGTCATATTTCCATCCTCCTTATCTATGCAGTTCAAGGAACCACTTGTAAACCTGTCTTATTTTAATATTGAATTTGTTGATTCATCTACGTTTGATGAAACATGGAATCCGGTGTGGGGTGAGGTCAGCAGTATCAGAAATAATTACAGGCAATTGCGGTTACAATTAATTGACCGGTCTGGTTCAGGTATAAAGCTTCATGTTATTTTCCGGGTGTTTAATGACGGTATCGGATTCAGGTATGTATTTCCCGTGCAGGAAAAACTTAATCACTTTATTGTATCTGACGAACTCACTCAGTTCAACGTAGGAGCAGATCATAAAACATTCTGGATTCCGGGAGATTATGATACCAATGAATTTATTTACAATACAACAGCACTGAGTGCAGTGGATGCATCCAGCAGTGCCTTGTCGCAGGAAATTTATGCCAAAACATTTTTTGATAAAAATGCGGTACAAACTCCATTGTTAATGAAATCGAAAGCAGAACTTTACATCAGTATTCATGAAGCGGCCTTGCTGAATTATCCTGCCATGAACCTGGTTCTTGATAAAAGCACATTTACATTAACATCGCATCTTGTGCCGGATGCAGTTGGAAACAAAGCATACCTGCAAACGCCATCTCAAACTCCCTGGCGTACCATTATTGTAAGCGACAAAGCCCCTGAGTTGCTGGCTTCTAAAATGATATTGAATTTGAATGAGCCTTCGAAAATTAAAAACACATCGTGGATAAAACCACAGAAGTATGTGGGTGTATGGTGGGAAATGCATATTGGTAAAGCAAGCTGGGATTATGGCAATTCACAATCGGGGTCTCAACTTTCTCCACATGGAAGACATGGTGCTACTACCAAAAACGTAAAAAAGTATATCGACTTTGCTGCCAAAAACGGATTTGACGGTGTACTGGTTGAGGGTTGGAATACAGGATGGGAAGACTGGTTTGGTAAATGGAAAGAAGACGTTTTTGATTTTGTAACACCGTATCCCGATTATGATGCAAAGGCATTGACTGCTTATGCAAAAAGCAAAAAAGTAAAAATTATCATGCATCACGAAACATCTGCATCGGTAACTAATTACGAAAGGTGGATGGATACTGCTTATCGCTTCATGGTCAATCATGGAATGAATACAGTCAAATCTGGTTATGTAGGAAAAATCATTCCCCGTGGCGAACATCACGATGGACAATGGATGGTCAATCATTACGAACGGGCTGCTAAAAAAACAGCTTCATATAATATTATGGTGAACATGCATGAATCAGTTCGTTTGACAGGCCTGCATCGTACCTATCCAAACTGGATTGCCAGCGAAGCTGCAAGAGGAAATGAATTCAATGCTTGGAGTGTTGGTAATCCACCGGAACATGAAACCATTTTACCGTTTACCCGGTTAATGGGCGGCCCGATGGATTATACGCCGGGCATCTTTCGGATAAAACTGAATCAATTTGATGCGAATAAAAAGGAACAGGTACATACCACACTGGTAAAGCAAATGGCCTTATTTGTAACACTGTATAGTCCGTTGCAAATGGCTGCAGATTTGCCGGAGAATTATGAAACTAAAATGGATGCTTTTCAATTTATTAAAGATGTAGCTGTGGATTGGGATGACACAAAAATTCTTGATGCAGAACCCGGCGATTATCTGATTGTTGCACGCAAAGCAAAAAAATCGAACAACTGGTTTTTGGGAGCTATTACGGATGAGCAAAAAAGAGAATTTACTACATCACTTAATTTTTTGGATGAAGGGAAAAAATATGTAGCCACCCTTTATTGCGATGGAAAAGATGCACACTGGGAAAAAAATCCGGAATCATATTCCATCGAAAAATACATTGTGGACAGCAAAACAAATTTAAAACTCAAGTTGGCCGAAGGCGGTGGTGCGGCTATAAGTATCATGCCGGCCAGTGCAGTAGAAATAAAACAACTGAAAAAATATTAGTCAGTCAATTTTATTGACAGAAAAAATTCTATTGTATTTTCAATGTTTATCTTTCAGCATTAATATTAAATACGCAAAAAAATATTTATCATGACATCCGTTCAAGTACTCGGCTATGTGGCAGGTACCATTTCTACATTAGTTTTTTTGCCTCAGGTCATTAAAACCTGGAAAACCAAATCGGCTAAAGATATTTCCATTTATATGTTTTTATTTGCCACAATAAGTGTTATTCTTTGGCTTGGATATGGAATATTGATAAAAGATGGGGCCATCATTTATACCAACTCGGTGATACTTGTTTTGTCCTCCATCATGTTATATTTTAAAATTCGGTTTAAATAATGCTTGCAATCAATACAATTATTTTTGATTTGGGTGCGGTGTTGATTGACTGGAATCCGGAATATGTATTCAAAAATTATTTTGATACGGAAGAAGAAAAAAAATATTTCTTCGAGGAGGTGTGTACGATGGATTGGAACGAAGACCAGGATGCAGGTAAACCAATAGACGAAGCGGTGGAAGAAAGGATAAAATTATTTCCTGACTGGGAAAAGCCTATTCGTGATTACTATGATCGTTGGTCCGAAATGCTAAAAGGCCCCATTCCGGATTCTGTTGAAATTTTTCGGGAGTTAAAGAAAAACGGAACACTGCGATTTTATGCATTGACGAATTGGAGCCAAGAACTGTTTCCTATTGCATTAAGCCGATTTGATTTTTTATTTTGGTTTGATGGAAGGGTTGTCAGTGGAGAAGAAAAAATAAGAAAACCTTTCCCCGAAATTTATGAACGCTTATTGGATCGCTATCAGGTAAGCCGGAGCAATGCTTTATTTATCGATGATAACCTACGTAATATAAAAGCTGCCGAAGCATTGAATATTAATAGCATACATTTTCAGGATCCAGAACAATTAAGAAGCGAACTTCAACTGTATGGTTTGCTTTAATATGTTTATCATAATAAATTAGGGCTCATCCATTTCTCAGCTTCTGCATAAGTCATCCCTTTTCTTTTTGCATAATCTTCCAACTGATCCTTATTTATTTTACCCAAACCAAAATAATGACTTTCGGGATGTGCAAAATACCAGCCACATACGGATGCGGGAGGATCCATAGCCAGACTTTCAGTCATCGTAATACCAATGTTTTCAGTTACATCTAGCAATTCGAATAACTTGATTTTTTCTGTGTGATCGGGACAAGCCGGATAGCCCGGTGCAGGTCGTATACCTTTATATTTTTCACGGATCAATTCTTCAGTCGTCAGTACTTCATCACTATCATAACCCCAATATTCCTTTCTTACTTTCAGGTGCAGGTATTCTGCAAAGGCTTCCACAAACCGGTCTGCAAGTATTTGAACCAGGATTTTGTTGTACTCGTCATGCTCTGCAGCAAAATTATCAATATGCTTTCTGGCACCGTCTATTGTAACGGCGAATGCACCCATGTAGTCGGAAGCATTAGATTCAGGCATTAATTCAGAAAGGGGGGATAGGTCTGGTTTTATAAAATCTGCCAGAGAAAAATTGGGCTGACCAATCACTTTTTTCAATTGCTGTCGAAGCGATTCCAGTTTTACTTCACCATTATTTGTTTGTAAGGTGATGGTATCTTGGTTATTACTATTTGCGGGCCAAAAACCAATTACCCCTTTGGCAGAAAACCATTTTTCTTCAATGATTTGTTTCAGCAATTTCTGTGCATCATGGTATAATTTGTTGGCTTCTTCTCCAAAGATTTTATCATTTAATACAGCTGGAAAATGACCGGGCATTTCCCAGGCAATAAAGAACGGACCCCAATCAATATACTTTGCAATAGTACCCAGGTCATAATCCATGAAAACCTTGATGCCATCGATGGCAGGTTTTGTGGGAACATAATTCTTCCAATCGAAATATTCTTTTGTAATGACCGCTTTTGTATAAGGAATTAATTCTTTCCCTTTTTTATTTAAAAACTGATTGCGCAGATCGTCGTATTCTTTTTTTGTTTTCTGTAAAAGCTTTTCTTTATTTTCTTTATTTAATAAATTGCTTACAGTCGTTACACTTCTTGATGCATCTAATACATGCAAAACTCCATGATCATATTGTGGAACAATTTTAACGGCAGTATGCATCCGGGAAGTTGTAGCTCCACCAATCAATAAAGGTTGTTTCATACCTCTTCTTTTCATTTCATGCGCCACATGAACCATCTCATCCAGGGATGGAGTTATCAATCCACTGAGACCGATTATGTCCACATTTTCCTTTTCGGCTGTATCCAGAATCTTATTGGCAGGAACCATAACGCCCAAGTCTATGATAGTATAGCCGTTGCAACCCAACACTACGCCAACAATATTTTTTCCAATATCATGGACATCGCCTTTTACAGTTGCCAATAAAACCTTAGCCCCCCCACCCCCCGAAGGGGGGACTTCGGAAGAGTCTTTATAATTAGCAATTAGATTTAATCTCAATAAAATAGCATCGAGAACAGCATCAATATTTGTTATTACTTCTTCATTCGTAAATCGGAGAACTTCAAATCCCTGACCATAAAGCCACAAAGTCCGTTCTTGATCTGATTCAATATTTTCTGGAAGCTGATGTATTAAGCCATCAACTTCAATTACCAAGCGACTTTTAAGGCAAAGAAAATCTGCAATGAAAGGACCGATAATATGTTGTCTTCTGAATTTATAATTTTCTAATTTCTTGCCTCGAAGAACTTGCCATAAAATGTTTTCAGCTTCCGTTGGTTGGCTTCTGTTGTGTTTTGCAAACTCAATCAATTTGCCATACAAAGTAGGGTCGGCAGTTTCATAATGAAGTGCGTCTTCCGTGAACCCCCCTTTGGGGGGCAGGGGGGCATTTTTTGTTGCCTCTATAAAGGGTGTAAGCCAGGCAACACTTTTTTTCATCACCCTAGCACTTTTTACTACCTGCGGTAAAAACATTTTTCCACTGCCAAACAAATCACCCACCACATTCATTCCATCCATTAACGGACCTTCAATAACATGTAATGGTCTTGGATATTTTAAACGTGCTTCTTCTGTATCGATATCGATATAATCCGTAATTCCATTTACCAAAGAATGCTTTAACCGCTCTTCGACAGGAGCTTCCCGCCAACGTTCATCTTTTTCATTCACTTTCCCTTTGGCCTTAACAGATTCTGCAAAAACAATCAGTTTTTCAGTGGCTTCATTAGTATCATTTTCAATGTTCAGAATAACATCTTCACATAATTTTTTTAATCCGGGTTCTATCTCATCATAAATTACTAACTGACCTGCATTTACGATACCCATGTCCATACCGGCTTTGATGGCGTGATACAAAAAAACCGAGTGCATGGCTTCACGTACGTGGTCGTTTCCCCGAAAAGAAAAAGACATGTTACTTACACCGCCACTGATTTTTGTCAGGGGCATCAGTTTTTTAATTTCCCTGCAGGCCTCAATGAAATCCACCGCATAATTATTGTGTTCTTCAAGACCCGTTGCGACAGCAAAAATATTGGGATCGAAAATAATATCTTGTGAGTGGAAACCAACTTGTTCGGTCAGTATTTTATAGGCTCTGTAGCATATTTCCACTTTACGATCTTTTGTATCTGCTTGCCCCTGTTCATCAAAAGCCATGACAATAACCGAAGCACCATAATTCTGACAAATGATGGCTTGCTCAATAAAATTTTTTTCACCTTCTTTTAATGAGATGGAATTGACAATACACTTTCCCTGAACGCATTTTAATCCTGCTTCGATAATTGAAAATTTCGAACTGTCAATCATGATCGGAATTTTTGCAATGTCCGGTTCCGACTGAACGAGGTTTAAAAATTTAGTCATGGCTTCTACACCATCCAGCATAGCATCGTCCATATTCACGTCGAGTATCTGCGCACCATTCTCTACTTGTTGCCGGGCAACACTTAGTGCTTCATCAAAAAGATTTTCTCGTATCAGTCGAGCAAATTTTTTCGAACCGGTGACATTGGTTCGTTCACCTACATTTACAAAATTTGAATCGGGTCGAACAACCAATGGTTCCAATCCGGCTATTCGTAAAAAAGAATTTGCCTGCTCCGTTTTTTCTGAAAAAGAAAAACCTGAATCAGTGCCTTCGTTTGGTATGGGTGTGCTCATGCTTAATCTTATTTTTTTCTAAAACTTATCCAATCAGTTGTTGATGAAGAATGCGTGGCTGAATATTTTTTACATTTTCGGCAATATGCTTAATATGATCTGGTGTGGTACCACAGCAGCCACCTACAATATTTACAAATCCTTCTTTGGCCCAATCCTCAATAAAATGAGCTGTTTCGTGCGGTTGCTCATCATATTCGCCCATGGCATTTGGCAGACCGGCGTTGGGATATGCAGATGTATAACAGGAAGCCAAATGCGAAAGTTCTTCAATGTATGGCCGCATTTCCTTTGCACCCAATGCACAGTTTAAACCGATACTTACCGGATTGATGTGCATTACTGAAGTATAGAAAGCTTCCAATGTTTGCCCACTTAGCGTTCTTCCGGAGGCGTCTGTAATGGTACCACTGATCATTACTTCTAAAGGTTCTTCATGGGCCTGCTGAAAATATTTTTTAATAGCATAAATAGCGGCCTTTGCATTGAGGGTATCGAAAATGGTTTCAATTAAAAGAATATCCACTCCGCCTTCTACTAATGCTTTTACCTGATCGAAATAAGCATCTGCCACTTCATCAAAAGTTACAGCACGATAACCGGGATCATTAACATCAGGAGATAAGGACAGAGTTTTATTCATGGGTCCGATAGCACCGGCAACAAACGGACGATTTTCCCTGGTTGGATTTTTTTGCATGAATTGCTCAACAGCTTCTCTTGCAGCTTTTGCTGCGGCAGTATTTATTTCGAATGCCAGGTCTTCCATTCCATAGTCGGCCATGGAGATTCGTTGTGCGTTGAAGGTGTTTGTTTCAATGATATCGGCACCGGCTTCCAGATATTTTAAATGGATAGCTGTAATGATTTGGGGTTGTGTGATAGAGAGTAAATCATTATTGCCTTTCAGATCGGATGGCCAGTCTTTGAATTGTTCGCCCCGATAATCTGCTTCGCTTAATTTATACTGCTGAATCATGGTACCCATAGCACCATCAATGATCAGTATTCTTTTTGCAAGTTGTTTCCTTAATGAATCCATTTCCTTTAATTTTTAGTCGTTCAAAATTTTACAAACTTGCTTAATAGAAATTGCAAGTTGTAAATGGGTGTCCGCCCGGAAGAGTACTTTAAAAATGACTCTGTCGGTTTTATGCTCGAACGGGCAACGCAAGCCAGGTAAAACTACGAAAGCCGGCTACATAATTAAGATTGAACTGATAAACGTTGGAAACTGATGAGTAGGTTTCTTTGCGTTTATTAGTTCAGTTTTTTTTGAAAACCGGAGTTTTCGTTACAGGGTGAACAATAAACAAATCCGCCTGTGGGAGCAAAGGTAAGAAAAGGAGTATTAAAATCAGCCATTAACGGTTGGAAACATAATTCTCGACTGGCAGACGATTTTGTAGGCTGCGGGCCAATGTCATTTCATCGGCATATTCGAGTTCGCCACCAAATGAAATACCACGGGCAATAGTAGTAATGCGTACGTTATATGCCTGCATTTTTTTTTGAATATAATAAATGGTGGTGTCGCCCTGAATATTCGGGTTCAATGCAAAAATGATTTCTTCTGTTTTTTCTTTTTCCACCCGGTTTATCAAGGATTCGATATTCAATTGGTCGGGGCCAATGCCATCTAATGGAGATATAACACCACCCAACACATAATAAGTACCGTTATATTGCTGCGTACTTTCAATGGCAATCACATCGCGGATATTTTCTACCACACAAATAATTTCCTGCTTTCGGGTAGAGTTTGAACAAATGGAACAGATATCGCCATCGGCTACATTGTAGCAGCGATGACAGAATTTAATCTGGGTTCTCATTTTTGCAATGACTTCACTGAAATGAGAAACTTCGTTGGGTTCTTGTTTTAATAAATGCAATACCAAACGCAGGGCTGTTTTTTTACCAATGCCTGGAAGCTTGGCAAATTCATTTACGGCATTCTCTAATAATACAGATGGAAATTGCATAAGACAAAGATAAAGGCTGTATAATTATTGGTTTATAATTAATTAAATAGCTGCTTACAATTATTTAATTTTATCCGGCACAGTAACTTCAAATTCATTAACCCAATTGGGTTTGATAATTATTTTTTGCTTTATTGGAATAATTTTTTCGGGTTGTAAATGTTTTTCAAAAAATATACCAGAGTCCCAAATGCCGTTTTTGTTTTTATCATTTAATATCCTAATCTGATAGTCGCCGGGTTTGAATAAATGATAATTAAATATTGCTGATTTTAACGGAAACGAATGCACTATTGCATTGCCGATAAGAAATAAAAGAACCGGGTTGTCGGTGAGAATTAAATTTTTAAATTGAATTTTTACTGAACCGTAGTCAGTTTGCTTTCGGGTAAAAAAGGTAATCGTATCAGTAGTTAAATGTTTTCTGTTCATTGTATCAATAGCAAATTCCTTTTCAAGTATTAAGTGGTACTCCTTGTTCTCTTTCCAAATAGTATGCAGGGTTAGTTTTGACGATGAGCTGTCCAAAGTCCATTTGAAATTATTAACGGGTATAAATGATGAGTCGGTTGAAAATTTAATTTTTGAGCTGTCATAAGATTTTAGGGGCATCAAAAATTCCATTTCGAAATCTTTTTCCAAATCAAGTTGATTCGCTTGTAGATTATTTAGTGGGTTGATAAATTTATCCGACTCATCTACTTTTAGTTTTGATTTAGGAGAAATATTTTCGAGATAAGCAAACAGGACCTGTTCAGTGGTATCCTTACTGACAATAACAGGGGAATCGGCAAATGCAAACAGTTGATCTTTACCCAATAATTTTCCCATTCCAGATTCATCTTTCAATGCATACAAATAAAAAGTTCCGGCTGGCAGATTTTTGAAAACAAATTGTCCTTTATTATTCAATCTTGTAGCATAGCGAGGCTTGCTATAAATAATGGCTGAATCATCATCTCTTCTGTGCAAAATGGCAAGTAATGTACTATCGGTATTCCCTGTTTCTGCAATAATTACTTTACCGGTTAATGTTAATGAGTCGAGGTATGGACCGGTAGAAAAAGTAAACGTAAAGCCTTTCTTTATATTCCCTTCATTTACATCTTTGATGGCATCACCAAAATTGAAAGAATAGGTTGTGTTTTCTTCCAATGAATCTTTTAGATTTACGGTCAGTGTTTTTAATTTAGAAAGAACAATTGGATTGATTTGTTGTATCGGCGAAATGATTAATTGTTGTTGAATGTTTTGTACTTCTATATACTCATCAAATACTAACGTAAGTTTTTTACCACTAAAATTAAGTGCAGAGTCTCGGGGAAAAGAATTTGACAAAATTGGTGGCAAACTGTCTCTCAGACCACCGGTTGGTGGAATAATTGTAGCACAACCTGTGCCGGCCAACAAGCCAATAACCATTGTACAGACTAATAAAAACGCCGGAATTACTCTTTGATTCATCATATTGAAACTAGTGGAAAGTGCAAACTTAATCAGTTTGTATGTATTCTATACGTTCAAGTCAATTACTCATATTGATTCTTCTTCATCTTCGGTTTCAATTTCGTGTAGGGCAATGGCCATATTATTGGTTTTTACAAAAGTGCACCAATGACAATCTGCTTTGCCACAGCCGGTATAGAAATCCCTTTGTTGAATTTTTTCCCAAACCGTTGTTATTTGATGTAAAACCGTTTCCATGTCTTCGGGTTGAATGACCAGTTTTTGTTTCTTGTATTTTTTTGATTTATCGGGTTCAATAAAATCGAATTCAGTACTCACCACTTTCCAGTCTTTTTGGTCGTAATGATCAACTAGTATTTTATAAAAAACGGCCTGTCTCCAATAATCTCCTCCATTTGGTTGTTTATCATTTGGAGGCTTAATCTTATCTTTTGCATTATCCGGATTCCCCGATTTGTAATCGACCACATTTACATTTTTCCCATCAAATTCCAGTTTGTCGAGTTTTCCTTTCAGTGGTACATTTTTAACGACCACGTTTCGAATATTCCGTTCAATCGCTACAATTTTATTGGCAAACGGAACTTGGGTGTCGTAATAATTCCCCAATACTTCGTGTCCATATTCCATCCTGCGTTTAAACTGCTCGTTGGTAAAGCTTTCCCGATGCCGGTTCATATACCATTCAAAGTCTTCGATGAATTCTTTTTTAATAGGAAAGAGATTGTCATTCTTTTGCATTTTTCTGAAAAGCTGTTCCAGCGCATAATGTACGGCAGATCCAAATTCGGTGGCTTCGTTTTTAGGCGAAGGGATGCGGATCAGATTCTTAAAATAAAACTCCAGTGGACAAGAAAGATAATTGTTGAGTGCCGTTACGTTCATGACAAATTTGTCCAGAATATGACCCACAAAATCGGCTTCTATTTTTTCCAGTTCAGGTGCAACCGGCTCATCAAAATAGAGGGCAGCAAATGAAGCCAAAACTTCATTATCGATAATAACTTTCTCCACCGGAAGTTCATGCTGGTCCAGAATTTCAGCAATAAACATGGAGGGTTCCTGTTCCTTACCATCTGCTTTGAATTTGCTCCAGGAAATCTGTAGATGCTGTTCGGCACGGGTGAGTGCTACATAAAATAAACGTCGAAGTTCTTCATCATCTTTCTTTTTTAAAGCTGAAGAAAATAAGTTGTCGGGAAATGAATAACCTCCACCAGGTTTCTTTTTTTTCTCCCATAAATTGGCATTGCAGCCCACAAAAAATACATGGGTAAATTCCAATCCTTTCGATCCGTGTGTGGTCATCAGATTAACGCCTTTATCAGTACCACTTACATGAACCAAAGATAATCTCAGACCTTCTTTTATCATTAAATCAATGGTCTTCATAAATGAGGAAAGATTCAATGCCGCGTTTCGGTGTGTTTCCTCTTTGATAAAATCAAATAAACAAGTTACCACTTGTAAGTATTCGATTTTTTCGGAAGAAAGCATGATGTATTTCAAAATCCCGGGTTCTCTTATTACCGATTCGAAAAGATGTTGAAGTGTAATGTTTGGAACATCGGTCAATAATTTTTCAATGGCATCACTGGCTTTTTTAAGTGCAACAGGTAAAGTGTTTGAGAAAAGATCCTTTGCCGGTTCAAGCGTTTTTTGATGTATGAGTAGTCGAAGTGAAACTGGATTGTCGGAATATTTGAGGGTTGCACATTCGGCAGTTATTTTAGCAATTTCAATGGCCGGAATATTGAACCATTCCGCATGCAGCAATTCAAATAACATTTCGTCGGCACTGAATGGCATTTCTTGTTCGGCTGCCAGATACCGCATGATCAGTAATATTTTTTTCGCCAATGGGATCTCCAATAGGTTTTCAAACCGTTTACTGTAAATAGGTATATTTCTCAGATTGAAATATTCGTTTAGTTGGGTGCCATATTTATGTTCCTTATAAATGATGCCGATCTTTCCCGGAGGAGTTCCCTGTGCAATTAATTTTTCAATCTGTAAGGTAATGTCAATGATTTCCTGTTTCTGTGTTTCATATTCTTTCAAAACAGGCGGGTGTTTCAGGTCTTTTATTTTTGGATGAGAAGAAGACAGTTCTTTGCTCAGGTTATCGATTTGTTTTACCAGTCGTTCTTCATTGTGATCAATTAAAGATTTTGAAATATCCAGGATGGGTTGTGTGGAGCGATAGTTTTTAGTTAATACAACGGTTAACAAACTATCCTTATAATTGTTTGCAAAGCTTAACATATTTTCTACGTTGGCTCCCTGAAATCGGAAAATGCTCTGATCGTCATCTCCCACTACAAACACATTGGGTTCATCCCAGTAGTTGATCAGCAATTCTATCAACCGGTTTTGTGTACCACTGGTATCCTGAAACTCATCAACCAGCACATACTGAAAACGTTCCTGATAATCGGAAAGCACATTTTTATTTTCTTCAAAAACCTTGATAACCCAATTGATCATGTCATCAAAATCGTAGCGGTTTCGTTTGCGCATCATTGCTTGAAAAGAATCAAATTCATGAATAGCCGCACGAAGCTTTTCCATCTTCTCCACTTCTTCATCCATTTTGTTTTGCTTCAGATGGCCGGCTTTAAACTCCTTGTATTTTTTTTTGTAAACAAATTCATCCCGGTTTGGCAGGTCGGCAATGTATTCATCCATTTTTTGTTCTATAAAAGATGCAGACCAGCCTTCTGTTTTCATCGTACTAAAAAGATTCTGCAGGTTTTTTATTTCGTAATACACATCGCCCCTGAATCTTTTCAAAGGATGGTCTTTAGGAAAAAAATCAATCAGTTCCTTCATCATTTCTATACGTTCCAGATCGGAAATGGCATCGAGTGTAGTTTTTTCAAATAGGGAAAGATTTTCCTGAATCACATCATTACAAAAAGCATGGTACGTGTAAATATTAACCTTGTAGGCATCGGGTCCAATAAATTTTAATAATCGTTTACGCATGGCCACCACTCCTGCTTCTGTATATGTAAGGCAAAGAATATTATCGGGCCCCGCATCGGTATCCATCAATATCTTGGCTATCCGGGCACTCAATATCTGTGTCTTTCCGGTACCGGGGCCGGCAATCACCATCACCGGACCTTCCAATTGATTGACCGCCAGTTGTTGCTGTTCGTTCAGGTTATTGAACTCTTCGGTGAAACGCTGTTTCAATTTTTCTCTATGTATAGACATGTACTATTGAAATTTTGGGAATGGATGGTTGAGGAACAAGTTAATTTAAAATATGAAAGGACTTTCACAGTTCGGGTTATTTTTCTTTTGTGTCTAAGCGGGGTTTTCACATGAATTATACCGCTTATAAACAGTAAATAGTCCAATGCGCTTTTCTGCGGTATAATACCATCTAAGATTTACACATAGTCCCTGCCCGTCCGGTCAGGC
>JAYWEL010000259.1:0-16201 GCA_043779285.1 Chitinophagaceae bacterium | reverse complement strand
TTCTAAGTAATTCGCCTCGCTGTACAAGATGCATAGCCCCAATTGCCAATTCAGAATTTTTATATTCAACTTCTGATTGCAGTTTTTCATTTCGCAATGCAATTAATTCTTTTTCTGTTTTTCCCATCTCCAATTCATGCATGTAAAGAAGATATTTTTGATCTTCTTCGAATTTTCTTTTTTGCCAGCTAAATTTTTTCTGTTGTTGCCGATAGAAAAAATAAAATCCTGTTATCAATAAAATAATATAACTAAAATATGCCCAGTTAGATTGATACCAGGGTGGAAGTAATTTAAAAGTATAAGAATCAGTAATAGATTCATTCCCAAAATTATTTCTCACTTTTACCTTAAAACTGAAAGTGCCTTTTGGCAGATTGGTATATTCTTTTTCGGTTTTCTTAGACCACTCAGACCAGTTTTGATCAAACCCTTTTAACTTATAACTGTATTCCAGATTTTTTTGCTGGCTAAGTAAAGGGCTTGAGAATTCGAAATGAATATTATTCCATTTATATGCAATAGATGGGATATTCTCTTTGTTTTGTAATTGTGCTTCATTCACTTTCGAATGATATCCCCCAAACAGAAGACTATCCCTTTTATTTACAATCCTTACACTTCTTATCTGGACGTTAAGGTCGTATTTGTTTTTTTTATACTTATCATAATTAATATGAAAAAATCCATTCTCCCCTCCTACGAAAATATTGAATTCATCAACCGGATAAATAAATTCAAAACCACTCAATACTTCATTATTCAATTCAGGAATGTAAATAACCTTAATCTGATTACCTGACATATCAATTACGCCAAGTTTCTTTTCATGGATAAACCAAATATTTCCGGCTTTATCTTCTTTTAAATAACGGATGCTTTGGTCACCTAATATTTTTTTATAAAAAGTGGACGGCTCAAATAAATCAGTAGAATAGTTATATGTAAAAACACCTTTTTCAGTAGCTACAACTAATTCATTTTTTATTTGATACACATGGTTATTTAAAATTGAAGGAAGTCCATTTTTTTTCGAGTAAAATAATGAACTGTACTTCCCATTATTCGACAGTTGTAATTTATAAACACCATGATAAGGATGAGACATCCAGATATTATCGAATCGATCGATCGCAATAAATCGTGAAGATTCATTAAAATTTTGAATTGTGTCAGTCAAAGAAAAAGTTGAATTAGAATAATTCCAGAAACTTATTCCCTGATAATTTCCACTGACTGTTTTTGCAGATGGAAATACTGCAGACATCGGTATGAAATTCCAAAAACCGGTATTGGTAGAAAGAGGTACTGCAATATTTTCTTTAACACTGAAAGCACCTTCATGATGACCAAGTAGTAGTTGATCGTTTACCTCTACTAATTTCCAGGTTTGACCTGCAGTATTTGTGACTTTACTGAATGCCCCTTTACTAAAACTAAGATCTTTTACATTTTGCAAATCTGTGCTGAACAAATTACCCGATGTACCTATAAAGAGTTTATTTCGATAGATAATTGCCGCATATCCCGCACCTCCCTGACTGGATGGATAGATATGTTTGATGGCATTGTTATATAAAATAAAATCAATTCCATTGTCCAAGCCGAGCCATAAATTTTTTTCACGATCAAGGAAAATACTAAGGACATTATTGTTCTGTAATCCCTCATTTATTGAAAAGCTCTGAACTATTTCACCATGATGATCAATAATAAATACACCAGCATTATTGGTTCCAAGTGCAAGCCACTCATCATTGATTTTTGTAGCTGAATAAATCCTTTCTTTTTCAAAAAAAGAATTATTGCTTGATTTTAATTTAGACAGGTTGGAATTAGTCAGATAATAAATCCCATTTTTAAGAGTTGTAATTAAAATGCTATCCTTATTTGCCTGAATCATTGAAGTTACCGGATCATTCGTCGGAAGATTGTTTTGCAATCCGATTGGTTTCCAGATATTGTTTTCAAAAACGAAAAGTCCTTTTTTAAAATCATGAGCATATAATATTTTATTACATGCAACCAAATATGTCCACTCAGAAGGTGCATTATAAACAGACATGATGCCATTGGAGAACTTAAATATTTTAAAAGAAGACCTAAAGAAAATATCATTATCGTTTGCAGTAATATCCCATATATCACCGAAAGAACGGTCTTTAATAGGGATCAGTTCAATTAAAGAATGGTATCTTAACCTTCCGTTGAGATCGGGTTCAAAAAACCCGATCTCATCCTGTCCGCCAACATAAACTTTACTATCTTTTCCTATTTCAACTGATCTTACAATGGTTTTATTCGTTAATGAATATAAATTCCAGTTAATACCATCAAATCTAAGTAACCCTTCATTATTAGCTAAATAGACTATACCATTTTTATCTTGTTTAATATCCCAGTTCTGCAGACCAGCCTTATAAGCTTGCTTGTTAAAATTGATGACATTAGGAAGGCCAATAGTATTTTGACTATATGTCTTTAGCGATATAAAAATAAAAACAAAAAGTAAACGCATAAAAATGACCATTTCGTCTATGAGATAGTAAAAAATTATTTTGATGTAGTAATGATGTAGTAAATATAGACTAAAATATAAAAAATGCTATTTGTGATGTAGTATTGATGTATGTTATCTTAATTTAACCTATCAGTAAGTATTTACCTTGAATAAGTAAAAATTAGCTTTTTTAATCGCATTCTTTTATCCTTATTCGACTAAATAAATAAAAAAAATTGCTATATGAAATTAAAAATCTTTTTGCTCTGCCTAAGTTTAATAACCGGTGGTTTATTTCTTCAGGTTGCTGGACAAAATATCCCAGTATCAGGAAAAATAGTTAATAAATTTAACGGTGAACCATTAAATGGGGCTACAGTTATTGTAAAAGGCACTGCACTTAATTCGCTTACAGATTTGAATGGTCATTTTACTATTAATGTACCAAAGAAAGGTAGCATCCTAGTTATTAGTTATGCCGGAATGAAAATCGAAGAATTTATAGTTGCTGAAAACCTTGAAGAAATTGTTATATCGCTTGAAGAAAGCACATCAGCTAGCTTATCAGATGTTATTGTAGTTGGTTATGGTACACAGAAAATAACCAATATTTCAGGAGCTATATCCACCATAAAGAGTGCGGATATAGAAAAACTTAGACCAGTACGAACCGAAGAGGCTTTACAGGGAAGAGCTTCGGGAGTTACAGTTATTCAAAGTGGTACACCGGGTTCAAAACCTACGGTATTAATAAGAGGTATCCCCTCTTTTTCAGGTACAGATCCGGTTGTAATAATTGACGGGGTGCCCCAATCGCTGACAGATCTTAATTCCATTAATGCAACAGACATTGAGTCTATAAATGTGTTAAAAGATGCAGCAACTACTGCTATTTATGGTGTAAAAGGCGGTAATGGAGTCATTGTAGTAACCACAAAGTCGGGTCGGAAAAATCAAAAAGCAGATATTTCTGTAAGTAGTAATTATGGTATGCAGGAGGTTTTAAATACAATTGCTGTATTGAATGCTACTGAATATGCAGCAATAATTAATGAAGGAAGTACTGTTTCGGGTGGTAATGTAGTTTTTCCTAACCTTTCACTGATTGGGAAAGGTACAGATTGGCAAAAAGAAATTTTTGAAACTGCCTTTCTTCAATCTCATAATATTTCTGCTCGTGGTGGAAGTGATAAAATGTCTTATTTCCTTTCAGGTGGATATTTGAACCAAGGTGGTATTGTTGGTGGAAATGATAAATCAAGATTTAACAGAGGAAATTTTACGGCTAACTTAAATTTCGATCTGACATCCCGATTGAAGTTTATCGTTAATGCTTCTGCAGTCATCCTTGACTCGAAAGGCATTCAGGAAAATTCATTTAACAGTATTCTAGGCAGTGCCCTGAATTTCGATCCAACAGTTTCTGTTTTAAATACCGTCCCCAATACTGTCGGCAATTTTGGATTCAGTAATTTTTTATTATCCGAGATATTTAATCCACTAACCAAACTCGATAATACGTTCAATAAAAATGTAGGCAATAAGCTTTACGGAAAATTCGAACTGCAATATGATGTTTTAAAAAACCTTAAACTGACCAGCCGTTTTGGTTATACAAAATATGATGGCAATGCCAAAAGCTTTACCCCACTGGTTTTCTATGGCCCTTTGAATGTAGATAATTCAATGAATGCAGATGGTTCCACTTTTACAGGTAAAAATAACAGTGTGGCTCATGAAAAAACCAGCAACTTTAATTATACCTGGGAGTCTTTTGCCAATTATGATTTTAATATAAAAGAAAACCACCATTTTGAAACCGTTCTTGGATTTTCATTGGCAAAAATATCCGGAAATGCAGCTGGTGCAACAAGACAAGATGTTCCTTTTAATACCTGGGAGTTTGCAGACTTTACCGCAGCACAAGGAATCAATAATGCAATGAACAGTAATGCCATCAACGGCTATTATTATCAATATTTCAGAAATAACCTCTCCTATTTTAGCCGAATCAATTACGACTATCAGGATCGATATCTGGCTTCTTTTACTACAAGAAGGGATGGCTCATTTGCTTTCGGTAAAGAAAATAAATACGCCAACTTTTTTTCCGGATCATTGGGATGGGTAGTTAGCAAGGAGAATTTCTTCAAATCAGATTTTATTGATCATTTAAAAATCAGAGGTAGTTATGGCTCAATAGGAAACGAAAATGTAAACCCTCAGTTTGTAGGAATCATTACCGGTGGTCCAAGTTATGGGCCAACAGCCAATAGTAATGGATATACATTCAATAATATATTCTATTCAGGATCTACTGTCGGTTCAGCCGCAAATGATGCATTGAGATGGGAAAAACAATTACAAACGAATACCGGTTTTGATATGACTTTTTATAAAAGACGGTTTTCAGTTTCTGCAGATTATTTCCAGAAAGATGTAAGTGGTTTATTATTTACACCCTCTTCATCTTTATATCTGGGTACTGTTCCTATTCCTACAGCCAATATCGGTTCTACAAGCAGCCAAGGAATTGATCTTGCCATTGTTTACAATGAAACTTTTGGCAAAAATTTCAAACTTAATACCTCACTCAATTTCACCACAGCAAAAAATAAAGTTACTGCTACTAATACCGATGGTACAGCTAAAATATTAGGTGGATATTATTTCAACGGTCAGTCTCAAAGTGTAACCGTATTTGAAAAAGGATTTACACCTGGCTATTTTTATGGTTATAAAACTGCAGGCCTTTTTCAATCTTTTGACGAAATCACGAAAAACCCAACTCAAACCGGAGCAGTACCCGGTGATATTCGATTTGTTGACATGAATGGAGATGGCGTTATTTCAGCAAGTGACCAAACAAAAATCGGAGACCCGTTCCCAGATTTCACTATGGGTTGGAATCTTAATTTAGAGTATAAGAATTTTGACTTCACGGCATTTACTTATGCTTCAGTAGGCAATGAAGTTTATAGGGCATATGAAAGAAATGCAAATTTTACCAATAAATACAGGGCTGTATTAGCAAGATGGACTGGGCCCGGCACAACCAATGATGCTAGAAATCCCAGATATTCTTTTACCGATGCCAATAGTAATATCCGGGTTTCTGACAGATATGTTGAAGATGGCTCGTTTATTAAATTAAAGAACCTGCAGTTGGGCTACAACTTTTCTTCTAATGAAACCAAAAATATTTTTAATAAACTACGAATTTATGTTCAAGTAAAAAATGCCTTTACCATAACCAAATATTCAGGATTTGACCCGGAAATATCCGGTGGTATTCTTGATTCGGGTATTGACCGTGGTGCTTACCCTCAAGCAAGAACATATTCATTTGGGATTGACATAAAATTATAAATCTCATTATAAAATAATATTACAATGAAGAAAATAAATATTAAAATACTAAGCCTGTTTGTTCTGATAATCATGCTTTCCTCATGTAAAAAATGGATTGATTATAATCCACATGATGATTACAGAATTACCGAATTGGATTATTTAAAATCTGAATCTGATTATCGTACTATGGCAATCAGTGTATATACTCCAATACAATGGCTAAACCAATTAGTTCCGGTTGGAGACATTGCATCTGACAATTCAGTAACTGGTGGTGAAAACGCTTCCGACGTATTGCCATTACAGCAAATAGATGACTTCACACATACAGCAGTAAATTCAACGTTAACTGAACTTTGGAGTGCTGCTTATGAAGGAATAAACAGAGCCAATTATATGCATCAATACAAAGCAAAAAATCTGGCTGGAGAAACCATCAATTTTGCAGGCAAGGATGCATTGTATGGAGAAGTCTATTTTTTAAGGGCTTATTATTATTTCAGTTTAGTAAAACTTTTTGGCGATGTTCCTCTTTTTACAAACAAAAGGTTGAGCTTAAGCGATTCTAAAACATTACAGAGAAGTACAAAGGCTGATGTGTACAAGCAAATAGAATTGGATTTGACAAATGCCATTTCAGTATTACCAGCAATCCAGGTACAGAAAGGAAAAATAACTAAATATGCTGCTCAGGCTTTATTGGGTAAAGTTTATCTGTACCAAAATAAATTTGATGCATCTGCTGCCATGCTAGAGAATGTAATCAATGCGAATGCTTTCAGTCTGGTTTCAAACTTCGGATCGCTTTTTTTAGAATCAGGAGAGAATGGGACTGAATCTATTTTTGAGATTCAATATTCAAACAACTCACCTTATTATAATTGGGGTGGTGTAACAAGAGGCCAGGGAAATCATTCGGTCCAGCAATGCGGTATAAGAGGTTTGAATGGTACTTCCACAATGCCTTATGCAGCAGGTTGGAGTACAAATTTACCGGCACAAAACTTAGCTGCAGCATATACTTCTGGAGATACAAGAAAAAATGTTACGGTATTGGATATTGAAGCATATAAAGCTGCTAACCCATCATTCAATATTACATACCAGGTTGCACCATATAAAAACACAGGTCTTTATAATCAAAAATATTTGCCAAGAAAAGGTGAAACATCTGGTCAGGTAGAATTGAATTATGCTAATAATTATAGAACAATCCGTTATGCAGATGTATTATTAATGGCAGCTGAGGCTAATAATAAGGCAACTGTAGCAAACGACACAAAAGCAAAAACATATTTGAATCTGGTACGTCGACGTGCTTTTGGAGACAATCTGCATGATATCACATCTTCGGGTACTGTACTATATCAGGCAATTCTGGATGAAAGAAGATTGGAACTAGCCATGGAAGGTGAACGCTTTTTTGATTTGGTTAGAACCAGACAAGCTGCCACAAAATTAAATGGCTTTATAGCTGGCAAACATGAAGTATTTCCAATTCCACAACAAGAAGTGGATATATCCGGACTAAAACAAAATGCAGGCTATTAGACACAACTAAATAACTAAAATAATAATTATGCAATCACTAAAATATATATTCGGTATTTGCTTTTTACTATCGCTTTCAATAAGCTGTACTAAAGCAATCAATGATGATATTGCATTTATTGAAAGTGCTTCTTCACCCAATAACATATCGGCACTTTTTGAAATAACACAGGATAATAGCGGCTTGGTAACAATTACCCCTAATGGCGAAGGAGCTGTATCTTATGATGTTTATTATGGTGATGCAACTACGACTCCTTCAAAAGTACTAGCATCAAAAAATACAAAACATGTGTATACCGAAGGTGTTTACAATGTAAGAATTGTGGCATACGGAGTTACTGGAAAAATTTCAGAAGTCACCAAACAACTGACCGTTTCATTCAGAGCTCCTGAGAATCTGGATTTTACTATTGCCGTTGATCCGAATAATAATTATAAAGTAAATATTTCAGCATCGGCTTTGTATGAAACAAACTTTAAAGTCTATTTTGGCGTTTCTCCTACCGAAGTTCCTGTTACTTTTTTAGAAGGTTCAGTTGTAAGTTTTACATATCCTGCAGTAGGTACATATCAAATCAGGGTAGTTGCTTTAAGCGGAGGTGCAGCTACCACTCAATTAATAAAGCCGGTTACAATTGTTGATCCCATACTATTACCTATAACCTTTGAGTCCCCTACTGTGAATTATGCATTTTCAAATTTTGATGGTGGTGTTGTTACCGTTATTAACAATCCTCAATCAAATGGAATTAATACCAGCACAAAAGTTGCCAGGATGGTTAAAAATGCAGGACAAACTTGGGGTGGTAGTGTGATAACCTTGGGGGCTCCTATTGATTTTTCTACAAATAAAATTTTCCGAATGAAAGTGTACTCACCAAGAGTTGGAGCAAAAGTTTTATTAAAAGTGGAGAACTTGACGAATGGTGGAATAAGTTTTGAAAAAGAAACAAGTACTACTGTTGCAAATAGCTGGGAAGATTTAGTTTTTGATTATTCCACAATCAATACTTCAAATTCTTACCAGAAAATTGTTTTGATATTTGATAATGGAACAATGGGAAATGGGACATCGAATTTTACATTTCTGTTTGATAACATCAGATTAACAAATCAATTACCGGCAAGTTTATTAACCCTACCTATTACATTTGATGACCCGGCAATAAATTATGCAGTCTCTGATTTTGGAAACAATATAAGTGTCGATGCAGTCGATCCAACAAATGCGGTAAATAAAGTTAAAAAAACCACAAAGCCTAATGGAGCCCAAACATGGGCAGGTACTACAATGGGTGCAGGCTTTACAACTACCCTACCTTTTTCATCTACAGCAACACAAATGAGTGTACGCATTTACTCTCCTGCAGCAGGAATTCCAATTCGATTAAAAGTGGAAGATCGGAATGATAATACCAAATCGGTTGAAACAGAAAAACTTACGACAGTTGCCAATGCCTGGGAAACAATCATTTTCAATTTTGCAAATCAATCTACCGGAACTGCAGCTATGAATCTGTCATATAATTACAATATGGCGTCCATATTTTTTGATTTTAATACTGCCGGAAACGGAAAGGTTTTTTATTGGGATGATGTAAAAACTCTTCCGGTAAATTTTACAGGAATTGCACTCCCCCTTGATTTTGAATCTTCTTCTTTAGTATATGCATTTACAAATTTTGATGGTGGTAATACAACGATAATAAACAATCCGCAAACATCTGGCATTAATACAAGTAGTAAAGTCGGTAAAATGGTAAAAAATGCAGGGCAAGTATGGGGTGGTAGTTTTATAGAATTAAGCAGCCCAATTAATTTTTCTGCAAACAAAATTTTCCGAATGAAAGTTTATTCTCCAAGAGTTGGAGCTAAGGTTTTGTTGAAAGTTGAAAATGCAACAAATGGAGCAATCAGTTTTGAAAAAGAAGTATCTACTACAGTTGCTAATGCATGGGAAGATCTGACCTTTGATTATAGTAGTATTAACACGGCTAATTCCTATCAAAAGATTGTGTTGATATTTGATTTGGGTTCAGTGGGTGATGGTTCTTCAAACTTTACATGGTTATTTGATGATATCAGATTAGTTAGTGCTACACCACCAGTACTAGGCCTTCCATTGGATTTTGAATCTTCTTCACTGGCATATGCTTTTACAGATTTTGATGGAGGTGTAGTTACAGTCATTAACAACCCACAATCCTCCGGTATCAATACAAGCAGTAAAGTAGCCAGGATGGTGAAGAATTTAAGTCAAACATGGGGTGGTAGTTGGATACAATTGGAAAATCCAATTAACTTTTCAACCCAAAAAACATTTAAAATGAAAGTTTATTCTCCAAGAGTTGGTGTAAAGGTTTTATTGAAAGTGGAGAATGCAACCAATGGTGCTTTGAGTTATGAAAAAGAAGTATTAACAACTGTTGCAAACGGATGGGAAGAATTGACATTCGATTTTACCGGTATCAACACGGCAAATTCATATCAAAAGATTGTACTGATTTTTGAAAATGGAATAATGGGAAATGGTTCGGCAAATTTCACTTTTCTGTTTGATGATATAAAACTTAATTAACGATAAACATATCAATTATGATTACTAAAATAAAATCACTTACAATTATTTCGCTTGCAGTACTTATAGTTATAGGTAGTTGTAAAAAAGAAGATTATTCATTTGGTGAAATAAAAGCAGCTTCAAATCTTACATTGACAACATCCATTGCCGGAGTAGATGCTACAAACCCAAATGGTAATGGAACTGGAAATGTTTTAATAACTTCTTCTGCAAACAATGCCCTAACATATAATATCGATTTTGGTGATGGTGTTACAAAAGTTGTTCCTTCAGGTTCACTTACTTATAAATATTCTACTCCCGGTACAAACACATATATCATTACAGCTAATGTAATTGGTACTGGTGGTTTTATTTCAACAATCAGTAAAAAGATCACTGTTTTTGTTGCATTTGAAATTCCTACTTATATCGTCACAGCACTGACTGGTGGATCTTCAAAAATATGGATCACAGATAAAGATGCCCCAGGTCATTTTGGAGTTGGACCGAATGACGCATATTCGTCAATATGGTATGCAGCCACTCCCAATTCACGAGAAGCATGTGCATATGACGATGAAATCAGTTTTTCGAAAGATGTAAATAACCGGATTTCCATGGCTATAAATAACAAGGGAACTTCATTTTCAATTGGTGCTTCATCTGCTTTTTACGGATTTAGTGGAGGGGATGGTTGTTATGCAGTAAATACCGCGAATAAGCAATTGATCTTTATGGATGCCACATCGGGTTCTACTTCTGCAAATTCAACCCGAATACAATTTCAGGTACCGGGTAATGGGATAATAAATTTCGGTACCGGAGGAACAGTTTATGAAATTTTATCAATATCAGCTACCAGTATCTATCTTCGTAACATTGGCATTGATGGAAATTCATGGTACCAGAAATTGAAAGTAAAACCCTAATAAAAATGAAATTCATGACTGTATTATTATTTGTATTACTATCTTTTTTTAGTTCCTGCAGTAAAGGAACTGATTCAATAAATAATAATACGCCTACAAATCTAACTGTTCATGCTATAGTATCTGCCGACAATAGTGGCAATGTAAGTTTTACGGCTTCAGCTACCAATGCAGTTTCTTATGACTTTGATTATGGCAATGGTATTTTTCAAACAGTTGCTTCGGGCTCAGTAACATATAAATATCCTTCCACCGGAAATTACACAGTAAACGTTATCGCAAAAAGTTCAAGCGGACTTACTGCGTCAAAATCAATACAGGTTAGTGTCACTGTTGCACAATCCTTGTTATGGTCTGATGAATTTGATACAGCTGGCTCACCGGATCCTTCAAAATGGAGTTTTGACTTAGGCACCGGATGTCCTTCTCTTTGTGGATGGGGAAACAATGAATTGCAAAACTATACCAACCAGTCAGACAATGTGATTATATCAAACGGCACATTGAAAATTATTGCAAAAAAAGAAAATTACAATGGAAGTGCATATACTTCAGCCAGGTTAACTACCCAAAATAAATTTTCGTTTAAATATGGTAAAGTTGAAGTAAGGGCAAAGCTTCCTTTTGGAATTGGTACCTGGCCTGCCATTTGGATGTTGGGCAATAATATTACCACCGTTGGTTGGCCTGCAAGTGGAGAAATTGATATCATGGAACACAGGGGAAGTCATTTGAATACCATCAGCAGTGCACTCCACCATCCTGGTTTTTCAGGCGGAAATCCGGATATAGGCAGCACGGTTATGCCAAATGTTACTACAGAATTTCACAAATATGTTCTTGAATGGTCAGCTTCTACTATTAAGTTTTCAGTTAATGATGTGGTCTTCTTCACTTTTGCCAATAAAAGCAGTATCCCTTTTAATCACAATTTTTTTCTCATTCTAAATGTTGCCATGGGTGGAAATTATGGAGGACCGGTTGATTCGAACTTTAGCAGTGCTGCAATGGAAATTGATTATGTGAGGGTATATCAATAATTAATTGCCTGCAAGGGATTACTTCTTTTCAAGAGCCACTTATTTCAATAATTAAAGACAAGTCTAATTATGATATTTAATAAAATAAAAACTACCTTTTTCTCTATAGTAGTTTTGATAGTTTGCTTTCAAATAATTTCCTGCTCAAAATCAAGTGATTCATCGGAATCAAAAGCAAATACCCTTTTGCAAAAAATGACTCTGGAAGAGAAAGTTGGACAAATGGCTCAAATCACTCTAGATGTTTTGGGAATTAATAAACAACCAGATCAGCCATTTCGTTTAGATACAAATAAATTAAAAGATGCCATAGTAAACTACAATCTTGGATCGGTATTAAATACTTCAGATAATAAGGCAATGAGTTTGAATGATTGGAATGAAATAATCAACATAATTCAAAAAGAAACAGGTAAAACCCGTTTGAAAATTCCCGTTATTTATGGCTTTGATGCAATACATGGTGCTACGTATGTTTCTGATGCTACATTTTTTCCTCAACAAATTGGACAAGCTGCTACTTGGAATCCGAAATTGGTTTATGAAGCCGCAGTAGCAACTGCTTACGAATCCAGGGCTGCTGCAGTTCCGTGGAATTTTGCTCCGGTATTAGATTTGGGAACGAATCCGCTTTGGCCACGTTTATGGGAAACCTTTGGCGAAGATCCCTATCTGGTTTCTGTGATGGGCGAACAAGTTATAAAAGGCTATCAGGGTTCCGTTGGAAATTCCATGAAGGTAGCCGCTTGCATTAAACATTTTCTCGCATATTCAGACCCAAAATCAGGAAAAGACCGAACCAATTCTTGGATGCCCGAACATTATTTAAGAGAATATCATTTACCTGCATTTGCTGCAGCAGTAAAAGCAGGAGCCAGAACTGTTATGGTTAATTCAGGATTAATAAATGGTATTCCTACTCATATCAACAGCTATCTTCTGACAGATGTTTTGAAAAATGAACTTGGCTTCAAAGGTGTTATAGTTTCAGATTGGCAGGACATAGAAAATGTTTTTAAAAGGGATAAAATTGCTTCATCCAATAAAGAAGCTCTAATGATGGCCATCAATGCCGGAATTGATATGTCTATGATCCCTTATAACTATCATGAATTTTGTAAAGACCTTGTTGAATTGGTGAATGAAAAAAAAGTATCCATGAAAAGGATCGATGATGCCGTAAGAAGAATACTTACATTTAAATATGATTTGAATCTTTTTGAAACTCCGGTTACTGATTATAAGATGTATCCAAAATTTGGAGATAAATCTTTTGAAAGCATGGCATATAATACAGCAGCAGAATCAATTGTTTTATTAAAAAACAAAAATGATATTTTACCAATATCATCCGGTAAAAAAATTCTGATTACAGGCCCAAATGCTAATTCCATGCGAACGCTGAATGGCGGTTGGTCCTATTCATGGCAAGGAGAAAAAACGGATCAATTCACGTCAAAATACAATACCATACTTGCTGCGGTTAAAAATAAATTCGGAACAGAAAATGTACGATTCAGTGAAGGTGTGGCATATAAAATGGATGGCAAGTATTATGAGGATTCTGTTGTAAATATAGCTTCCGTTATTTCGGCGGCGGCAGCTGTGGATTATGTTTTAGTGTGTGCTGGCGAGAATAGTTACACTGAAAAACCCGGCGACCTGAATGATCTGACACTTTCAGAAAACCAGCTTCAGTTAATCAAAGCTGTTATCAAAACAGGCAAACCGGTGATACTTATTTTAAATGAAGGAAGACCAAGGATCATCAGTGCAATTGAAGCTGATGTTGCAGGAATTATTCAAGTTTTTCTTCCCGGAAATTTTGGCGCTGATGCATTGGCTGATATCATTTCGGGTCAAATAAATCCAAGTGGAAAACTCCCTATCACCTATCCTAAATATGTAAATGCTTTAACCAATTATATTCACAAACCATCCGACTCACAAAGCAATCCACAAGGTGTGTATGATTATTCAGCCGATTTCAATCCGCAATTCCCTTTTGGTTTTGGTCTCTCCTATTCAACTTTTACGTACTCAGATCTGAAGGTCAACAAAACAAATCTGACTGTTCATGATGAATTGATAGTAACGGTTTCTGTAAAGAATACCGGTAAATACGAAGGAAAAGAAGTGGTTCAACTTTATGTAAAAGATATGATTGCATCATTAACACCTGATGTAAAAAGATTACGTGGTTTTGAAAAGATCAGTCTGAAACCAGGTGAACAAAAAATTGTACACATAAAACTACCGGTCAAACAATTAGCCTTTATCAATACAGACAACAAATGGCATTTGGAAAAAGGAGATTTTGAAATACAGATCAATGAATTAAAGAAGTTAGTGAATGTAGATAAAACAACCATTTTTTAAGGCAGAACTCGACAAAATAAAAATTGATAATTACTTCAAATCTGCATTCTTCACGTTGATTATTTCTGCAGCAATACTGATGGCAATTTCTTCAGGTGTCTGACTTTTTATCTGAATTCCAATGGGAGTAAAAATTCCATTTAATAATTCATCTAACAATCCTTCCTGTTGATAATCTGCAAACATTTTATCAATTTTCGATTTGCTTCCCAGCATACCAATATATTTGAATTCCTTGCCCAATAAGGCTCTTAAAGCACGATCGTCTGTTCGATAACCAAAAGTCATGATAACTACATAATGATTATTTCCAGATGGGATAAGATCGGATAATTGCTCATAAGATTCAATTACCTGTTTCACATGTACAAAATCATTCTCAAGCATTGTTTTCAATTTATCCCGTTCATCAAACAAATGAATATAAAAATCCATTTCACACATCAGCTTCGAAAATGCCAGGGCACAGTGTCCACCACCTATAATGTATAGTTGATTATGATAGCCAATTTTTTCCCGATAAACCCAATTGTCTTCATGGCTGAAATTCAATGTATAATTATCACCCGGAACTTCTTCAGAAAATGAAAAGCCCTTTAGAGAGATTTCCAATGTCCCGTTTCTATTTCCCAAAAGTGATTTTATGATGTTTTTGATATGAATAATATCGGTAGGTTGAATAGTGTACAGAAAAATTGTTTGTTCACCCGAACAGATCATACCGCTCTGATTTTTGGCAACCGATTTATCATGTATCTGTTTATGCATCGATGATTCATCATTCCTTTCAACAAGTTTTGACTTTGCCATTTCCACAAACTTATACTCCATAATACCGCCACCCAATGATCCTTCCATCTCTCCTGCTGCATTTACAGCCATGAAAAAGCCTTGTCTGCCCGGACTGCTGCCCATGCTTCCCAGCACATACAGCAGCATCACTTCAATATTTTGCTGAATGCTTTTTTCTATTAATTGCCAGATGGCTAACTTTTTTTTCATCAACAGGTTTTTGTAAAAAAGATTTATGTGGATACAAAGACATCAAAACTTTTTCAGGCGTCATGGGTGCAGAAAAACCCGGATCTGATTCTGGATTAAACGATTTTATGGCATCTCTTAATGCAAAATATGCGCCGATACCATACATTAAAGGTGGCTCTCCTACTGCTTTTGAACGGAATATGGCCAGATTATCATTTTCTGTTTCTAGAAAATCAATGTCGATTATTTTCGGTACCGAATATATATCGGGTACCTTATAAGTTGACAACGCATTGGAACGGAGATTACCCTGCTGATCATAAACTATTTCTTCCATGGTCATCCATCCTATACCTTGCACTAAGCCCCCTTCTATCTGCCCTCTATCAATTAATGGGTTCATCGACGACCCGAAATCATGAACAATTTTTACTGCATCAAATTCATAAATCCCCCGCAGACAATCAACCGTAACAACAGTTATTGCAGTTCCATAAACATGATAAGAAAAAGGATGCCCTTTTTCTATCTTACCGTCGTAATGAATTTCGGGTGTTGCATAATGTGCATGTTCGGCAAGACTGACTCTTTTTACAAAAGCCGTCATGACTAAATGCTGCCAGGTCATTTCAGTTTTCTGGCCATTTATCAAAACCGTTTCATCCATTAATTCAATTGTAGAAATGTCTGTTTTCAATTCTGTGGCTGCAACTATTTTCAATCTTTCCAGAATGGCATCACAAGCAAGTTTGACAGCTTTCCCATTCAGGTCAGCGGTTGCACTGGCAGCCGAAGGAGAGGTATTAGATATACGGAAAGTATTGGTTGTATGAATTTTTATTTTACCTGGTTTAATAGAAAAAATATTGGCTGCAACTTGCAACATTTTTGTATTAAC
>JAYWEL010000258.1:0-6909 GCA_043779285.1 Chitinophagaceae bacterium | reverse complement strand
AACAGTAAATAGTCCAATGCGCTTTTCTGCGGTATAATACCATCTAAGATTTACACATAGTCCGTTGGACTATTTAGTAAATCAAGATGGTATAACTTAGCGGCATGTTTAAAAAATTATTTCTGGTAGATGCCCTTGCACTCATCTTTCGTGCTTATTATTCACTGATCCGAAATCCAAGAGTTACCTCAAAAGGGAAAAACACCAATGCACAATTTGGATTTACCAATGCCATCATCGACTTATTACATAATCAAAAACCGTCACACATTGCTGTTTGTTTCGACATGTCGGGGCCAACAGAAAGACATACCGATTATGCCGAATACAAAGCCAACAGGCAGGAAGCTCCCGAAGACCTGATTGCAGCTTTACCGGATATAAAAAAAATTATTCGTGGTTTTAATATTCCCGTGATTGAAAAACAAGGATTCGAGGCTGATGATATTATCGGCACCTTGAGTAAACAAGCATCCGATGCAGGTTATGAAGTATATATGGTTACACCCGACAAAGACTTTGGACAACTGGTGAATGAAAAAGTTTTTATTTATAAACCCGGTTATCAGGGTGGCGATGCAGAAATACTTGGAGCTAAAGAGGTTTGTGAAAAATGGGGCATTAAAGAAGTTTCGCAGGTTATAGATATACTTGGACTGATGGGTGATGCAGTAGATAATATTCCGGGCATACCCGGTGTTGGTGAAAAAACAGCGGCCAAACTTCTAGCTGAATACGGAACTTTAGAAAACGTGTTGGATAATGCCGATAAAATAAAAGGGAAACTTGGCGAAAAAGTAGTTGCTGGAAAAGAACTGGCTCTTTTGAGTAAAAAACTGGCCACTATTATCATGGATGTACCCGTTGAATTTCATGAAGAAGATTTTCAGGTGGACCCATTAGATAAAACCCTGCTTGCCGAAATCTTTCATGAGCTTGAGTTCAAAACCTTGGGTAGAAGAATTTTAGGGGAAGATTTTCAGGCGTACAACCCCGTACCGGAAGGCATACAAACCGACCTTTTTGGAAATGCCGTTCTTGTAAAAGAAAATGTAAAATTTAAAAAACCAGGACCAACCATTTTTACAGAAACAAAAGAAAATCCGGCCAATACGCCAATTGGTGGCGAGGAAATGAAAACGATTCATAATACGGCACACCATTATATTGCCGTAAAGGATGAAGCGGAAATAAAAAAATTAGTGGACGATCTTTTATCGCAAAACGAAATATGTTTTGATACAGAAACAACCGGTATTGATGCCAATGAAGCAGAGCTGGTTGGTTTAAGTTTCAGTTATACCAAAGGGGAAGCTTTTTATGTTCCTTGCCCGGTGGATATGGAGGAAACAAAAAAGCTACTCGAAAATTTTTCTTCTGTTTTTGAAAAAGAAGACATTACCTGGATAGGCCAAAATCTGAAATACGACAAGTTAATGTTGAAATGGTATGGCTTTGAATTGAAAGGAAAATCATTCGATACGATGCTGGCACACTATGTAATAGAGCCCGAAGGGAAAAGAAGTATGGATGCACTCAGCGAAAAATTTCTGCATTACCAACCGGTAGCGATTGAAGAGTTGATTGGCAAAAAGGGTAAAGGACAAGGTACTATGCGTGATGTGGAGCTTGAAAAAATTACTGAATATGCTGCCGAAGATGCAGACATTACGTTGCAATTGAAAAATGTTTTTCTTCCGATGCTGAAGAAAACTGATGTAGAAAAGGTTTTTTATGAGGTAGAAAATCCATTGGTGAATGTACTGGTTGATATGGAATACCAAGGTGTAAAAGTAGACATTGATTTTTTAAACGAGTACTCGAAGGAGTTGGAGAAAGAAGCAAGCATTGCTGAGAAATCTGTATATGAACAGGCAGGTGTAAAATTTAACCTGGCATCACCCAAACAACTGGGCGAAGTTTTGTTTGACAAGATGAAACTGGATGACAAGGCAAAGAAAACAAAAACCGGCCAATATGCAACCGGGGAAGATGTTTTACTCAAACTGGCAAGCAAACATAAAATAGTTGACGACATCCTTATTTTCAGGGAACTGACCAAACTCCGATCTACTTATGTAGATGCTTTACCATTGATGCAAAATAAAAAAACCGGCCGGGTGCATACATCGTATGCACAGGCCGTAGCTGTAACCGGTCGATTATCCAGCAATAATCCAAACTTGCAAAATATACCGGTTCGTACAGACCGCGGTAAAGAAATCAGAAAAGCATTTGTACCACGCAATGAGGAATACATTCTTTTATCCAGCGACTATTCGCAAATTGAATTAAGGATAGTGGCAGCCATAAGCGGCGACCCGGCTATGTGTGATGCATTTACACAAGGAAAAGATATTCATAATGCAACCGCTGCCAAAGTATATAATGTAGATGAAAGTGAAGTGACCAAAGAAATGCGATATAAAGCCAAGAGTGTAAACTTTGGCATTATATATGGCCAGGGTGCGTTTGGCCTTGCCGAAAACCTAGGTATCTCCAGGGCAGAGGCAAAAGAAATTATTGACAATTATAAAATTCAGTTTGCAGGTATTCAACAATACATGGACGATACCATCCTTTTTGCAAAAACGAACGGATATGTACAAACCCTAATGGGCCGTAAAAGATGGCTGGCAGATATTAACTCCTCCAACCATACCGTACGCAGTTTTGCCGAACGAAATGCCATTAATTCCCCCATTCAGGGATCGGCTGCCGACATGATAAAACTGGCTATGATTAGCTTGCATGCACAACTAAAAAAACAAAACCTGAAAAGTAAACTGATATTACAGGTGCACGATGAATTGATCATTGATGCGCATAAGGATGAAGTTGAAATACTGAAGCCGATGATTATTGAATGTATGCAAAATGCATTGGTTTTACCTAATGCGGTACCTGTAATTGCCGAAGTAGGGCAGGGAAATAACTGGCTGGAAGCACATTAAATATTTAAATATAATAAATACTTTTTTTTATACTGATTTAGACCCTTAGATTTACCACTGTATATTTTCTAGCATACAAATGCTCCTCTGATTAATAGTAACCCTGGCAAAGGTGGTTAATTGCACAACTCTTATTTTTTTATAAATAAAATTGTGCATGGAAACAATCAAAGTGATAATTGTTGATGATCATGAAAATGTCAGACATTCTCTTCGCGAATCATTGGAATTGGATTCCCAGTTTACCATAGTTGATTCATGCGCAAATGGTGCGGAAGCTATCATTTCTTCCGGCGAAAAAAATCCCGATGTCATCATCATGGATTTGAACATGCAACCGGTCAATGGATTTGAAGCCACCCGAAAAATCGTCAAACTATATCCCAATATAAAAATCCTAGCACACTCATTTCATAATGATGGATCTTATCCAAGAAACATTCTAAAGTCCGGAGCAAAAGGATACCTGGTAAAAGGAGCAGATATTGATGAATTATTCGAAGCCATCATCAGTATTCATTCCGGCCACATATACATCAGTAAAGAACTGAGAGATCGTGCATATTTTGATAAAGAATAAATTTATTCCAACCTGAAATAAAATAAATTTAGTGTAATTGCAATTAGCATTAAGAAAGCTATTTTATCTTGCAGCTTCAATATTTTTTATGGCTCCTACGTTGATTTATTGTTATGATGCATACTGTGGCTGGTGTTATGGTTTTAGTACTGTAATAAAACAATTGGAAACAGAATTGAAAGACAAAATACATATAGAAGTTTTGTCGGGGGGCATGATACCCGCAGAATTATCGCATGCCATTGAAAAATCAGCACCACATATAAAAGAACAATATAAACGGGTAGAGGAGTTATCAGGGATTGAATTCGGCGCAGACTTTCTTTGGCATATCAATAACCCGGATTTGAGTGACTGGTTTATCAACTCGGAAAAGCCGGCAATAGCCCTATGTATTTTCAAGGATTATTACCCCGACAGGCAGGTTGAGTTTGCTGCCGATCTGCAACATGCATTAATTTACGAAGGCAGGGACCTCACTGATAATGAAGCTTACCGTCATTTACTGGAAAAATATTCCATCAATGAAGAGGCTTTTTATCAAAAATTAAAAAATGAAGAATACAAAGAAGCCGCACTTTATGAATTTGCATTGTGCAAACAATTGCAGATTACAGATTTTCCGGCATTGCTCTTGCAAATGAGTGATACAAAATTCCATCTGATAGCCAAAGGCTTTACAAAAATTGAAGATGTCCGGGACAGGATATTACAGGTATTAACAGCATCTAAAAAGGAATAATACCGCTTATAAACAGTAAATAGTCTAATGCGCTTTTCTGCGGTATAATACCATCTAAGATTTACACATAGTCCGTTGGACTATTTAGTAAATCAAGATGGTATAAACATCAACGTTTGAATTTTTTTTCATACAAGTCGATCCATTCTTCCACGGTAACTTTAGAAGCCAATTCGCCTATCAGTTTGAAAGGTATTTTTTCAGGTTTTTTAAAACGGATACAGCTTTTACCCATATCCAATTTTCCGATTCCTGTTTTTGCATATTCATCCGTAAACCATTTCAATAATTTAGGATTGCTGTAAACAGCCATACTGTATACTGCAATAAAATTTTTTTGCGAAGCAATATTCATAAAAGGTAGTGGCAATTTAGGAGTACAATGATAGCCAGCCGGATAAAGTTTGTGTGGTACTACATAACCTATCATGCCATAGCTCATCTCTTCTTTAAAACCCTTGGGTAGGTTTTTTTTTATTTCTTTTCGAAGATTTTTAATGGCTTCCTTTCTTTCTTCAGGTATCTCATTGATATAGTCTTCAATGGTTGAGGCTTTCGATTGCATGGCAGCTAAATTATTTATGAATTAATGACTTTATGTTTAAGGTATTTTGGATTCCTATTCCTCAAATCAATTCCGCCTTCCAATATTGATTTAAGGTTGGCCAAATAAAAAGTCCAGCCTGCTGCACAGCCCAGGTGCCAATGCGATTTTCCATGTTCATCCGTTGGGATATTTCGTTGTTTTAAATGAACGAGGCATTCAGCTTCTTCTTCTTCAATAGTTACAGTAACAATCATATTGGTTGCCCCATTGCCATCAAATGAATATTCAAAAAAATTGGTGCCATTTGCTTGTAAAATTTTTCCGTTCTCTTCAACCTCATCAGACCAACCATACCATCTCCACGTATAGAAATATCCGGTTTCAACCAACTGGTCGTCGGAACAAATATTTTCGTTTGGATCCTTATATTCACAGGTTCTTAAAAACCAACTTTCCATTCCAGATCTGGTTGAAAACAAATCATAGACATCCTGAATATCTGCTTTAATATTTATTGTTTTCGTAAACTCTGCCCAATCATATTTTTCCATAAATTTTTTTCTTTCCCTTTATTAAATTGTTAACGAATACTACAAATTGATACTACAGAAACTAAATCGAATCGTATATCATCTACAGATTGCCGCATTAAATTAAGACATAAGAATGAGTACTTATTCTATTTTCCCAGCTTATTTATTGTTGTTCCTTTACAGTATTGAAAAACGATATCCTGATTTTTAAAAACCTTATTTCGATAATCCAATATCCAGAACTCTATGAAAATTTTTACCCTTTTACTGAACAATAACTATTGAAATCGGTACCCTAATTCTTTTTCGACTTCATTAATTAACGTTTTTTTTGTTTGTTTTTAACTCCGCCCTACCAAAGATATTCAGTCTTGATTGAGTATCTTTTTTCATTGAAAAAAAAGAAACCTTTTTTGGTTTATACTTGAACAGCTTCAGAATTAGCAATGCTTTCCGGTACCGAGTGTAAAGCTATCCGGTTTCCTTCCGTGTCGATCATCACGGCCATATGGCCATATTCCGGAGAAATCATTGTTTTAGGAACAAGAATTTTTCCACCGGCTGCTTCCACTTTATCCAGTATTGTTTGTACATCCGGGTTTGCATTTAAATAAATCAATGGACCATCTGTAGCAGAAGGTTTATGAAAACCTTCGCTATGCACAATGGCGCCACCTACCTGTGTCATCATATCATCCAAAGGAAACATCCGCATTTTTATATTGGGTAAATCGAGTGGGTGCAAGGAAATACCGAAAATGGTTTCGTAAAATTTTGCTGCCCTATCCAAATCGGTTGATGGAATTTCAAACCAACTGATTGCATTATTCATGGTGTATTTTTTTTCTTTTCAATTAAGATTCTCAGATATTAAATATAGCAATTCGAAAAATCTGATGTTCGGGTTAATTTGTTTTTTTAAAAAATATTTTAATGATATCAAACCGCTTGAATAGGTTTTCGAACCACAAGCTCTAATGCAACCTGATGATTGACCGCATCCTCACTGTAGAGTTCTGCAATTGATTCTATATCGGCTTTATTAAAAGCGTCAATCCATTTATCCAATACTTCCTTGGCTGACATAACTCCTGAATTAAATAATTTATTATCATCAAAACCTGGCAGTTCTTTTTTGGCAATGCTGTTTTCGTGGGTTTAATTAAACTAATTGCCTTTTAAAATACAAACTAAAAGTACAAAAGGGATGGGAAACCGGCATAGAATCCCCTAACACAACTACCCCATTTGAATAATCTATTCAAATGGGGTAGTTGTGTTTATAAAAGGCATTATTTATGTTCTACTCCTTGAGCAAAATAAAACTTTATGCCAGTTTTACATTTACTGCATTCATTCCTTTTTTGCCTTCCTGTAAATCGAATTCTACTTTATCGCCTTCATTTACCTGGTCTATAAGACCGCTGGAATGTACAAAAGTTTCTTTGTTGGAGTCATCATGTTTAATGAAACCGAATCCTTTTTCTCTGTTGTAAAATTTAACTGTGCCCTGATTTTTGTCGCTCATTGTATTATATTATTGAATGAAGTTA
>JAYWEL010000257.1:0-16295 GCA_043779285.1 Chitinophagaceae bacterium | reverse complement strand
TTTACTTGTTGGATTTGTGCGAAGGATACAACATTATTACTAATGCTTGTTGCATTTCCTACACTTGTTATTGGGCCGGTAAGGTTTGCATTGGTAGTAACGGTAGCTGCATTGCCCGTTGTATTTTGATTAAGGGTAGGCACATCAGCAACCTGGATAGCACTCAAACTTGCATTGGTACCGTTGCTTCGTAAATAAGTGCCGGAAGTTTGCGTTCCGGTCAATGCATTGATAGCAGCCTGCTGCGTAGTTTGCCCGGTACCTCCGTATGCTATTCCAATCGTTGAACCGTTCCAGGTTCCTGTGCCAATAGTTCCCAACGTGGTAATTGAACTTTGCCCGACATAAGAACCGGAAATATCTATTACAGGAGTTGTAGTTCCTGTTGCAACAGTAATTCGGTTTGTAGTTCCCGAAACAGAAGTAACGGTTCCATTGGTTGGTGTTACCCAGGTTGGAGCGCCGGAAGAAACCTGCGATAAATATTGTACTGTTCCGGATGAATTAACCGGCAATGCCTGTACGGCCCCTGTTCCATTGCCATACAAAACACCATTGGATGCCAGCGTAGCTGCACCTGTACCTCCCTGTGCAACCGTCACAGCAGCATTATCTGTAAGAATTGTTGCACTTGCATTGGGCAGTGTAAATGTTTTTTCAGACGTGGCAGGGCCGGTGAATTTTGTAAACCCGTTTCCCGTACCACCGTATCCGCTGGTAATAATAGTACCGTTCCATGTACCCGTACCGATTGTTCCCAATGTAGTGATGGTACTTTGCCCGACATAGCTGGAAGAAATATCTATCGTTGGATCAGCAGATGTTCCACCAATGGTAATACGATTAGTTGTCCCGGCGACACTGTTTACACCCGAGCTTCCGGAAAACATGGCAAGCCAGGAACTTCCGGTATAGAAATTAAATTTGCTGGTAGTAGTGTTATAGATCATCAGCCCTGTTGCCGGTGAACTGATGGCATCTCTTTCCGTTGTTGTCATTCTTGGAATCAGCATACCCTTGGTGGTCGTCCTCAGTTCAAGAATGGAAGAAGCGTCAGGGGTAATGGCGCTGCTGCTGATACCCATTGACTGTGCATTGGCACGATTAGCAGTTAAGCCAATCAAAATAATAAGCATTACCAGCAGGCTTAATATTTTACAGGAAGGTTTTTTAAGTGGATGCATGTTTTTATTTTTCACGGATATCTGCATTTTTAAAAATCGGTTTGATTTAGCAGCAATCTTTCTTTCAATTTATCTGATTTTCTTTCTGTAATTCTAACGAACCAATTGACCTTATTTTGTAAAGAATTATAAAGAGGAGTATATGAATTGAAGAAATGTGCATGCAGAAATTTGCACACAAATGTACCTTTGTTTACAGGTTGAATTAAATGCTTCGTCATAGGTATTGATTGTAATTAGAACCTCAATAATCAATTTTTTGTAGTAATTACTCTACGAATATAGCTTTCAAACGCTGATTACAAAAAAATAATGTTACTTATTATAATTACTAAACGAATTCTATCTCCATGATATTACAAAACAGTTCTATATCTCATTTGATTGATCTTTTTTAAAACATATTCAGCCTTCTAAAATTTCCAAATTATTCATTTTATTTATTTTTTGATTTAAATCAAGAAATAGATTGTCTTTAAAAAATCAATCTGATTCACTCGCATTTGATGGTATTTCAGGAAAAAAAGAGACAATCATAAGCAAAATGGAAGTAAATAACATGATATAAATTCCGATTTGTTTTTCGGGGCAATCACCACCACTACAGGCAGAAATAATAATAAAATTCCGGATGGCCCATCCAAAATTTAACCCGGTTACAAATACGTTAAACCGTTTCATCCATAATTTGGGAATAAAACTGAAAAGCAAAAACAGAAAAATCATGGCAAAATGAAAATAACCCGGCTTACCAAAATTTGTCCCGGTAGCATCCACCCCACTCACCATAATATTTTTTGATTCGATGATCACCCAGGGCATAAAACAAGATAATGCCAATGATGCAGAAATTAATACGCTAATTATTTTCTTCATAAATTTTACTTGATGAGTCGGCAACAAAGTTAACATGAACTGATTCGGATTTATGGATAGATTAAATCAACATATTTTTTTCACTGCTGTCCCAATCGGTCGCCGAAATTTTCTGATAAATCAATTCGGCAATGCTACCTGGTTTTGTCCATTTACTAAAATCTGCTTTTGGCATGGCCAACCTGTTTTGCGGAGTATCAATTGTAGTTGGCACTAAAACTTTGGTGATGACATTATTTTTTTCACTTTCCTTATTCATCATCGTAGCCAAACTAAATAAAAGTGATTTACTTAAACCATATGCAATGGTGTTTTTCGAATTTCCGGGATTCAAACCAGGCCTGCTTCCTACCAGTAACATTTTGCCTTCCTGCTGTTGCATCATCTGCAATAACAGTATTCTTGCAATATTGTACGCTGTAAAAAAATTAATATTCATTTGTTTTTGAATATCCTCTCCGCTTGTTTGTAAAAATCCACCGCCTTCATAACCACCGGCAGTTAAAATAGCCACATCTATCTGGCTATGCTTTTTTATGATAGTATGCATAACAGTTGTAGTTTCCATTTCATTGGTCAGATCAACATATCTTTTTTCAAATAAAAAATGTTCATATTCTTCTCCAAAAGGGTCATTATGCAACATCAGCCCAATAACACGACTTCCTTTTTCAATAAAATGTTTAACCACTTCCCTACCCAGATTTCCTGAAGCACCTGTCACCAACACAGTCCTGATCATATTCAATTTATATTTTTTGTAAGGTATAAGAATCCAATTGAAAAAATCATTTTTACTTTTAATTTTCAACTTATTACTTTCAACTTATTACTTTTTACTTTATTCAATTGCTTATGTTTACAACTAATGATTTTACCATGAAAACAAAAATTGTTTTTTCGCTTAGCATATTCCTTTTAATAACTTCTATTTCCTTTGCTCAAAAAAATATTCCCGCAAAAAAAACCGACTATTTCCCTCCGGCCAGCGAATGGGAGACCAGATCATTGTTTTCAATGAATATTGATTCCCTCAAATTGCAACAGGCCATTTCTTTTGCTATTGAAAAAGATAATAAAGCCCCACGGAATATGGAAATTATGCAGACACAGAGTTTTGGTAAAGAACCATTCGGCGAAGGCATCGGTCCTTTTTCGGAACGTGGAGACCCAACCGGATTGATTGTTTACAAAGGATATATTATTGCTCAATGGGGCGATCCTTACAGCGTAGAAATGACACATAGTGTAACAAAAAGTTTTTTATCAACCGTTGTTGGATTGGCTTTTGACAAGGGATTAATAAAAGACGTGAATGATAAAGTAAGAAACTATATAGCTCCGATTGAAGTGTATGACCCACTGCAAAATAACCGTCCGGCAGAATTAATGGGACAAGAAATGATGATCAAACTTTTTGAAACTGCGCACAATAAAACAATAACATGGGATCATTTGTTAAGACAAACCAGTGACTGGGAAGGTACTCTTTGGGGTAAACCCGAATGGGCCGACCGGCCATCTGCAAAACCCGATGAATGGACAAGCCGGAAAAGAGTAGAAGCCGGAACTGTGTTTGAATACAATGATGTACGGGTAAATGTACTAGCACTGGCAGCAACAAATATATTTCGCAAACCATTACCAGAAATTTTGAAAACCAATATCATGGACCCGATTGGCGCATCCAGCACCTGGCGATGGAATGGTTACCGTAATTCATGGATCGTTTTGGATGGGCTGGCTGTACAATCGGTTAGTGGTGGAGGGCATTGGGGTGGCGGCCTATTTATCAATGCCTTTGACATGGCTCGTTTCGGCCTGCTAACATTACACCGGGGGAATTGGAATGGCAAACAATTATTATCTGAAAAATGGGTATCGCAGTCACTTACACCAACTGTTGCCAATACAGGATATGGTTATATGAACTGGTACCTGAATACGGATAATAAACTTTTACCTGCAGCTCCTTCAAATGCTTTTGTACACCTTGGAAACGGCACCAACATGATTTATGTAGATCCCAAAAATGAATTGGTTATGGTGGTAAGATGGATTGAAAATAATGCTATGAATGAAATGGTGAAGAAAGTTTTAGAGGCGGTTGAGAGATAGAGTTATGAATTAAGAATTATGAGTTAAGAGTTATTATTTTATTCTCAATAAAAGCAATCAGTCATCGATCAACGAATTGATTGTTTCGTAAAACTCTTTCTTAAACTTTTCGAATTCTTCTAAACTGCCGGGGCCATAAAAACCGGAATGAATTTTACGAACTTCCCCTTTCCTGTCTAAAAAAAGGATTGTGGGAAATGCTTTGATTGTGGTAATCTGTGGTAGTGTTTTTTCGGTAAGCAATTCATCGTTTACCCAAACACCGGTTATCAGCATCGGATATTTTACATTGAAACGTTGTTGAAATTTCCGTAAACTTTTTACCGATCGGTCAAAGTCAGTACTGGCTTCGTATGCAAGCGATACTACTTCTATTCCTCTTGATTTATTTGCATCATAAAACTTGCTTAAAAACTCCGTTTCGTCCATACAGTTAGGGCACCAGCTTCCCATAATTTGTACAATGACTACCTTATTTTTGAATCGTTCGTCGTTGATAGAAACTGTTTGGCCCTCCATATTTTTAAATGCAAAATCCAATTTTTTTGCACCATCTTTTAAGGTTGGTGGATGAATGGAAGCATCTAATGATGCATGTTCGTTTTTTGTCGCCGACCATGCTTCTTTATACGAATAACCCTGGTAAAACCAACCTCCGGAAATCTTACCGGTATCTATAATTTTTGCCGAAAAAGAATAGGCATGACTGCCATCAAAAGTGGATAAAAACAGTGAATCTCCGTTTACAACACCTTCTAAAAAACGGGCATCTCCAGAGGGAGTTAAAAAAGTACCTGTCAGGTAGTTGCCGATTTGTTTAAACTCAGCAATAGCCGGTCGAACCGTATTATTGGGCCTGACAATATCCACGGCCCATCTTCCACTGATATTAGTCACTGGTTTTTTATTATCTACAGGAAATCTTTCATTGCCTGGCTCTGCATAAAATTTCATCCAGGAATCATTCCGGCTTGTTTGCTTAAACCACATGCCTGTTAAGTTTTCTTTTGCATCCATCGCCAGATGAAATTCCGATTCAAAAAACGGCATTTTTACAATCAACGAATCTTTCAAAACAGAAATTTCATCCACCCTGATTCGTTCACCCGCATTCAGAACATACCAAACCGGTTTGTTATTTTCCTGCGTTACTTCAAAATCAAAAACAATGGAATGGCCGTCTGCTCTCTCCAATGCTGCTTTCCAGGTACCATTTTTTATTTTAAAATGACTTTGTGCATTCACTGCAAAAGCAATACAGATAATGGCGACGAATAAGGCGTATTTTTTAATCATAAGTGAACAATATAAGTTGAATTTTTAAAACATACTGTCAAAAAACTGATAAAACAATATTGTTGTCTTTTTCCATTGCCGACAACAATATATAATGCCCTGAATGAACAGGGCATTATATATTGTATTATATGAAATAGAATTAATATCCGCCCATTCCACCCATATCAGGTGCACCATGAGCATGTGCTTCATCCTTCTTTGGTTTGTCGGCAATCACACACTCGGTAGTTAATAACATACCGGCAATAGATGCTGCATTTTCCAAAGCAATACGAGTAACTTTAGTTGGATCAATTACGCCGGCTTTCAATAAATTTTCATACTGTTCTGTATGTGCATTGAAACCATAATCGCCTTTTCCTTCTTTTACTTTCTGTACGATGATACTTCCTTCCAAACCTGCATTAGCAACAATCTGGCGTAAAGGCTCTTCTAAAGCTCTTTTTACAATAGCGATACCCATTGTTTCATCTTCGTTTGACCCTTTAAATTTCTCTAAAGAATCAATGGCACGAATGAATGCGATACCACCACCGGGAACAATTCCTTCTTCAACAGCTGCACGGGTTGCATGTAATGCATCGTCCACACGGTCTTTCTTTTCTTTCATTTCCATTTCCGTAGCAGCACCAATCTGTAATACAGCAACACCACCGCTTAATTTGGCTAAACGCTCCTGTAATTTTTCTTTATCGTAATCAGATGTTGTTGTTTCAATCTGCGCTTTGATCTGATTTACACGACCCAGGATATCATCTTTCTTTCCTTTACCACCTACGATGGTTGTATTGTCTTTATCGATCACCACTCTTTCTGCACGACCTAAATAAGTCAAGTCAGCATTCTCTAATTTATATCCCTGCTCTTCGCTGATAACGATTCCTTTAGTAAGGATAGCGATATCCTGTAACATTTCTTTGCGACGATCACCGAATCCTGGAGCTTTAACTGCAGCCACTTTGATAGTGCCACGCAATTTGTTTACAACCAATGTGGCCAATGCTTCACCTTCCAGATCTTCAGCAATGATCAATAAAGTTCCACTCTGCTGAGCAATTTTTTCTAGTATGGAAAGGATGTCTTTCATGGCACTTACTTTCTTATCATAAATAAGAATGTATGGCTTTTCTAATTCAACATTCATCTTTTCGCTGTTGGTAACAAAGTAAGGAGATACATATCCACGATCGAATTGCATACCTTCTACCACATCAACAGTTGTTTCGGTTCCTTTTGCTTCTTCAACAGTGATAACACCATCCTTACCCACTTTTGCAAAAGCCTCGGAAATTAGTTTCCCAATGACCGCATCATTGTTAGCAGAAATAGCTGCAACCTGCTGAATTTTCTTTGCATCAGATCCAACGGTTTGCGACTGTGATTTAAGATGAACAATGACTTTAGCAACTGCTTTGTCAATACCTCTTTTCAAATCCATCGGGTTTGAACCGGCAGCTACCATTTTCAATCCTTCGCCAATAATGCTTTGCGCCAAAACAGTAGCGGTAGTGGTTCCGTCACCGGCAATATCGGCCGTTTTGGAAGCCACTTCTTTCACCATCTGTGCACCCATGTTCTCGATGGCATCTTCCAGTTCAATTTCTTTTGCAACTGTTACACCATCTTTTGTAATAGTGGGTGCCCCGAATTTTTTTTCTAAAACAACGTTACGACCTTTTGGTCCTAAGGTTACTTTAACAGCATTTGCCAATGTATCAACACCCTTTTTCATTTTGTTACGGGCTTCGATATCGAAAAATATTTGTTTAGCCATGATATGTTTATTTGTAATTTTTTTGAAATAATTTTTTATATCCGCTTATACGATAGCCAGGATATCGCTTTCTCTCATGATCAGGTATTCAATGCCTTCGATCTGAATTTCAGTGCCTGCATATTTACCATACAATACATTATTGCCTGCTTTTACAGACATGGGTTCGTCTTTTTTACCAGGGCCTGCAGCCATTACAACACCACGTTGTGGTTTTTCTTTTGCCGTATCCGGTATAATAATTCCGCCAGCTGTTTTCTCTTCAGCAGGGGCAGCTTTAACAATTACCCTGTCGTGCAATGGGGTAACATTTAACTTCTTAGCCATAATTAGGTGATTTTTGTTTTAATGAATTAAATAATCCCTTTATTTATTCAGGTGTGCAATATTAATCGATAATTGTACCAAATAAAGAATTTCGGCAATAATTGCAGACTTTATGGCATGATTGGCAATCAAAGAGCAAAAGCAAATGAAAAAACTCCACTCTGCTGACAAATTTGCATTGAAACAAAAGGAATATTTTCTTTTTCATAATTTAAATGAATTAAGATTTTAAAACCATTTATCTTCGCAGCCCAAAATAAGTTCTTTCAGATGATTAGTAGAAGAAATATTCGTGTAAAAGTAATGCAGACACTATATACTTTAGTGTCCTTAGGAAAAGATGAAAACAATACTACATTCAATGTAATTACCAGCCCACAAAAATTACTGCAAAACCATTTTGACCAAAGTCGGAAACTCCTTATTTATCTGATTCACTTCTTAACAGAAGTTGCCCGTCAGTCCGAGTCTGTTGCGCATCAAAGAGCTTCAAAGCATCTTCCATCTGTTGAAGATTTAAATGTAAATACAAAAATCGCTGGCAATGAAGTCATGTGGAAAATGTTGGAATCTCCTTCTTACATGCAATTGGCTTCATTAGACAGACCTGAATTAATAATCGACAAACCCTTGCTGAAAAAGGTCTTTCAAAATCTGGAACAATCCAATGAATACCTGCGATATATTTCAACAAACGAACGAAATAATTCGGATGAAAAAGCGATCCTGGAATTCATTTTTGAAACACATATGTTACAAAATGAAAACTTTACATCCCATCTGGAAGATTTGTTCAGTAACTGGGAGGATGATGGAGAAAGTACTATTCAGGTTTTAATGTCTTTTATTCACAAACCTACATCAACTGATTTACGGGAGATTGTTGGTAAAGAGAAAATGGAATTTGCCAAAACATTACTTTCTACGGTATTGGATAAAGAAGAACAACTGCAAACATATATTTTTCCAAAACTAAACAATTGGGATTCGGACCGGATTGCGTTGCTGGATATGATCATCATGAAAATGGGTGTTGCCGAATTTTTGTTTTTTGAAACCATCCCACCAAAAGTTACTATCAACGAGTATATCGACATATCTAAAGACTTCAGTACAAACCAGAGTGGACAATTTGTGAATGGCATTTTAGATAATATACATAAGGATTTGGTGAATGATGGAAAATTGAATAAAACCGATTTTAAAAAAGCCTGATTCCGATAACTTATTCCATTACATTTGCAATTGCATAATTTTAAAAATCAATGAAAAAAATCTCTTTTTTATCAATCTTGTTTTTAACTGTCTTGATAGCATGCAATCAAACAGTTGATAATAAAAAGGGAAATCAGGATACAGCTTCTCCATTAATTAATGCAGAAAAAGCGTTGGAAGATTCGGCCAATTACACCACGATTGAATGGCTGGATTCTACTTTCCGAGACCTTGGCAAAGTAACCGAAGGACAGATAGTAGAAATTAGCTGGCGTTTTAAAAACACCGGCAACAAGCCCCTGATTATCGTAAACACCAGTGCCAGTTGTGGTTGTACTATTGCCGAAAAACCAGAACAGCCCATTGCACCAGGAGAAGAATCTGTTATTAAAGCAAAGTTTGACAGCAACGGCAGACCGGAAGGAGAACAACGTAAAGAAGTGTATGTTACTGCAAATACAAAAGAATCACCCGGTCATAATCTTTCATTCAGATTGGAGCTGGTAAAAAAATAATTCGACAACTATTTAATCAACAAAAAAAGAGAAATTCATCATGCTTTTAAATGTATTATTATTACAAGCCGCACCGGGTGGCGGAAGTTTTCAGTTTATTTTTCTGGGGTTAATGATCCTGGTTTTCTGGTTATTCTTTATTCGTCCACAATCTAAAAAAGCAAAGAGTCAGAAAACTTTTATTGAAAACATCCAGAAAGGCGACAAGATTGTTACTATTGCCGGTATTCACGGAACAGTAAATAAAGTAAATGAAGACAGTACTTTGAGTCTTGAAGTTAGCCCGGGCAGCTATATTAAAATTGAAAAATCGGCCCTTTCTATGGAATGGACAGAGCAATTGAATAAAGCCGTTCCAGCAACGGATAAGAAATAATTTTATTTTCAATTACTGAAATCCGAAATTCGAAGAACTAAACTTCGGATTTCGGATTTCTTTATTTTTATACAATGTTAAAAATTGGATTAACCGGTGGTATCGGCAGTGGAAAAACAACTGTTGCAAAAATTTTTGAAGTGCTTGGCATACCAGTTTATTATGCCGATGACTCGGCAAAAAAATTGATGAACAATGACCCGGAGTTGATACAGAAAATCAAATTAAATTTTGGAGATGATGTGTATATCAATAATCAATTGAACCGACAATTATTGGCATCTAAGGTTTTTGGGAATAAAGAAAAATTGGACATCCTGAACGCCATTGTTCATCCAGCTACTTTGAAAGATGCTGATGAATGGATGAAAAAACAACATTCGCCTTATATCATCAAAGAAGCCGCCTTGATTTTTGAAATTGGTTCGGAAAAAATACTGGATTATGTAATTGCCGTGTCAGCACCGGTTTCGTTACGAATAAAACGGGTTATTGAACGGGATGGAATCACAGAAGAAGATGTACAGAAAAGAATAAATGGCCAAATGAATGAAGTAGAAAAATTAAACCGCAGTGATTACATTATATATAATGATGAAGTGCAATTACTGATTCCCCAGGTAATTCAATTACACGAATTATTTCTTTCTTTAAAAAATTGACTTTAACTTTTTTACTTAAGTGCCGCTAATGCATTTTTAATTTTAGCAAACCCATTTTCGATATTTTCCATATTGTTTGCAAATGAAATCCGAATACAATTTGGATTTCCAAAAGCAGAACCTGTGACTGTAGACACATTGGCTTTTTTCAGAAAATACATACACAATTCATCGGCATTATTGATGATGTCTGTGCCATCTGATTTTCCAAAATAAGATGAGATGACTGGGAACACATAGAAAGCACCAGTTGGCTCGGTACAAATCATTCCGGGAATTTCACTAACCAGTTCCATGACTCTTTTTCTTCTTTTCTTAAACTCTTCCACCATGTCTTTGGTTGGTTTCAAATCGGCAAGCAATGCAGTAATAGCCGCCCGTTGAGTGATTGTATTTGCCCCACTGGTAAATTGTCCTTGTAATTTTTCACATGCTTTTACGATGGCGGTATTTGCCGCTATATAACCAAGCCGGTAACCGGTCATGGCGTATCCTTTACTCAGGCCATTAATAATAATAATCTGGTCTTTGATAATATCAAATTGAGCAATGCTTTCGTGTTTACCAATAAAATTGATGTACTCATAAATTTCATCAGAAATGATCATGATATTCGGATGTTTTGCAAACACATCAGCCAAAGCTTTTAATTCAAGTTTGGTATAAACCGACCCGGTAGGATTGCAGGGAGATGAAAATATGAACAACTTGGTTTTATCCGTAATATTTTGTTCCAACTCTTCTGGAGTAATTTTATAATCATTTTCCAAACTTGCATTCACTAATACAGGCACACCTTCACCAAATTTCACTATTTCGGAATACGTAACCCAATATGGTGTTGGAATAATAACTTCATCGCCTTTACTTACCACTGCCAATACTGCATTGGCCAGGCTTTGTTTTGCGCCGGTAGAAACAAGGATATTCTCCGGCTTATAATCCAATTCATTATCCCTTTTCAATTTTACACAAATTGCTTCCTTCAAATCGGGATAACCGGCTACGGGCGGATAATGGCTCCAATTATCATCAATGGCTTTTTTTGCAGCTTCTTTAATATGTTCAGGCGTGTCAAAGTCAGGTTCTCCCAAGCTTAAATCTGTAATATCAAAACCCAGAGCTCTTAATTCCCGACCCAATTTGGCCATTTTCAAGGTTTCGGGTTCATTAAAAAGTTCCAGTCTGGATGATAATTGCATGTTTAGAATTTTGAAGTAGCAAATGTAAGGATTCAAGATAAAAAGAATTCACTTAAATCAACCATAAGTCAAACTCAATAACCTGGATAAATTTTTATAATTTCATATTTAAAGAAAACTAATTGATTAACCCCATTTCACTTGTTCAAAAACAAATAATTCTGCTGTATTTTATATATCCTAAAAAGCTATCTTTGCCCCTCTTTAAAATTTTTTGAAAACAATTTTCGTATGCAACTCAAAGGTTTAATTCGTTTTTTCACGATCTTATTGATCATATACTCTGTTTATCAACTTTCTTTTACATGGATTGTACGCAATCATGAAAAAAAATTGGAAGCAAGTGCCCAGGCTTTTGTCAAGTCAAACTTCCCTTCTGCTGAAGTTAAATACCCTGGCAACAAAGAGTTTCAAGCTGTTTATCAAGACTCCCTGAATGTTTTTTATGCCGATAGATTGAAACGTTTAGTAGATAGTACAAAGGATGTTATTGTAACGTATGGCCCCGCTGGAGCTATGAGTTATAAGCAAGCCAAAGAAAATGAATTAAATCTCGGTCTTGATCTGCAAGGTGGAATCAATGTAACCATGGAAGTTGAGTTGGTTGGATTATTAAAGTCCATGTCCAATAATTCAAAAGAACCAAGTTTTCAAAAAGCATTGGTAAACGCAGATGTGCGCAAAGCTAATAGCAATGCTGACTTCATTACATTGTTTGTAGAAGAATACAGAAAATTGAATCCTACCGGCAAATTGGCTTCTATATTTTCTACTGCCAACCAGGATAAAATAAAAATCGGAGATTCTGATGATAAGGTAATTGCTGCTTTGAGAGTTGAAGCGAAAGATGCTTTTGAAAGGACTTTCCGAGTTATGAATACCCGTATCGACCAATTCGGAGTAGCTCAACCAAATATCAATCCCGATCCGGTTAAAGGAATTATTACTGTTGAATTACCAGGTGTTCAGGATCAGGAAAGAGTTAGAAAATACTTACAATCATCTGCAAACCTTCAGTTCTGGGAAGTTTATAATATTGGGGAGGTTGGCCAAAATATTCAATCGGCAGACGAAGCCTTTAATGCATTAATGGGCGGCAAATTGGCTACTGACACCAGTGTTGCAAAAGCTGTTGTAGCTGAAACTAAAAAAGATACCGGCAGTAGTAAACTTTCTGAAGAACTTAGCAAAGCACCTGCTGCTGATACTGCAAAAGCATTAAGTACTGCAGCTACCGAAAAACATACACTGGCAAAATATATCCAATTCATCCCACCTTATCAAAATGAGAAAGGAGCCGTATCTTATAATTCAGCTATTGGAATGGTGAATGTTAGAGATTCATCTTTAGTACGTTCTTATTTAGAAACGGAAGGCATTAGAGCACAATTTCCTTCTGATATCATTTGGATGTATGGCATGCCATCGGGCCAGGATAAAACACAAAGAGATTTCCTTCCTTTATATGCTATCAAGACTTATGGTCGTGAAAAAGCAAAATTAGAAGGTGAAGCCGTTGTAGATGCTCGCCAGGATTATGATCCAACAACCGGCCAGGTACAGGTTACCATGAAAATGAATAACCTAGGTACAAGAATATGGGCCGATATGACCCGTGATAATATTGGCAAACCCATTGCTATTGCATTAGACAATATCGTTTATTCAGCGCCTAATGTAAACAGTGTAATTGATGGTGGCAACTCAAGTATCTCCGGTGGATTTACAGAACAGGAAGCACAGGATCTTTCAAATATTTTAAAAGCAGGTAAATTACCAGCACCAGCTAAAATTGTTCAGTTTCAACAAGTTGGGCCAACTCTTGGTAAAGAAGCAGTAAAAGGTGGTTCTCTGGCCTTCCTGATATCATTCATTGTTATCTTCCTTTTGATGCTTGTATATTATAATACCAGCGGATGGATTGCGAACATTGCTTTGATATTAAACCTATTATTTACAGTAGGTGTACTAACCGGATTGGGTGCTACTTTAACTGCACCAGGTATTGCCGGTTTGGTATTAACCATTGGTATGGCTGTAGATACAAACGTTATCATTTACGAACGTGTAAAAGAAGAGTTGTCAAAGGGCAAAAGCTATTTACTGGCCATTAAAGACGGGTATTACCGCTCTTTACCGCCGGTATTGGATGCACATATTACAACCCTACTTACCGCAATCATTCTTTTCTATTTTGGCTTAGGTCCGGTAAAAGGATTTGCTACAACACAGATTATTGGTATTTTATTATCACTTTTCTGTGGTATCCTGGTAAGCCGTTGGGTTACAGATTGGTTTACAGATAAAAATCGTCACCTGGAATATTTCACTGGTATTTCAAAAAAGATTTTTAAACATGCCAATTTCAAATTCATTGAATACCGCAAGTATGCGTATGGAATTTCTGTTGCTGTATTGATCTTAGGTATTGGGGCTGTCTTCAACGGCTTCAACGAAGGTGTTGAGTTTAGTGGAGGAAGAAGTTATATTGTTCGCTTTGACAAAGCTGTGAATGTTGAGAAGGTACGTGATGACCTGAAAGTATCCTTTGGTGAAAACCCGGTTATTAAAACGATCGGTTCCAATAACCAACTTGACATTACTACTTCCTATTTAATTAAGGAAACAGGATTGCAGGTAGATTCACTGGTTGAATCAAAATTAATTGCCGGTTTAAAGAATCACCTTCCGGCAAATATCAGCTACGAACAATTTGATACAGAATATAAGATGGGTTCTAAAACCGTTTTACCAACCATCTCTGATGATTTGAAAGCCGGTGCAAAATGGGCTACATTCTGGTCAATATTATTGATCACCCTTTATATCTTCATCCGTTTCCGTGACTGGAGATACTCTTTTGGCACCCTCGTGGCATTATTGCACGATGTATTAGTTACCTTAGCCGTATTCTCATTCCTGAAAAATGTGGTTCCATTCCCGTTAGAGATTGATCAGCATTTTATTGCAGCCGTTCTTACTGTAATTGGTTTCTCCATGAATGATACTGTAATTGTATTTGACCGGATACGTGAATACAGCCGCGAATTGAAGGGAACTACAAAAACGGTGATCATCAACAGAGCCATCAACGATACATTAAGCCGTACAGTAATGACTTCTGTGACAGTGTTTATTGTAATCCTGATACTTTTCATCTTTGGTGGTGAAGTAACCCGTGGATTTTCATTTGCCATGTTAATTGGAATCGTAACCGGTGTTTACTCTTCTATATTTGTAGGTGCACCAATTTTGATCGATATTGGCCGGAACAAACCATTGGGTAAGGCAGATCTTTTACCTGAAGAAAAAACGAAGGTTAAAACAAGTTTGGCCAAATAATAAATTAATTGCTTACCAATAGAAAACCCCGTCTCGTTTTAAACGAGACGGGGTTTTTATACCGCTTATAAACAGTAAATCAAGATGGTATTACTTTTTATACCAAAACAAAATTAAACAGCGAATGAAGTACCACAACCACAGGTTGAGCTGGCATTAGGATTTTTAAACGTGAATCCCCGGTTATTCAACCCATCTTCCCAATTTATTTCCATCCCCAATAAATAAATTTCATGGGCTGTTTTCATTACATATTCTATACCTGAAAACGCATATATGGTATCGCCTTCTTCTTTTTTGTCAAAACCTAATACATAGGTCATTCCGGAGCATCCCCCACCTTTAACCGCAACCCGTAAAACCTGGCTTTGGTCAAAATCAATTTGTTGCGTTATTCGCTTAATTTCAGCTATTGCTGTATTGGTAAAACTTACCGGACTTAATAATAATGTTTCCATACAGCAAAATTAAACCATTTTCTTTTGATGTTTCGAAAGCCTTTTATTAAAAGCAAATCGGATACGAACTTCCTTTCCTATTTTTGTCTGCTTAATAAAATCTACATGGATACAAATACCCTTAGTCTGGTTGTTTCTTTAGTGGCATTAGTCGTTGCATTGGCTACCTTTTTTTTATGGAATCAGCAATCCAATAAAAAAACTGCCGAGCCAACCGATTCATTCAGTACAAGACCCATGCAGTTGCAGGCTTATGAACGTTTAGTAATTTTAGCAGAAAGGCTTTCCTTAGCCAATCTAATTAGTAGAAATTATCATGCAAATATCTCTGCCAAAGAAATGCAATTCATTTTAATCGAAAACATCAAGCAGGAATATGAACACAATATTTCACAACAAATTTTTGTCAGCGCAATTGCCTGGGATACCATAAATAAATTAAAAGAGCAGAATATGCTGATCATTAACCAGGTTGCAGCATCGCTTTCTGCAGATGCTTCTGCGAATGATTTGAACAAGGCCATACTGGATTTTACCATGTTGCAAACGAAAGAACCATTACATAAAATCGTTTTGGAAGCAATCAGTTTTGAAGCAAAAAAAATGATGAAGTAAATATCTACTATGGATAATTTTAAAAAAACAACAGATAGCGGCATTGATTTAAAAAAGCTCTATTCTGCACCGGTTGAAATGAATGAAGAACCCGGTGAATATCCATTTACCAGGGGTGTACAGCATGACATGTATCGTGGTAAACTGTGGACCATGCGTCAATATGCAGGCTTCAGTACCGCCGAAGAAAGTAATAAACGGTATCATTTTCTATTATCTCAGGGAGTAAAAGGGTTAAGTGTTGCATTTGACTTACCAACACAAATAGGGTACGACAGCGACCATTCCTTATCAGAAGGTGAAGTTGGTAAAGTTGGGGTTGCCATTGATAG
>JAYWEL010000256.1:0-6919 GCA_043779285.1 Chitinophagaceae bacterium | reverse complement strand
TCGTTCACGGTGCCTTGAATTTCGATGATATCTTCTTTCGGCACTATACCCCTTCTCTCCAAACCGCATGCCTGCGTCTTCAGCTTCTCAGCCCAAAGCAAATCCATTAACGGCAGCAACAACTGGTTTGGGACAGTTTTCAATTTTAGTAAAAACAAGGTCTTGCCCTTTTTTTGCAAGTTCCTTTCCAGCGTTTTCATCCAAAGAAAGAAACTCTGAAATATCGGCACCGGCAACAAATGCTTTCGGCCCGGCACCTGTGATGATGGCTGATTTTATTTCTTTATTATTCATTACCTCATCCACTGCCGATGATAATTCTTCAATCACCGTTTTATTCAATGCATTTAATTTATCGGGCCGGTTGATAGTAATGGTGTAAATATTATTTTCAAGAGAGGTAAGTAAGGTGTGATAACTCATTTTATTTATATTATAGTCCTGATAATAAAAATTATGAAGCTGAAAATTTATTTTCTAAGTCATTTGTCTCAAACAAATCATGATTTTTATTTGAAAAATGAACTTCTTTTTGTTGATTAACAAATGCTTCATGTAACTGAATTTGAAAGTCAATCTTTTCAAATAATTTTTCAATATGAGTTTTAATCTCATCAATGTCAGTTGTGAAAGAAAAATATTTTTTGGACATATTAAAAATTTCTATTCTCTTTTACCCATCCTTTTATATAATCTGCTATTTCAGATGTTGGTGTACCCGGTGCAAATAATTTTCCTACACCCATTTCATTTAATGTTTTCATATCATCTTCAGGAATTATACCACCACCGGTGAGAAGTACGTCATCCATTTCTTTTTGTTTCATCAACGCAATTATTTTAGGAAACACAGTATTATGTGCACCGGAAAGTATACTGATACCAATCGCATCAACATCTTCCTGCAACGCTGCATTGACAACCATTTCAGGTGTTTGTCTTAAGCCGGTATAAATTACTTCCATGCCGGCATCCCGCAAAGCAGTGGCAATAACTTTTGCACCCCGGTCATGCCCGTCTAATCCACATTTGGCAACTAAAACTCTAACAGGTCTGTTCATACTTCATTCTTATATCTTCAAAAATACATTTCTTTAGGGAACAGCTTCGTAAATTGCAGCATGCAATACAGAAAATTTGGGAATACTGATTTACTGGTTAGTGAAATTGGCTTTGGTGCCTGGGCCATTGGCGGCGGAGCCATGATTGGTAATACGTCTATCGGCTGGGGCGATTCAGATGATACTGTATCAATAAAAGCCATTCATGCATCGCTGGACGCAGGAATTAATTTTTTTGATACGGCCGATATTTATGGATTAGGTCATTCGGAATACCTGATTGGGAAAACAATTGCTGACCGCAAGGATATTATCATTGCTACCAAAGTGGGTAATGTTTCGAGAAACGACCAGTTTACGGTCGATTATTCTAAAGAGTATATGCTGAAAGCCTGTGAAGAAAGCCTTCAAAGATTAAAAAGGAACCATATTGATTATTACCAATTACATACAGCCAGACTTAGTCATCTGCAACAGGGAGAATGTATCGAAGCGATGCAATTGTTAGAACAGCAGGGTAAAATCCGGTACTGGGGATTATCGTTAAATACATTTGATCCATTGCCGGAAGCTGATTTTCTTATAGCCAATAATTGGGGAAACGCCCGCCCGCCCGCCCGTGCCGGTACGGACGGGGATGACCAGGTCGGACGGGGATTTCAATTGGTACTAAACCTGCTGAATCAAAAAGCATTGGATATTTTACCGGAAGCTGCTGAAAAAGGATATGGCATTATTGCAAGAATGCCTTTGCAATTTGGATTATTGACAGGTAAGTTTGATAAAGCTGTATCTTTTTCAAGCAACGATCACCGGAAAAACAGGTTGACCCGGGAAGTAATAGGAGCCGCCAACCTGGCTTTACAGCCTGTATGGGATTTGTGCAAAAATTATGATTGTACAAAAACCCAGTTGGCATTAAGTTATATACTCAGTTACCCGGAAGTGTCGACCATTATTCCGGGAATACGGACTGCAAAACAGGTGGAACAGAATACAACCGGATTGTTTCAATTAAAACCGGAAGATAAAATGCTGATTGAAAAATTGGGTAATGGAGCTTTTATAGAAGTAATGAAATTGATACAGCAGCAAGGATAGTTAACCGTAAAATAGTTTCTTCATTCTTTTAATCCATCGCTGAACCATTTCGGTTTATTGTAATAATCCTAAACTGTATTCAATCCGTTTAATGGTTTCATCTTTCCCGATCAATTCGGCGATATCAAAAACACCTGGCCCGAATTTTCCACCTACAAGCATGATGCGCAAGGGTAGCATTAGTTCGCCGGGTTTTAGCATATGTGCTGCCGCAATTTCTTTCAACGCATTTTCGGCATTCATTGCATTCCAGCATGTTGTTAGTTTAAGTGTTCTTACCAATTCTGCAAAGAATTGCATTTTTTGTTCATTCCATTTTGGAAGAATAGAAACAGTATCAATCTCAATTGGTGCCTTGAAAAAGAAAATAGACTGATCGTAAAAATCAGGTAAAAGTGTACAGCGATCTTTAACAAGTCCGATTACTTTTTTTAGTAAAATAGCATCTGGTGTTTCAATTCCTTTTTCATTCAATCTTTCTTTTACTGGAAGAAGTAAATTTTCTTCATTCGTTTTTTTTATCCACTCATGGTTATACCATTTAGCTTTATCATAATCAAATTGGGCTCCGGCTTTATGAACCCGGTCAATAGAAAATTTTTCCACTAATTCCTGCTTTGAAAATACTTCCTGTTCCGTCCCATCATTCCATCCAAGCATGGCCAATAAATTGAGAAATGCTTGCGGTAAAAATCCTTTTTCACGGAAACCCTCAACCAATTCTTTTGATTTAGGATCAGTCCAGTTCATAGCAAAAACCGGAAAACCATATTTAAGGCCATCTCGTTTACTCAGTTTCCCGTTAGGACCCATAATCAATGGCAGGTGAGCCCATTGTGGCATATCTTTTTCCCATCCAAGATATTTCCATAACAGTATATGAACTGCTGCACTGGGCAACCATTCTTCACCCCGGAAAGCATGAGTTATTTTCATTTGATAGTCATCTACAACAACCGCCAAATGATAGGTTGGCATACCATCCGCTTTTAATAAAACCTTGTCATCTACTAAAAAGCTATCAAAATGTACTTCACCTCTAATCATATCCGTTAAAGAAACAGTTTCATATTCCGGCATCTTTATCCGTATGACATGTGGGGTTTTAACATCCAATAATTTTTGCGTTTCTTCAGAACTAAGTGTCAACGAATTTTGCATTTGCATTCTTACGGACTGATCATATTGAGGAGAAGGATTCTCATCTGTTTTTAGATTGGTTCGCATTTTATTCAAATCTTCGGTTGTGTCAAATGCATAATAAGCATGTCCCGAAGAAATTAGTTGTTCAGCATATTGTCTGTAAATAGCTTTTCGTTCACTTTGTCTATAGGGTCCAAATTCACCTCCGTGCTTGGGACTTTCATCAGGAATCAATCCACACCAATGGAGACAATCATAAATATATTCTTCCGCACCATCTACATAACGGCTCTGGTCAGTGTCTTCTATTCTTAAAATAAAATCCCCGCCATGTTGTTTTGCAAAAAGATAATTGTATAAAACAGTTCTTACTCCACCCAGATGCAAACCACCGGTCGGACTTGGTGCAAATCGTACTCTTACTTTTTTAGTCATGACTGCAAAGATAAAAGAATGCTGATTGTGGTGATGTTACAATTGTTTTATTATTATTTAAATCCCCAAAGTCTATGGCTTTCCTATCTTTGAGTAGTATGTTTTATTTCGTAAAAACACCTTTCTGGGTTAAAAAATTATTTCCATCTATGGAATGGGATATTCCTACAAAGGAAAAAGTTTTGTACCTGACTTTTGATGACGGCCCAGATCCTGAAGCTACTGTTTTCGTGTTGGATGAATTAAAAAAACAGGGTGCCCATGCAACTTTTTTTTGTGTTGGTGAAAATGTTCAAAAATATCCGGCTATTTATCGTCGAATTTTGGATGAAGGCCACCAGGTTGGTAACCATACACATAATCATTTGAATGGAAAAAATGTAAATGATGCAATGTACCTGAACAATATAAAAGAAGCTTCCCAATTTATTGATACCGATCTTTTCAGACCTCCTTATGGGAGAATGACTGGTTTTCAGAAAAAAAATGTTAGCAAAGCAATGGGGGTAAAGAGAGCAAGAATAATCATGTGGGATGTATTAAGCGGTGATTTCGACAAAAAAAATTCAGCAGAACAATCTTTGGAAAACGTACTAATTAATTCAAAGCCTGGTTCAATTGTCGTTTTTCATGATAGTGAAAAATGTCTCAAAAATGTTAGTGAAATTTTACCTAAAATTCTTCAACATTTTCATGAAAAGAAATATTTATTTGAAAAGATTAATTGAAGCCTAGTTAATTAGTTAAATAACAAAAGACTATAACTAATAGAGAAAATTAATATAAAGATTTGATAATGAGCTAAAAAGGATAGGGCCGGGGTAGAAACCCTGGCCCGTTTTTAATCCGTACCCTATGAAAACTGTTTTAAAGATATAACATATTTTATTTAGTGCAAACTTATTTGCTTAGTTATACCGTTTACAGTCAAGGTCGCCTTGTTGTCGCAAGAACCATCACCAAAATCCAGCACTGCAAGAACTGCATCAGTTGGAGTAGTTGCTGTACTATTGGTTGCTCTCCATGTTTTTATTTTACCTTTTACGATCCAACGGCAATTGAATTTTTTGATTAAGGGTTCAACAATTTCAGAACGATATAGAACTATGTTATTCCCATGTTTTACTTTACCATTTGCATATCCCTCAATTTTAAAAATATCATCAAATGGTAATTCAGGAGTTCCCAATCCTTCTATTTGTGTGATGTTCTTAGTGCTGTTCCATTCAGTATAATTATTATTTGGTTTATCAATTCTTGCAGATTCAACCCGTACATTAAATGAACGAATATTCGCAGTACTAGTATTGGTTATTTTGTGTACTCCTACTATTTTAATTTCATCAATACTAAAGTTTTCGAAAGTGGTCGTAGCAGAAGCCTGAGGGTAAATTAACCGGTTTGTATAGGTTGTAATAATTTTGCCTTTGCGTACATGGCCATCCTTTCCTTTACAACCTGCAGTTCCAAAATCAGTTACTATTTTTGAAGGAAATTTATTTGGCGGACTAATAAGAGTAATTGTTACTTTAAAGCATCGAGTTGTAGGATATAAAGAGTCGGTACGAGCTGTTTCGCCTGAACCAAATTCTGTTTTTTGACCAAATATGCCGGTGCCTTCCATACCAACTTCGTTATTAACACCCATAACGTTATCAAAAATGCCATCGAAGATAATTTCCGCTTCCGCATCTGCTTCTGAAGAATTTGATACAGATTCCTGTTCTTGACTGGGTGTCAGGTTATTGGTGCCGGAGTTTTCTTTTTTACAGGAAAGCATAAAAGTGCTTGATATAAAGAGCACCATTAGCAGGCGGGTTATATAGATTGATAGTTTCATAAAAAAGTGTTGATTATTTTATTCAGATAACGAGTATAAGAATGATTTTATTTAAAATAGTTTAACCAAAGTTTAATTTTTTTGCTAAGATTTGCCTGAATTAATTATTAAATAATGCAATTCATAGACACACATTGTCATATTTACCTGGAAGAGTTTGAAAATGACATGGAGAAAATTATTCAAGCAGCTGAAGATATGGGGATAGTAAAAATGCTGATGCCAGCAATTGATTCGGCCACACATGCTGGTATGATTGAGCTTGAAAAGATGAATAAAGAGCTTTGCAAATCAATGATGGGTTTACATCCCTGCTCTGTAAAAGAAAATTTTGAAGAAGAATTAAAACTTGTTTCTAATTATCTTGAAACCGGTGAATTTGTAGCAATTGGTGAAATTGGACTGGATTTTTACTGGGATTTGACTTTTAAAGAGCAACAAATGGATGCTTTTAAAAGACAAATTGAGTGGGCATTACAATATGATTTGCCCATAGCAATTCATTCCCGAAACTCATTGGATGAATGTATTGATATGGTTTCGCAACTGCAAAATGGAAAATTAAAAGGCGTTTTTCATTGTTTTTCAGGAACTGTAGAACAGGCCCTGAAAATTGAAACATTGAATTTTTATATGGGTATTGGCGGTGTTGTCACCTATAAAAATTCGGGATTGGATATGGTGATTAAAGAAATTGGTTTGAAAAGAGTAGTATTAGAGACCGATTCACCTTATTTGACGCCGGTTCCATTTCGGGGCAAAAGAAACCAACCAGCATATTTAAAATACATTGCAGAGAAGCTTTCTGCTATTACGGGCACTACCACGGAGGACGTTGCAAAAATTACTACTCAAAATGCTCAAAATTTATTCGGTCTCTAAGTTGTGTTACATTATTTTTGCAGTCCAAAAAACGGAGAGGTGTCAGAGTGGCCGATCGTGCAAGCTTGGAAAGTTTGTGTACCGCAAGGTACCGCGGGTTCGAATCCCGCCCTCTCCGCAACATTCAAAAGAAGCCGTCTCATTTATAAAGTGAGGCGGTTTTTTTTTGTAAAAAATAACTTCAGATTCTTTTACAAATTATATTTATAGTATATTTATCGCTTCTAACTATAATGTAAAGTCAATTTTTAGAAATAATACTTTATCATTATTGAAAGTTTTTGAAACTTAAGCCAAACTCCAATCCTTTCGATTACTTATTTTCTCCTATCCTTACGTATTCATTTTTTCTCTAATTGAAATAATTAGCAGGTACTCATTTGCAAAATCCAAAACCAATGAATTCAATTAAAAAGGTTGAGTAGTGGCTATTTTTTTATTTGTTTAAACGTACATT
>JAYWEL010000255.1:0-2941 GCA_043779285.1 Chitinophagaceae bacterium | reverse complement strand
AGATCTTTTTTTCAAACAATTGGAAAAAGTGAACAGGTTTGAAATAAAGGATAAGACGTTATTACTGTACCGGGATAACGATGTGCTGCTTGTGTTTGCAACAGAATAACTAAAAAGCTATCCCTTCAATATCTACTTCGGTAATATACCAATAACCCAGTTCTTCATCCAGTTCAAATATTACTTTCCATTGCCCGGACAAGGTTATTGTTTCTTTAGCCACTGTTGCGGTAACCAGGTAAGTGCCGGTAACCCAACTTTCTTTCGCATTAACAATACAGAAGGAATCGGCAATTTTATTTATTTCCAGGTCATTGTAAGCAAGCTTGTACTGGTTGACAATATCCTTGAATTGGTCTATTGTCAACGGGAAATGTTGATTTAGCCTGAGGTTGTCACTCCGGAAATGGTGTGTCCATTCTATAGGCCTACTTTCAAGTATATAGTTGATACAATCCTCTGTAGCCGCTTTTGAATTATCATAGACAGGGTCGGGATGAAATTCATCATAGATAAATCCATGCATCATTCCCGGAATACGCATGTCATCCATTTCATGTTCGAATAATTCCTCCGTTGTAAATCGGTATAACTCTCTTGTTGAGATATTGGGGCTGCATACATCAAGCCTTATTTGATATTTATTCAAGTAGCCAGATAGCCGTTCCCAGGCCGAGTCCATTTCTTCGTCCGCAATTTCAGCAACGGGTTTAAAATGAGCAGGTCTTTCTATTTTATCAAAAAGACGTATAGACTTAGGGTTTTCTGACTGCTTTTCAAATTCAGCAATGTAATTAAGAAATTGATTCTCAATTTGCGGGGAAAGCTCATTCTCGTTTTCCATACTACTGAACGATGCTCCTCTTTCCAGCATAAGTTTTATTTTTAAAACCTCATTTTCTGCTTTCAGTTTCTCGTCTTCGTTAAGATGGTCAAATTCTTCCGGCATAAAAATTTTTTAATATTCAACTTCCTCTAATTGCTCAACAGGCGGCATTTCATCATACGTTTTTCCATTTAGTATTCTTCCGGCTTTCTTTTTATTAGTACCACCCCATTGCTTAAAGAAGAAAGCAACTTTTGCTTTTTCACATTGATGCTGAATATCCAATACCCAATCAAGATTCATCGGTCTCGGCGTTCTACCACTTTCACCGCCTACAATTACCCAATCGATCATTTTCAGATTTATTTTAGATAAAGGCCCGATCAATGGTTCACAGGAAAGGAATTTAGTTCTTGCATTTGTTTTTCGTAAATCATCTATTCTATGTTTTACTCTGTCATCTTCAACGGAAACACCCATCCAGATATTATGCGTCCAGTTTAATTCATTATGATACTTTAATAAAATATCTGACCGCTTGGTTAATACCTGGAATGTATGTTGTGGATTTTCATTCATTGTTTTAAAAACCTTCTGAATAAAAGAAAGCGGAACATCTTTATGAAACATATCACTCATAGAGTTCACAAATACAATCTTAGGTGATTTCCAACTGTAAGGAATACGTAAAGCATCTTTATGCAATCGTAATTTGAACCCATCTTTATATTTATCAATACCCATAGCCTGTAAACGCCGGGACATTACTTCTGCATAGCAGTATTTACAACCTGCTGAAATTTTATCACAGCCTGTTGTTGGGTTCCAGGTCATTTCTGTCCATTCGATGCTTGATTGTGCCAAATTTCTATAAAGAATTTTGAAAAAAATATCAAAGCTTTTTCATCCTGCTTCGTAAAAGGATTTCATATCCAAAAGGTCGCTTCTCTTTCGCTAACTTGTCTAATATTTCTTCCCATGAGTTGATTAGCAGCTTTACAATTTCCCAATGTCTATCCAAACCCTTTTGCATTTTTAGAAAAAACACACCAATTTTATATTGTTCACAAAGTTGATATTGTAATCTGGTCTTATGAATATTCAAATCTTTTGTTATCAATATTCCATTTTGACTTCCAATTGAAGGAATAATTGTTTCATCAGGTTTACCTTTCCCAAACTTAATCTTTGTAGAGTGAACTATAACATCATTAAAATATCCTTTATTCAGAGAATTAAGTGCATCTGCAACATATTCAGATAAATTTTCATCAAGAAATATTTCAGTCATGCAGCAGGTTTTTTGTAAAACGAAACCGCATCATTAACCTGCTTTGCTGTAAGGTCATAGAGAATACTTATTGCAGTGACTGACTCCCCACTTTCATACATTGAAAAAATAACTTCTGCATTAATATTTGTTCCTTTTAATACCGGTTGACCAAATTGATGATGAGGGTCAACAATAACATCGCTCTTCCGGCCAGCAGGCCAAAATCTTTGAGCTATTTTCTGGGAATTAAACTCAATTTTATTTGCAAAATCTTCAATAAATTCTATGAAATCAGCTTGACGAGAACCATCAGCATTAATAATACTATCCTCAAATCGATACCAGATTTTATTGCCATAAGTCAATAGCTTTGCACTAGCAAAAGGGTGTGGGATATTTAAATCCTTTGCAATAGCTTCTCTTGATTGCAAGATTTTTCTTGTTGACACGCCTAATTCCTTAAGATAAAAACAAGTATGTAGCTCAATAAGTGTATAAAAATTTACTGCTTTAATCTTATTATCAACAGACCATGAATAAGTTTGGTTAAAAAGCTTCTTTCCCAATCTATCGTCCCAGTATTCATTCAAATATCGCCTTACTTTGGCTTGAGGAATACCCAAAAGCCTACTAATATCTGGAATTGTATAAATCCCAGACCCTAATTGCTGCTTTTGAAAATTTGCTATTGACATCGTTTTACAAAGCTACAAAATATGAAAATAATACCGATTGTCAAGAGTTTAAAAATTAGAAACAATTCGATAACTTTTCGCAGCAGTATTTTCCTGCAACAGCTTGGTTGAATTGTAGATTTGTCACTTTCTTTGTCTTGAAACAAA
>JAYWEL010000254.1:0-2945 GCA_043779285.1 Chitinophagaceae bacterium | reverse complement strand
AAACCCGAAAATTGGAAACATAAACAAAATAATGAATGGATAAAGAAAGATGAAAAACGGTTTGTGAATATTGCAAGTGTAGTTTTATTTATGGTTGTATTTATTCTATCTACAGGGGGCATGAACGGTAGTTGGTTGAATGCAACGCTTTTATTGCTTGCAATTGCCGGTGTTTTTGTATCGTGGATGATTGTAAGCAAAGAATTGGGTATTGAAAATAAAATTGCTGACCAGGTTTGCGGTAAGGATGCCGGTTGCAATTCGGTAATCAACTCAAAAAAAATAAAGCTGCCCTTAGGTATTGGCTGGAGCGATGCAGGAATTATTTACTTCTCATTCCTTTTAGCAGCATTGCTCATTGGTTCATTTAATGAAAATAGCAACGGGTTAAATGTGTTGCTTTCGATATTGGCAACCTCTACCCTGCCGGTTACTTTCCTTTCTCTTTATTATCAGTGGCGAATAGAAAAGAAATGGTGCAGGCTTTGTTTAATTACCGTTGCACTGTTATGGGCACAATTCATGGTATTGCTTCCTGTCACTCTAAGCTTGTTGAAAAGTAATTTTAGCAGCCTGACTTTGAATAATACAATGCTTGTTTCCCTTCTATTATTTATTACAACTGCTTTATGGCTCTGGATAAAACCATTGCTTAAAGAGAACAAAAAACTGGAAGCAGAAAACTTCAGGGGAACCCGATTTAAAAACAATCCTGTTGTATTTAAAGCTTTGCTGGAGAAGCAGAAAAGAATAGCAAAAAATCCTGATGGCTTGGGCATTCTATTAGGTGACCCTGCTGCACAAAATACAATTATAAAAGTTTGCAATCCTTATTGCGGCCCTTGTGCAAAAGCACATTCGGTTATAGAAGAACTGCTGGCAAACAATGGCAATTTAAAAGTTCAGATGTTGTTTACAGCTACTGATGACGAAAAAGATATAAAAGCCAACCCTGTAAAACACCTGTTGGCCATACATGACAAAGGCGATCAACAACTCATGCATCAGGCATTGGACGATTGGTATTTGGCCGATAAAAAAGACTATGATGTTTTTGCAAGCAACTATAAGTTGAACGGTGAATTGAATGCCCAGGGAGAAAAGCTGCAAATAATGAAAGAGTGGTGCGATCAGGTAAATATTGAGTTTACCCCAACTTTTTTTATTAATGGATACCAGTTGCCGGAGCAGTATAAAATTGAAGATCTAAAATATTTATTTGAAAAATAAAAGGCCCGGATGGGCACAAACTCTTTATTGCAATAAACCAGTCCATAGGTATGTGGGGTAAAAGAGCCTGGTACCAAAACCCAGGCCGATACTTAATAATAAAACGTTTAATTATGAAAAATTTAGAAAGTTTGGGCAGAATTCTGAGTAAAGACGAACAAAAAAGAATTATGGGTGGAGATGAAGAAGTTCAAGTCCCTGATGGTGGATGTGGCAGATGTACTCGTTCAATTGGGAACACAACATATATTTATTCATGTAACAGTGGATCATTTGTACTTAATGGAACTACTTACCCAGTTTGTTTGTGTTCAAATTCAAACGGAGGCCAATGTCATTAATATAATATTTTGCTATAAACAATCAAATAACATGGGGTAGTTTAAAAGAAACTGCCCTTTGTTTTTCAAATTTTCATAACCACCATTGTTTATTTTAAGCAGGTCATTTGCTTCTACCCTTACAAAATAATTAAGTACCAAAATAAATTACATGAAAATATTTGCATGCCTTTTAACTTATGTATCCATTACTTTTTATTCTCAAAATTTACAAGGTCAAAATAAATTCATTATTGAAATCATAATACCTTCTCATATTTCAGCTAATCAGCTGGGAATTGAATATGACAATGGAAAAAAAGTAATTGAAAAAACTCCGGTTTTTATACATAGCAAGATGGTTATTACTGATAGTTTTTATTCGAAATATGCAATTCTTACAATTACATATCCGGATACCAATAATATTTTATTTACCAATCGTTTTTTTATTTCAGAAAAAAATTCACTAATAAAATTCCTGGAAAAGAATAGAGGTATTTATCATAAAAACCCACTTTTAAATTTCAACTCCGTTAATGCCATTGAGATATCTAAAACAGTTGATGCAAAGAAATTGGCCTTGTATGCCAAATCAGAACTTGAAGAAGTTGAAGACATTTTTTTGAGATACGGCAGTATATCAGGTGATATGGATTCTTTGAATTTAATGTTGAATATTAAAGAAAGAACCTTGAATGATAAAAGATTGGAATTTATTAAAATGAATAGCCATTCATATTATTCGTTTTGGCTATTCAGAACAGAAATTGCACCTCTATTATTTTATAAATTGCCGGATTCTTTATTGGCAATATTCAATAACGTTTTCCCAAATAAAATAAAATCCAGTATTGAAGGTCAAGAAATATATAAGCTACTGTGGGGTCGTACATATATCAAAAATGGTTTTTTAGCCCCAACTTTCCATGCAAAGGATTTTTTAGGAAAAAATATAGTCTTGGAGGAGTTGAAAGGAAAATTTATCCTCATAAATTTTTGGGCATCGTGGTGTATTCCATGTATTCAGCATATTATCAAACTTAAAGAAATACAACCAAAACTTGAAGCAGCCAATTTGCAAATTATTTCAATTTCATACGATAAAGATTTTTCAAAATTCAAAGATGCTGTTTTGAAATATCAAATGAATTGGAAAAATATTTTCAACGACGAAGATTTGATTAATAAATATGGGAGAAAACCAATTCCTGCTTTATACTTAATTGATCAAAATGGGAAAATTATTTGTAACAATTATGAAGATGGGGATGATCACTTATTCTCGATTTTGAATAACCTTATATTAAAATAATTTTACGCCGTTGTTGGTGAAAACACCAACAACGGCATCAATAGCTGCTGAACTCAATTTTGGTTGTTACGCCGTTGTTG
>JAYWEL010000253.1:0-6980 GCA_043779285.1 Chitinophagaceae bacterium | reverse complement strand
TAAACAGTAAATAGTCCAATGCGCTTTTCTGCGGTATAATACCATCTAAGATTTACACATAGTCCGTTGGACTATTTAGTAAATCAAGATGGTATTATTATTGATTTAATCAGCCTATTAATTTCAACAAAAAAAAATCTACAACCCTTTGAAATGAATAGTGGCTTTCTTAACGCTTCCATTTTTCAATAAAAGTTCTTTTGCAATTTCATAATCCTGTATGGCTGTTTTCTCCATCAACATTTTTACTCCACGGTCAACCAATTTATCATTGCTAAGCTGCATGTTTACCATTTTATTGTCTTCAACCCTTCCTAGCTGTATCATTACGGATGTTGAAATCATATTCAAAACCAATTTTTGAGAAGTACCGCTTTTCATTCTTGTACTACCCGTAATGAATTCAGGTCCTACATTTATCACTATGGGTTGATCAGCAGTTAATGCTAACGGTGATCCGGGGTTGTTCGTAATACATCCGGTGAATATTTTATTCATTTTACATGTTTCCAGGGAAGCAATCACATAAGGTGTAGTTCCACTTGCCGCAATCCCTATCACCACATCCTTTTCATTGATATCATGTTCCAAAAGGTCATGCCAACCGGCTTCCAGATTGTCTTCTGCAAATTCAACTGCATTTGTAATCGCTTCTTTACCACCGGCAATAATTGCAATAACCAATCCATAAGGAACGCCAAATGTAGGTGGACACTCACTTGCATCAACGACCGCTAAGCGACCACTTGTTCCGGCGCCAATATAAAACAAACGACCTCCAGCCAACATTTTATCCGTGATGATAGAAATAAGTTTTTCGATATCTGGAATAGCCATTTCAACAGCATCCGGTACTGTCTTATCTTCTTTATTCATCTTACTCAACAACTCCGCTACTGACATTTTTTCTAAATGACGATATGCACTTTGTTGTTCAGTTATTTTCTCAAATGCCATATTTTGCCGTTCTTTTTATTGATGATATTCAACCAATCCCTGCATGGGCGTTTTTAGTATTCTGCCTAATTTAAACTCATAAACACTACACAATTCCTTAACCACATCTTTAAACCCAAAAGCAACCCCGCCTACAAAATTAATAGGCAGAGACCAGGATTCAGTGTATTTGCATAAGTGTGTAAAAAAGAAATCATTCAATCCATCTTCGATAATATTCTCGATCATGAAATGCCCCCGGTTCTCTGCCAGAAATAACGCAAATCCTGCTAGATAACGATTTGGCAAAGGTTTCTTATACACATTTTCCAAAATTTCTGCTACGTTTGTCTGGTATTTTTTATCAAAAATATATTTCAGATCTTCATCAAACGTTTCGTATAAATAATACTGTATCACTTTCTTTCCTAGAAAAGCTCCACTGCCTTCATCCCCCAAAACATACCCCAATCCAGGACTGTTTTTCTTAATTTTCTTTCCATCAAAATAACATGAATTGGAACCCGTGCCCAGAATACATGCAATGCCCTTCCTATTGCCACAAGCAGCCCTGGCAGCACCTATTAAATCATTTTCAACAAAGATTTTTGCTTTTACAAATACTGATTGCAATGCTTTTTTAACTGCTTTTTTATTTTCGATATTTGCACATCCTGTACCATAATAATATATTTCCTGTGGCAGTGTATTTTTTATTTTTGGCAGAAGATCCTTTCTAAAAATATCACTCATCTCATCTGAACTCAGAAAATATGGACTAATTCCTTTAATCTTTATGGTCTTCTTCTTCCCTTCATACAATAAACAACATTCGGCTTTTGTAGATCCACTATCAATTATCAATTTAGTCATGTCCATTTTTAAGAATACGTAAAAAAATGTTTATACTGGCATAAAACAAAATCTGTAACAATCAAAACCTTTACTTTGCAAACAATAACAAAGTAAAGAAGATGACGAATAAGAAAAAACTTCAAATCTGGCTACCATTATTATTATCCATCATGATGATTGCCGGTATGTACCTCGGTTATAATTTGAAAGGTAATATAAAGCAGTCAAATAATTTTTTCAATAAAGATAAAAGAAGCAGTCTTCAGGAAATTCTTGACCTTATCAACTTAAAATATGTTGATTCAGTAAAAATCGACTCCATTCAGGAAGTAACGATTCAGAATATAATTTCTACTCTTGATCCTCATTCTGTTTACATCCCTTCTACTTCCATTCAGGAAATGAATGACAATATATCCGGAAATTTTGGCGGTGTTGGTATTGAATTCAATATGTTCAAGGATACGGTTCATGTGCTGAATGTAGTCCCGGATGGACCGAGTGATAAAGCAGGTATACAGGTAACGGACAGGATTATTAGCGTTGATGACAAAGACGTAACAGGCAAGAATTTTAGCTCGGAGAAAATAAAGAAAATAATTCGGGGAGAAATTGGCAGCAAACTGACTTTAGGGATTTTGCGGAATTCTACATTGTTAAAAATACCCATACAAAGAAATGTGATTGATATTCCGGCAATTGATGCAGCATATATGTTGGATAAAAAAACCGGCTATATTCATCTATCCAAATTTTCGCTTCACAGCTACCGCGAGTTTATGCAAAACATGGAAAAACTCCAGAAAGAAGGATTAGAAAACCTGGTTTTCGATTTAAGAGGAAACGGAGGTGGCTTAATGAATGAAGCTGTGAATATGCTGGATGAATTTTTAAGTGATGACAAATTATTGGTTTATACCAAAGGATTAAATACTGCAAAAAGAGAATATAGGGCAATCCGTGATGGACTTCTTGAAAAAGGAAAACTAATCATCCTGGTTGATGAACTTTCGGCAAGTGCAAGTGAAGTTGTAGCCGGAGCTATCCAGGATTGGGACAGAGGAACTATCATAGGAAGAAGAACTTTTGGGAAAGGCCTTGTGCAGGAACAATATGCATTGAGCAACGGATCTGCCATAAGGCTTACTGTTGCCAGGTATTATACACCGATTGGAAGAAGTATTCAACGTGCCTATGATAAAGGAAAAAAAGTTTATATGGATGATATGTTCGACCGATATCAGCATGGTGATCTTTATTTTTCCGACTCGAATAAAGTTTCAAATGGTAAAGAATATAAAACAAAAGCAGGAAGAATTGTTTATGGAAATGGGGGCATCATGCCGGATATATTTGTAGCTTATGATTCTTCCTCTTTTAGCAATACAACTGCTAAACTTTTATTGAGTGGAGTTTTTAACAATTTCACATACGACTATTACCACAACAATAAAAAAATATTTGATCAATTTAAATCTACGGCTGACCTCCTGAATAATTTTAAAGAAATGAATCGGGTTTGGGATAGCCTGGTTGTAGCCGCTATTAAAGATTCTATATCGCTTAAATCAATAAGCGATAACATCAGAAAAGAGCTGGAATTAAGGATATTGGCCAATTTTGCAAGGATCAAATGGAGATCCTTAGGCTTCCAGCAAGTGATGAACTCGAAAGATAAAATGATCGAAAAAGCCTTGGAAGAAATAAAAAAATAAAGTTAGAGGCATCATGTAGACGCCTTTAACTTTATTCAATATATTAATCCTGATCTTTCTTCTTATCATAGAATTCTTTCTTCTCTATTTTATAGGCACTGAATAATCCTAATCCACCACCAATGGCAATCAAGGAGAAATAAACAGCAGGATTATCATCTGAAACATCTGTAGGCAAAACATAGGTATGCATCAGATTGGCAAGTAATAATCCAAGTCCTGCACCTACCAATAACATAGCCCATTTAAAATATCTGAAAGGAGATGGCTGAGCAATTGGTTCTTTAGGATTTATACCTTTATCAATTAAAGCCATGTTCTCCCTGCTTTTAATATATACAATACCAAAAATCATTGCAAAAGCTCCTAAAGGGATCAAGATAGCTACTAAAAATTCTGCTTCGTGCATAATAAAATTATTTAAATTAAAAATTAGTGTGTTTGCTGTTATGACTATGATAAGTAAAGCCAGGTTACAGAAATCATAAAATATCTTTAAAACAAACCGGTAATTTTTTAAAATCAACCTTTTATACCAGAATAAAAACATCTTTTACAGGCTTAACTTTACCTTGCAAGAAATTATTTGTAACCTCTATTCATTTAAAGGAGTCTTAAATAAAGTGAGATCAATCGAAACTTCAGATACAGAGATAATTGAAAAGGTTATTCGGGGAGATAAGTCAGCTTATGCAGCACTTATTTCCAGATACCAAAACTATGTTTTTTCATTAACCCTGCGTATTGTAAAAAACAGGGAAGATGCAGAAGAAGTAGCGCAAGATGTTTTTATTAAAGCATTTCGTTCTCTTACCGATTTTAAAGGAACCTCAAAATTCAGCACCTGGCTTTATACGATAGCTTATACAACGAGCCTTAGTTTTTTACGTAAACGGAAATTGAATACCTGTTCGATTGACAATGAAAATATTTTCGAGATCGTCATTAATCAAAATTCGGAACAGGCATCAAATCTGATAGAACAGAAATCCAGGACATCGATGGTAAATAAAGCCATTGATTTTTTAAACCCGGACGATGCGATGGTCATTTCTTTATTCTACAAAGCAGAGCAAAGTTTGGATGAAATTGGACAAGTAATGAGCCAGGAACCAAATACTGTAAAAGTGAGATTGCACCGTGCCCGAAAAAAATTAAAAGAAGTGATGGAAACAAATTTTGCACAAGAAGTCAGGGACCTTTATTAAATTTATATATCATGAACATCAATCAAAATATGGAAGAACGTTTGTGGAACTTTATTGATGGCCATATCAATGAAGCTGAACGTATTACTATTCAGGAATTGCTGAAAGTAAATGCAATCTGGAAGAATAAATATGCGGAATTATTAATCATCAACCATTCACTTCATCATGCCGAATTGGAAGAACCATCCATGCGATTCAGCAGCAATGTTATGGATGCTATTTATAAAACACAACTCAGTCCGGTTTCAAAAAAATATATTAATACAAAAATCATTGGGTTCATTGGCTTCTTCTTTCTCACGATTATTGCCGTATTATTAATTTATGGATTCGGACAAGTAGAATGGAATTCCTCTGATTCGGGAGGCTATAATATACCATTTGAATTTCCGAAAATAGAATATGGTTTTCTTTCCAATAATATCATCAAACAATTTTTCATCATTAGCCTTGTTGTATTAGCCCTCATGTTATTCGATAATTATTTATCATCCAAAAAGAAATTACAGCATTAGATAATTAAATTTTCCCAAAATGTTTCATCAGCCTTCTTCCCTTAGAAGGCTTTTTTTATTCCAAAAAACATCGAATATTTTGGCAAAAAACTAAATCTTAACTTTGCATCCAATAAAACATGCTATGGACATTAAAAATAACATTCTCGAAACGATAGGGAATACCCCACTTATCAGATTAAATAAGATAACGAAAGATTTTCCTTGTATAGTTGCGGCCAAAGTGGATTATTTCAATCCCGGAAATTCAATCAAAGACCGGATGGCACTTAAAATGGTGGAAGTAGCTGAGCAGGAAGGCAAATTGAAACCTGGCGGAACAATAATAGAAGGAACCAGTGGCAATACCGGAATGGGACTTGCATTGGCTGCATGTATAAAAGGATATAAATGCATTTTTGTTACTACTGATAAACAATCCAAAGAAAAAGCAGATATCCTGAAAGCAGTTGGAGCTGATGTAATCATTTGTCCAACCAATGTAGCACCCGAAGATCCAAAAAGTTATTATAGTGTGGCCAAACGACTTGCTACAGAAGTTCCAAATTCATTTCACATGAATCAATATGATAATCTGGCAAACAGGCAGGCACATTACGAATCTACAGGTCCGGAAATATGGAATCAAACCGATGGAAAAATTACTCACCTGGTTGTAACTGCAGGAACTGGCGGTACGGTAACCGGAACAGCAAAATTTTTAAAAGAAAAAAATCCCAACATTAAAATTTGGGCTATTGATGTGGAAGGTTCTTTGTTGACCAAATATTTCCGAACAGGTGAAGTAGACATGAACGAAGTGCATCCTTATTTCTCAGAAGGTTTTGGAGAAGATTTTGTGCCACTTAATTATGACATGAGTGTTATTGATTATTTTGAACAGGTTAGTGACAAGGATGGTGCCGTTATGGCCAGACGATTAGCAAAAGAAGAAGGATTGTTTTGCGGCTATAGCGCAGGCAGTTGTATTCAAGGATTAATACAATTAAAAAGTAGTTTAAAAAAGGATGACCTTGTGGTATGTATTTTTCATGATCATGGTAGCCGTTATGTTGGTAAAATATATAATGACCAGTGGATGATTGAACGTGGATTTCTGGATGTTAAAACATTTAAGGATATTATCAGTTCAAGAGGCACCAATCGTCTGATCACATTGAAACCAGAACAAACAGTTGCCGAAGCTGTTGAATTAATGAAGAAATATGATATTGAACAATTACCTGTAATGAGAGCTGATGAAGCTATCGGAGCAATCAGTGAAGGCGGTTTGTTTCAGAAAATTTTCAATAACCCCGACATTAAGAATGAAAAAGTAGAATCGGTTTTAGAACCAGCTTTTCCGATAGTAGATTTTAAAACACCGGTAGAAAGGTTGAAAACATTGATCAATAAAGATAATGGTGCAGTTATTTCTATCGATGAAGCCGGCACATACCACATCGTAACAAAGTATGATGTAATACAGTCTCTAGGCAATTGATAAAACCATTTCCTGTTTAAAAAGCGATCATTGGCTTCTTTTTTCGTAAAACTACGTTGCCACATACACGTTGTTCTCCTATTGATAAATAAGGATAACACGATGCTTGCAGTAAATACCGCCGATGCAAAAAAGAGAAGTAATGCGCTAACCCGCGAACTATACGCCTCTTATCTTTGTATCAGAAGTTGAAAGATTGAAAGGAACAAATATCCAAAACCAAAATAGATCCAGATTCAAGAAAAACATTAACCAAAGAGCAACG